>JBFMEL010000037.1:0-17900 GCA_040753455.1 Thermoplasmatota archaeon | reverse complement strand
TCACGTCCGTGTCCACGGCGAGGAAACAATCTCACATCATATTCTCGCCGTGCTCCCATCATCCTCCCAGAGATGATAGGACGTGAGGAGCATGAAAGCAAATAGAAGCACCTCACGTCCGTGCCCACGGCGAGGAAACAATCTCACATCATATTCTTGCCGTGTTCCCATCATCCTCCCAGAGATGATAGGACGTGAGGAGCATAAAAGCAAAGTGAAAGCACCTCACGTCCGAACCCACGGCGAGGAAACAAACTCGGGCAGGGGGGCTGAGGACTTACTTATGCCTCTATGCCTCGTTCTGTCGTGCCTGCCCTTCCTGCGCCATTCCCCACTACGTTACCTCGAGTATTATTTTTCGTTTTCCATCAGGATAGAGGATGATGTCCTTTCCTTCCTTCAGCCCCAAGAACTGCGCGATCCTTGCTGGTATGCGAACGCTCAACGAATTGCCTGATTTAGTGATCTTCGCGCTCTTCGCTAGGCCCCATACCCCCAGGGTTTTCGCCTTTCTTTCTATCTCCTGCATTGCGTCTTGATCCAGGAATGTTTCACCACACTCGTCGCATATCTCTGCGCTGTACGCTCCAAGTGAAACACCGAACATCTCCTCCTCTATCTCTCCGATCTGGAGTTTCCCTTTTCCGCATATCGGACATCTTGCCATTTCACTCACCACCGCAGCATCACGGTTATCACGTAGCAGTCACCCTTCACCATTTTGAACACCACTTCCACATGCCTGTGCGCGGCCACGATCTTCCCGTCCTGTCTTCGTTTGCTGCCTTGCTCGATGGCACCCACCACCTCTGCTGTAGATATCCCCCGCTCTATCATCCGTATCCGCGCGTGCCTGCTGTATCTTATGTTAGGCATGTAGTCACATGTATTGTTTATGTTACATATAAAATTTGTGGGATAGACAGGATGAGGCTGCCACCATCAACCTCTATGCTGGCTGGAACATGGGCGGCTATCCTGTAAGGAACGACAGCAGTTACACTGTGGGCAACTTGAAGGCAGCCACGGGCGCGACGCACGTCGAAGGGTCCAGCGCAGCAGCAACATACAAGACCTCAGTGCTTCCCGAAAGTTATGTCCTGCAGAGGGGCGAGGGCTACTGGCTCTGTGTGCCTGCGGACACCATCTGGATAGTGGACTGGTGAGCGCCCTTACCATGCCGCTATCGCGGCGTAGCCCACGACCTCGCGCATGGGTGCTATGTCTCCGGATGTGGCGTAGCGCAGGAGCTTCGAGCCTTTGGGCTGCACAGCCTCCAGCATCGCCATCACAGGTCCGTAGCCGCACATGGAGATGTGGTGATGATGGACAACATCATCCAGCTGCTTGGTGTCGTGGCTCAGGATGGCTTCGACCGCCATGCTATCCAGGCGCTTCGCATCTTCCGGGGGCACGTAGTGCGAGAAATCTGTGGATGCTATGATCATCATGTGCCTGCCCTCTGCTGCCTTCCTGATGCGCTCGCCGAGCTTCACGGCTGCGCGGTGGCTCTGGTCCCCCATGCAGAGCGCCACGATCCTGGCATTCGGATTAATGTACTGAATGAACGGCAGCTGCACCTCCAGGGAGTGCTCGAAGCCGTGCGCCACGTCGTCCTCTGTCACCCCGTTATTTGCGAGGACACCACAGAGCTCAACGTCGCGCCTCATCACCCCCAGAGGGGTCGAGAAGTCCATCGTCGAGAGCGCTACGGCGCTTCCATACCCGGAATGATTGGGTCCGATGATCACATATGTCTCTGGTGTGCCTGTCCTTGCGATCTCCCAGTAGAGGTGGGCAGCCACAGGTCCGGAGTACATCAGCCCAGCATGGGGGGCAACGCCGCCCCTCAGTCTCTCCCCGTCCTCCGGGCTCTTGGGCGGAAGCGCTCCCGGGCCGATCCTGTGCCTGAAGCACTCCTCCACCTGCCGTATCAGTCCCTCCCTCGTCCCGCTGTAGAACTGCCCAGCAACGGCCGGGCTGCGCGTGCCGTTCATGGAAGGCAGAAGATGCAGCATGGATTAAAGGCTTGCGCTAGAGTTCCGCCTCGAAGTCCTCTACCGCGAGCTTGAACTCCTCAGGGGATGAGAGCTCTCCCCGCGCCCTGAGCACCTCGCGCGTCAGCAGCCAGTATATGGTGGCAAGCGCCCTGCGCCCCTTGTTATTCGTGGGGATCACGAGGTCCACATAGTGCGTCTCGTTGTTCGCGTCGCACAGCCCCACTATCGGTATCCCGATGTTCATCGCCTCTCTGAGGGCCTGCTGGTCTGCGGCAGGATCGGTGACCATCAACAGCTCCGGCTCCATGTAGACCGACAGGTTGGGGTTGGTCATGGTCCCTGGGACGAACCGTCCTGCGAAGACATGCATCCCCGTGGTCTTGGCGAATATGGAAGCGGGTTTCTGTCCGTACTGGCGCGCTGAGACCACCAGTATCTTCTCGGGTGGGAAGCGCGCGATGAACTGCGCGGCGATCCTGAGGCGCTCGTCCGTCTTTCTGACGTCAAGCACGTAGAGCCCATCGCCCCTCACCTTGAAAATGAACTGCATCATGTCGGCGCTCTTCTGCTGCGTGCCTATGTGCACACCTGAGGTCAGATAGGTGTCTTCTGGGACAAGCAATTCATGGGCTCCCTGTTCATCCTCCATGCAACGCCTCCTCGATCCTGATCAACTCGTTGAGCTTCGCTGTTCTTTCCCCTCCCACAGCCCCTGTCTTTATGGCGATGGAGCCGATGGCGAGAGCAAGGTGGGCGATGGTGTCATCCGTGGTCTCCCCGCTCCTGTGCGAGACTATGGTCTCATAGCCCCCGATGGCTGCCAGCCTCACTGTCCTCAGCACGTCGGTGAGCGTGCCTATCTGGTTCGGCTTTACGAGTATGGCGTTCCCCGCACCGCACTCGATCCCCTTTTCAAGCCGCTCGTAGTTCGTGACAAAGAGGTCATCACCCACGATCAGGCACTCGTCCCCCACGCGGTCCGTGAGCTCCGCAAAGCCTTCAAAGTCTTCCTCATGCAGAGGGTCCTCGAGCACCATGATGCCGTGCTCTCCCGCTATTTTTTCCATGTAAGCGATCTGTTCCTTGGGCTTGCGCGCGAGCTTCCCGTACCTGTAAACCCCTCTGGAGAACAGGGCGGATGCGGCGACATCTAGACCAATCCCTATCTCAGCACCCGTGGTGGCAGCCGCGCGCTCGCACGCATCGCTTAATAGACTCAGGGCTTCATCATCCTCGATGGGGAGCACCCAGGCTCCTTCGTCCCCCCTGCCCAGCGTGGCACTGGGACAGCGCTCTACATATATCTCGCGCACAGCCCTGTGCACGGCAGCGTTCGCAAACGCCCCCTCCGAGAAGCTCTCACCCTGCGCTAGCGCCAGGAACTCCTGGATATGCGTGCCGCCCAGTGCATGCTTCCCTCCACCGATCACGTTCCCCAGCGGACATGGCATTTCCACAGGGATGATCCCTCCCAGGTATCTCCACAAAGGGATGCGGAGCGCGTCCGCAGCAGCCCTGACTGCAGCCAGGGAGACCGCGGTAGCCACGTTCCCACCGATCCTAGAAAAATCAGGGGTGCGGTCTATCTCGTGCAGGCGCTGGTCTATCGCAGCCTGCTCCGCTGCATCCATGCCGACGAGCGCGGGGGCGATCTCCTTCTTGAATCTCCTCATCGCTGCCTCCAGCCCTTCCTTTGGCAGGGCGATGACCTCGTGCGCGCCGGTGCTCGCGCCCGATGGGGCAGCGCAACGCCCGCGGAACCCCTTGCCCGCGATCTCGACCTCCACCGTGGCTCTGCCACGGCTGTCCAATATCTTTCTGATCTTAGCCTCGGTGATGAGGGTCATGCACCAGGCATCCTCCTGTGCACGGTGATCGGGATCATCCCCTGCTCGAACTCGAGGGTGCTGATCTCTACAGGGTCGATTACGCCTATCGGGAGCTCTAAGAGTACCGGGGCGCCCATGCTTACCTGGAGCGCCCTTGCCCCGATAATCCTTGCCTTTTCAAACCTCGTATACTTCATCGTATCCTCTGGGAAGCCACGGAATACTGGTGGCATCTATAAATCTTTTGGTTGTCTGAGACCCTGAGCTCGTCGGTCGGTGAAACCTCATCGAAAGAAGGGATGGCATACGCCAACATGTAGATCCTGCGGGTCCACAGTTCTCATTCGATGGGATGGCGGTATAACGAAGGGAAATGATAAGGATGGCAACAGCATGGAGGATAGAAAATGGAAGGGTTCTGCCAACCGATGACTTAGCTGTCTCCCAGCGCAACAACCCTTTAATACAGGCTGTGCTCTACGCTGCTCTCACCATCCGAGGCGACCAGGGGCGAGTGACAATGAAGCTCCCAAGAAAGATCAAGGCGTACTGCCCTTCCTGCGGGACGCACACGCTGCACGATGTCGAGCGCGTGAAGAAGAAGAAGGCGAGCGAGCTGAAGTGGGGTCAGCGCAGGTTCAGGAGGGTGACCGCGGGCTATGGTGGATTTCCAAGACCAAAGCCTGACAACGAGAAGCCCACGAAAAAGGTCTGGCTCAGGCTGAGGTGCGGCAAGTGCAAGAAGGCACAGATGCCGCAGTGCCTGAGGGCGAAGAAGTTCGAGTACACGGAGTGAGTTCATGGCTGAAAGGGACTACAGCAGGAGCTTCTTGAGGGTCAAGTGCGCGGACTGCGGCAACGAACAGGTCGTCTTTCACAGAGTCGCCACGCACGTCACATGTCAGGTCTGCGGCTCGACGCTCGGCAAACCCACTGGAGGAAAGACCGACTTCGGAAAGAACGAGGTGGTTGGGGTCGTAGAGTGATGTCCAGAAAGGTAGAATACCCAGAGGCGGACGAGTTCGTCGTCTGCACGATACGCAGCGTGAAGAACTTCGGGGCTTTCGTCTCGCTGGACGAGTACGACGAGAGAGAGGGTTTCATCCACGTGGCCGAGATCGCCACAGGCTGGGTAAAGCGCATGAGCGACTACGTGAGGGAGGGACAGCGCGTCGTTTGCAGGGTGCTCAACGTGGATCCATCAAAGGGGCACATCGACCTCTCGCTGAAGCGCGTGAACGATCACCAGCGCAGGGAGAAGATACAGGAGTGGAAGAACGAGCAGCGAGCTGAGAAGTTCATGGAGATCGTAGCTGAACGGATGAAAAAGAGCATGGAGAAGTGCTACGAGGCGTTCGGGGACGCGCTGATCGAGCATTACGGCTCGCTCTACAAGGCGTTTGAGGTGGCAGCGCTGGACCCCGAGCAGCTCAAGAAGGACGGTTTCAAAGGCGCCTGGGTGCAGCATCTCGCGGCAGTGGGGCAGGAGAACGTGCAGCTGCCGATGATGAAGGTCACAGGCACGCTGGAGCTCTCGTCCAAAGCCCCCAAGGGGATCGATGTGATAAAGGATGCGCTGAGTGCCGCAGAGGGGCGCAACATCGCACTTCAATACCTCGGTGCTCCCAGGTACAGGATATCGGTCACCGCCCACGACTACCGAGAGGCTGAGGAGATCCTCAAAAGGGCAGCAGAGCGCGCGATCACCAGGATCGCACAGCTAGGGGGCACGGGCAGATTCGTGAGGAAGGAGCAGTGAGATGAAGTCGCTCCTGCGCAGGTGCGTGAGATGCTGGGCTTACACCCTGAAGGACGTGTGCCCGCGCTGCGGTGATGCCGCCAAGCCACCGATACCGCCCAAGTACTCGCCCGATGACAGGTACAAGGGATACAGACGAAGGCTGAGAAAACTCACGGAGGTTGAGAAGGATGGATGACGTGGTGTTTAGATATCTCGCAAGGCCAGAACTGGAGCAGCCTGTGCTGATCGAGGGGCTGCCCGGCGTGGGGAACGTGGGCAAGCTGGCTGTCGAGCACCTGATCGACCAGCTCAATGCGGAGAAGTTCTCGGAGATCTTCTCGATCCACTTCCCACCGCAGGTGCTCATACTGGAGGGAGGGACGATACGCCTGGTCCGCAACGAGCTCTTCTACACAAGGACTGCGCAGGGGGATATCATCCTCCTCACCGGCGACTATCAGGGCTCCTCTGCCGAAGGGCAGTACATCCTCAGCCATGCCCTGCTCAAAGAGCTGAGCATCTACAAGCTCAAGCGCATCTACACCCTGGGCGGGTGGTCCACAGGGCAGATCGTCGAGATCCCAAGGGTGCTGGGCGCAGCCACTAATCCTAAATTGGTGAAGGAGATGATCGCCCATGGGGTCGCCTTCTCGCAGGGGGAGCCTGGGGGCGGCATCGTGGGTGCAGCAGGGCTCCTGTTGGGGCTCGGCGATATCCAAGGGATCGAGGGCGCGTGTCTGATGGGCGAGACCTCAGGATACTTCGTGGACCCGAAGAGCGCGCGGGCGGTGCTGGAGGTACTCGCACGCCTCCTGAGAATGAAGATCAGCCTCGCGGAGCTGGAGGAAAAGGCAAGGCATATCGAGATGCTCACCTCCCGCCTGAAGGAGATGGAGAACGTGGAGCCTCCTTCGAAGGAGGACCTTGACTACTTCGGGTAGTGACCCCGTATCTATCGAGCACCTCCGCCTTTGCCTCGGCTATGTAGCCCCTGAGATCGCAGCCCTTCTCCCAGGCGACGAGCAGCGCGGCGACCTCGATCTCCACATCCGCCTCTTCCTGTTTCCTGTTCACGGCTGCGATCACCTCTCTCTTGGAGAGCCTTGCAGCCCTTGATATCTCGCCCACCAGCCTTGGAAAGAGCGCACCGTCCCGCACCTCCAGCGCCTTGGGGGATGGAGCGAAGCCTAGCGGCACCTCCACCTCTTTAACATCGAACGAGGGCACCAGGTTCCCCTCTTCGTTCCTGAGAAGCTTGGCTGCGATCGCGGCATGCATGAGCTTTTGTGCATCGGCGGGGGTGAGCCACCTCCTGTCCAGGGATGCGAACATCACGAACTCCTGCTCGCCCATCCTCTCCTTTCCCTTTCCTTTGAACACAGCCGCCACTGCGAGCTCAAGCTCCCTCATCCATCCCCTCCAACACCCTCGAAGCACTGACGATCTTCGCCACAGCCTTCAGCTCAGATGCAAAGGGGTTGAGCGCCCCTCCCACATAAACCGCGAACCCCATCTCCGCCGCGGCAGCCGCAGCGTTCCTCGAGATCTCAGGGGCTGCGCCCAGCTCTGCGACCATCACCTCCTTGTATCCTGCCTCCTGCATGAAGGAGAGGAGGTCATGTGGATCTGGGTGCCCTGCATCACCCCAGAGCAGCATGCCGTCGTGAAACTCGAGCGATGGCAGCACGTCCTCAGACAGCTCGATGATCTTCACCACTGCATCGAGGGAGGTGAGGCGCTTGGTGCCGAGCACTATGCGCACCGCACCAGCGATGAAGGGGTCGTAAAGGGCATTGGGGCCATCTATCCCAGCGTCGAGCCAGAGATCGCAGTCCTCCTCGGACATCTGTCGCAGGAGCCTGAACTGAATCTCCCTCCCCTCTATCGCGTCGAGGTCGAGCACGAGGACTGTGTCATGCGCTGCTGCGAGCGCCCTCAATATCTCCGTAGCGCTGCCGCCCATGGAGAGGGGTGCATAGCCCTCGCCCTCCCTCGAGACAGCCTCGCCGCCCCTGACCGAGAGTGCCGGGATGAGCTTCATCCCTGCCCCCTATGGATTAGGGATTGAAAAAGGATTTGATTGCCTCCGTGAGATATGGTGCAGATGGTGAACGACATCTATATATACACTCTGCGCTATAATTGGTGTACAGAGGGTGGCTTGAAAGATGGCTGCACCGTGCGCGAAGGACAGGAGATCTCGGGTCAGGAGGACGTGGGGGAGCGAGGGCGTGGCATCCACGGTCGGCACGATAATGGCTCTGATGATCTTCCTCACCCTGCTCTCGGTGTTCACGAACCAGTATGTGCCCGTATGGATGGAGGACAACGAGGCCAAGCACATGGCGTTCGTGGAGATGCAGTTCGGCCAGCTGAAGTGGGGGATGGACAATCAGATCCTTGCCGCGCAGTTCGGCGGCACGCACGAGATCATGGTCTACACCCCCATCACCCTCGGCTCCGAGGGGGTGCCGATGTTCGCCTCGCCCACCGCCGGGATCCTGAACATCAACCCTGGTAAAGGGAACTGCAGCGTCGTCCTGGGCTACAACATCACCGGCGGCAGCATCACGGACTACACCATATACAGCAACACCACGGGCACGATCGAGATGTACGCGCCCAACCGCTACTACGTGCAGCAGAGGATGATCTACGAGAACGATGCGCTTCTCTTAGTACAACCAGATGGAATGCTTGTAAAGAGCATGCCGCAGTTCGTGGTGCGAAAGGAAGGAGATATGTATAGAGTATCGCTCACGCAGGTGGGCCTCATCGGGGTCAACAAATCTTACGCAGGCACGGGCACCACCGGGATACACACAGCCCTGCGCTATGCAGCCACCGAGTATCTCGAAATATCCGAGAGGCTCAACCTCACCACCAACGCGACCATCGTCATAGGGTCTGAGCAGGCACAGGCGTGGCACACCTACATCAGCAACTACTTGAACCGCAGTGGTGTGAGCCCATCAGCATACGTGCTCAGCCCGGTAGCAGCCAACAGCTTCGTGCTGGAGTTCGACAGGGCAGCGCTGCTGAGCTTCTCGATCACCACCGCGCACTTCGAGCTCTTCGTCGGTGAGGAGGGCTCCTGATGGGGATGAAGGAGGCATACCTCTCGAAGCTCTTGGGAGGGAGGAACATGAAGAAGTTCATGCCCAGGGGCGCGAAGGTCGTAGAGCAGGACTGGAAGGACGGGCGCGGCTCCCCGCTCTGTCCCATTCCCCCGCTCCCAGGCCCGGACTACGAGGAGCTGGAGTTCAGCAGGATATCCCCGCCCTTCAGCTATGCCAGGGTGCTGTACAATCGCGAGAGCAGTGAATTTATATACGATGTGATCGAGCCCCCCCTGGACGAGAACGAGAGAAGGCTCGTAGCCCTCGTGCGTGACTCCCTGGAGCGCACACTGGAGTACGAGCTTGACAAGATGGGGATCAAGGACAAGGAGGAGTACTTGAAAAAGAGCATCGAGAGCTTCATAAAAACACGGGGCCTGAGGCTCGATCCGCAGACAAAGGAGAAGGTGGTGTACTACATCACCAGGGACTTCGTGGGCTACGGGATGATAGACGTGCTGATGCGCGATCCGAGGATCGAGGACATCTCGTGCGATGGTGTGGATGTGCCACTCTTCATATTCCACCAGAAGTTCGAGTCGATAAAGACCACGGTGATCTTCAAGGATGAGCACGCACTGAACAGCTTCGTCATCCTCCTGGGACAGCGGTGCGGCAAGCAGATCTCCGTTGCCAGCCCCATCCTGGATGGTACCACATACGAAGGGCACAGGGTGCAGGCGACATATGCAAGGGAAGTGACCACCCGCGGGTCATCGTTTACCATCAGGCGCTTCAAAGAAAAACCGTTCACCCCGGTGGAGCTCATCAAGTTCAACACGGCATCCCCCGAGATGGTAGCATATTTCTGGATGGCTGTCGAGCACGGCAAATCCATGATCGTGTGCGGCGGCACCGCCAGCGGTAAAACCGCGACGCTGAACGCGGTCGCTATATTCATCGCACCGGGCAAGAAGATCGTAACGATGGAGGACACCAGGGAGATCAACCTGCCCCACGAGAACTGGATCCCGGGCACTACAAGATCAGGGGTGGGGGAGAGGGGACCAGATGGCAAAGCGCCAGGGGAGATCGACATGTACGAGCTCGTGCGCGCTGCGCTGCGCCAGCGTCCGAACTACATCATCGTGGGTGAGGTGAGGGGCAGGGAGACGGCCACGATGTTTCAGGCGATGGCAACGGGGCACACCACGTACTCCACCATGCATGCGGATTCTGTGAAGAGCATGGTGAACAGGCTGGAGAACCCGCCGATCAACACGCCCAGGATCCTCCTCACTGCCCTGAACTTCGTGATCATCCAGAACCATGTGAGGGTGCGCGATAGCCAGGTGCGGAGGATCGTGCAGGTGGTGGAGCTGATAGGCTTCGAGCCTGAGACCAATGAGCTGATCACCAACACCGTCTACGAGTGGGACCAGCGCACCGACTCCTTCATATACAAGGGGCACAGCTACATCCTTGACCAGCTGAAGGAAATGAAGAACATGACCCATGAGGAGATGGAGCAGGAGTACAGGCAGCGGGTGGACCTGATCAAGTACCTGGTCGAGAAGGACATCACAGATTACAGGGAGATATCCAACATCATCGTGGCTTACTACAAGGAACCAAAGGAAACCATAGCCAAGATACGCGAGGAGATGGGCTGGGCGGTAGAGGCTGTCCCCACGGAGGCGGGCGAGATTGGCGCATGAGACCGTAGATGTGTTCAGGAAGCTCGATACCAGGCGCAGGCATCTTAGGACCAAGAGGGCAGGTGCAGAGGCGATGCGCGGTCCGCACTTGGTGCGCCTGTCCAAGGGAGCGGTGCCGGAATACATCAGACTGAACCCGTACGAGGCGTTCTGCTGGAGGGTCATGGGCGACTTCGTCCGCGGGCGCGGGGTGAAGGACGAAACGCTCGAGGAGAACCTCCTGAAGGCGCACATGAAGATCCGCCCAGAGGAGTACATGGCATACGTGTACATGACCGCCATCATCACCGGGGTGCTGGGGATCTCTGTCACCATCATCTTCGGGCTCGTCCTCTTCCTCATCATAGGGATCATCGGGATCGTGATCATGCCGCTGGGGATCCTCATGCCCATGATGACCTTCTTCCTGTTGAAGAGCGCGCCGGCGAGCAAGGCGAAATCAAGGGGCAGAGCGATCAACAAGCGCATCACCAGCGCGATGAGCTTCATCTCCGCCATGGCATCCGCGAACGTACCAGTGGATGTGATATTCAAGGAGCTGGCACGACAGCCCGTGTACGGCGAGATAAAGAACGAGGCGGAGTGGATCACCCGCGATACCGAGCTATTGGGGAGGGATATCCTCACCGCCGTAAAGCAGGGCGCCTCGCGCTCCCCCTCCATAAAGTTCCAGGACTTTCTGCAGGGTGTGGTGACCACATCCACCTCGGGAGGGCAGCTAAAACCATACTTCTTAGCCAAGGCTGAGCAGTTCGAGAAGGAGGACAAGCTCGAGATGCGCTCGAAGATGGAGACGCTGGCGATGATGGCAGAGAGCTTCGTGACCGTTGTGGTGGCATTTCCCCTCTTCCTGGTGGTGATCCTCGCGATCATGGCGATCATCGGGGGGACTGCGCAGTCCACGGTGCTGATACTGTGGATGGTCACCGTGCTGATGATCCCGCTCTCCCAGGTAGGGTTTATATTCGTGATATGGAGCCTCAGCCAGGATTGATCCCCATGAAAGAGATGACCAAGGCAGAGATGAAGAAGGTCGTGATGAAAAGGAAGGAGGACTACACGAAGGTGATTCTGGGGGTATCGCTGGTCCTGGCAGTGGTCTTCGTGCTTCTCGCCGTGCTCAACGCCACTGACCAGGTCGATCATTCTTTCAAGCCCCTGAGGGTCTATGATGCCAATGGCGATGGGGCGATCAACGCCATCGACGCCCTCTCAGGGCACGACAATACGGGCGATGGGGTGCCGGACCAGGGAGAATCTCCCCTCAAGAGGATGGTGAACTTCCTGGTGCTGGCGATCCTGGTGCTGATCGGGCCATACTCGTTTTACAAATCGATGCAGCAGAGGGGGATCGAGCAGATCGAGCGCAGGCTCCCTGAGTTTCTAAGGGACGTAGCCGAGGCAGGCAGATTCGGCATGACCCTTGCAGAGGCGATCGTCGTAGCCGCTGGGGGCAGATATGGAAAGCTCACCCCGGAGATCAAGAAGATGGCGGCGCAGATCGAGTGGGGGGTGACCGCTACCGATGCGCTTCGCCTCTTTGCGGATCGTGTCAATACCCCCCAAGTGAGGCGCATCGTGGCGATCATCATCAAGGCAAGCGATGCCGGCGGCAGCGTGGCAGATGTGCTGACCATGGTCTCGCACGATGCTCGAGAGGCGCAGCTCACGCAGGACGAGCGCAAGATCGCGATGAGCACATATCTGGCAGTGGTCTACATCGCGTATTTTGTCTTCCTGGTCACCATCATCATATTGAATGTGACCTTCCTTCCGAAGATCAGGGAGGCGGGGACGAGCGTTACCGCGGCTGCTGCGGCCACGAGCACCGCCGGCGGCATGACCACGCTGGACGTAGAGGTGATACCCTCCATAGAGCTGGCGTTCTTCGTTTCCGCGATCATACACGCGGTGGGGGACGGGGTGATGGCTGGAGTGCTGCAGACCGGGAAGGTAGCCAACGGGCTCAGGCACAGCACGATCCTCCTACTGTTGGGGTTCGTGATCCTGGAGTTGATCTGATGACCGAGGCAGAACCTCTGGGAACTCCATTCGAAGAGGGGACTATTGAGGCAAGACGTACCCGTACCTCAGCGAAGGCGAAGTTCCTGAGGGCGCTGGTTGGTAAAGGGAGATCTGTGAAGGTCATGCTCCCAAAGGGCGAGCGGGAGCGCTTCGAGGGTGATGTGGTCGTCATCCCGAAGATCGCAGAGAAGCACATCAGCGAGATCGAGCTGCAACCGGCGATCGAGAAGTACAGCTATGTCAGAATCAAGTACGACAATATTACAAACGAGTATCTCTATGAGGCGATAGAGCCGCAGTTGATGCGCGAGGAGGAGGACATCCTGGATGTGATGAAGGAACTGCTGGTGGATGTCCTCGAAGCTCCCAAAGACGCACTGCTCTCAGAAGGGGGGATCGAGGACTTAGAGAGGCTCAAACCGCTGAGGGAGATACCGGCCCTCAAGGAGGAGTACCTCAGGAAGGCGGTGGACACCCTCCTCCACGATCTCGGGATATCCCTGCATCCTGTCTCCAAGGAGCGCATCATCTACTACATACTGAGGGATTTCCTCCGCTACGGGCCCATCGATGCGCCGATGATCGACCCGGAGGTGGAGGACATCTCATGCGATGGCATCAACATACCGATATACATCTACCACAGGAAGTACGGCTCGATACAGTCGAACCTGAGGTTCACCACGGAGGAGGAGCTGGACAGCTTCGTGGTGTGGCTGGCGCAGAAGTGCGGCAAGCACATCTCCGTAGCCGAGCCCATGCTGGATGCCACGATCCCAGATGGTTCAAGGCTGCAGGCTACGCTGGGCACCCATGTCACCAAGCGCGGCTCATCGTTCACCGTGAGGCGGTTCAAGGAAAATCCCTTTACCCCCCTGGACCTGATCAGGTTCAAGACGATGTCCACGGATATGATGGCTTACCTGTGGCTGTGCATCGAGAACGGAAAGTCTATGCTGGTCTGCGGAGGCACTGCTAGCGGTAAAACCACCACCCTGAACGCCATCCTGCTGTTCATACCCCCGCAGATGAAGATCGTGAGCATCGAGGACACGAGAGAATTGAACCTCCCCCACGAGAACTGGGTCCCCCTGCTGACCCGCTCAGGGTTCGGCGGCGAAACCGGTGGAAGGACAGCGGGTGAGATCGATATGTTCGAACTGCTCACAGCCGCCCTGCGGCAGCGCCCGCAGTACATGATGGTGGGCGAGGTTCGTGGCTCCGAGGCATATGTGGTCTTTCAGGCGATGGCGACCGGGAAGAGCGCATACACCACCTTCCACGCAGAGGACGTGCAGTCAATGGTACACAGGATGGAACAGCCCCCCATCGAGATCCCGAGAGCGCTCATCGCCGCGCTGAACCTGGTGCTCATGCAGGCGCAGGTGAAGGTCGGGACAAAGATGACAAGGCGGGTGAAGTCCCTGACAGAGATCGTTGGCCTGGACCCTGAGACCAACGAGCTGATCTCCAACTCCGTGTACAGCTGGAACCCAGCGGATGACATGTTCAACTACAGCGGTCACAGCTACATATACGAGCAGATCGCGATGGCGAAGAATTGGACCCCGAAGGAGATGCAGCGCGAGGTCAAGCGCCGCGTCGACATGCTGAGCTACATGCAGAAGGCTGGGTTCAACAACTACCGCCAGGTAGCGAGGCTGGTCAGCGCCTACTACAAGGACAGGGACAAGGTCATGGAGGAGGTGCGCAGCTTCCTGAAGGAGGGGGAGAACAACTCGGAAAAGGCTTAAACCACACCTTCGCCCATAGGTGCGGCGCCGCCAACGGAGGCGATGCAGCGATGAATGAAAGATTACCATCTCTCGAGGATTGGAAGGCTTTGTACAAAGCTGCCGTCAAACTCAGGGATCTCGGCTGCTGGGACTGGATGCACGATTCTGACCTCTTCGGCGTTCAGGACACAGCGACCGGAGAGATCGGGTACTGCTGCATCATGGGGGCGCTGGGACAGCATTTCGCGCTCGCCCTCTATCAGGGATCGGAGGGGCTCCAAGGATATATGGGGATACAATCCGGCGAGACAAATAAAGACTACATGGAGATCCTGGCATCTCAGAAGTGCCTGATGGTATCCTTCGAGGACAGGAAGCACCTGCAGAAGCAGGACCTGGAGATCATAAAAAGACTCGGGCTGCAGCTCAGGGGCCGCAACGCGTGGCCGCTGTTCAGGAGTTACCTGCCAGGCTACCATCCTTGGTTTTTGACCGGCGCAGAGGCGGCGCGGTTGACGGATGCACTGGAGCAGGCGACAGATGTGGCGCGGCGATTCAAAGAGCGCCCGGAAATGCTCCTGCCGCCTCCTAGCAAAAAGGACTGCGTTCTCGTGAGAGCTCATCAGAAGGAAAGAGGAGCATGGTGCGATGAATGGGTGAAACCCGCGCCGTTCGAGAGCTCGAAACTCATTCCTGAGCCGCTGGATGAAGACCTGGTCGCTCGCGTAAAGCATGCAGCCGGCTCCCGAAGCGGGATCTGGGAGACTGACTTCTTCTATTTGCCCGGCGCAGTACGAGAGAAAAAAGAGCGCCCCTGGCATCCGCGCGTGTTCCTTGTCCAGGACCACCACAGCTTTTTCATACTGACGTCCCACATGGAGCCGCCCCACCCAACTACGTCCTTCCCAGGAGCACTTCTGAGCTTCCTCGCAGAATGGGGGCATCTGCCTGCCGAAATACGCACCAAACGCGCCGAGACCTACGACATTCTTGAGCGCCTTGCAGCAGCCCTTAGAATCAAGCTGACAATGGTCAAACGCCTCCCAGCACTGGAAGATGCGATGGATGCTATGGATGAGTTTTCGAGTATGTGGTAGCACCCTAAAAACGCGAACGACGGTTGGCTGTGCCACTTCCACCCACAGAATGCACCTTCACTCACCCCCTGCATAAAGTTTTAAATCCGACTGAGCAGATATCCACTTGTGAAAAGCGACATCGAAGGCTCGACACCCGAAGATCTCGCGCGCCCTGGTGATGAGAGCGCCCGGGGGCAGGCAAATAAAGATTGGAGATGTTATACGATAGGGCATTCATCGCATCCTATCGAGCACTTTATCCAGCTCCTGAAGAGGCATGGGATTGACTGCGTCGTAGATGTTAGAAGCTGGCCGCACAGCACCCATGCAGCACAATTCGACAGGGAGAGGCTATCATCCAAACTAACTGAGCACAGCATCTCTTACACATATCTGGGCGATCGCCTCGGAGGTATGTACACCGATCCGAAGCTATTGTTTCCAGATGGTAAAGTGAATTATGCTAAGGTGAGGAAGACCAAGAGATTCAAGGAGGGTATCAGAAAATTGATCTCGAAAATAAATCACGGGCGCAGGGTAGCAATAATGTGCGCCGAGAAGGATCCGTTTGACTGTCATAGGTTCGTGCTGATCTCGTATCAATTGACTAAGCACGATGTCCAGGTGGACCATATTCTAGACGATGGAAGTGTTATTAGTAATGAGGCATTAGAAGAGAAGTTGCTCAAAAGATATAAGAGGAACAGCACCCAAGCCACGTTGCTCGGTCCGCCCCCATCAAAGACTCACGCCCTAGATGCTGCATATATAGCCCGTAATATTGATATCTCACAGAGTTGTTATGAAAGATCGGGGGCACCCAAGGCATGAGAGTATTCACGATTGGGTTTACGAAGAAATCTGCAGAAGAATTCTTTAATAAACTTACTGAGAATAATGTTCGAAGAATCGTCGATATCAGATTGAACAATAAATCACAGTTGGCTGGCTTCACGCGCTCCGATGATCTGAAATATTTCCTAAGATTTCATAAAATCGAGTATGTCTATCGTCCAGAATTTGCACCTACAAAAGAGTTGTTGGCGGACTACAGGAAAAATAAGATTACTTGGCAAGAATATGAAAATAGATATTTAAAGATACTATCAGAGCGAAATATTGTCAATCAAATCGATTATTCTATTTTTGAAGATGCATGCCTCTTGTGTAGCGAGGCAGCACCTGATAGATGCCATCGGCGCTTACTGGTGGAATTTCTTCAGAGGAATAATCCAAGGGTAGAAATTAAACATCTGTAGGTGAATGAAAATGACATTATATAAGACCTTTATATGCTTGGCGAACTCTAGAAAACTCCTAGGGAGATGTGTAGCCGGCAAAGAACTCAAAACCCGCTCATGGATTAGACCTGTAAGCAACTTAGAGACCGGTGAGTTGCCGATATCGCAAATCACTTATAAAGATGGAAGTGCGCCAGAAGTTTTAGATATTATCAGGATTCCAATTCATAAATGGGCAGGGAAATGTCACCAACCTGAAAATATGCTGGTTAGGAAGGAGAGATGGGTAAAAATTGGGAAATTTCCATTTGAAAAAATTGACGAATTATGTGATTCTCCCGCAACACTATGGCTCAACCAATCCTTCCCAAACGATAGAGTGCCTGGAGATTATTTGGAAAAGAATAAGATTGCAAATTCTCTTTATTTCATAAAACCTGAATCTATAAAAATTATACGCGAAGACACAACGTATAAAGCAGGACGTATAATAAAAAAAAGAACCAACGCTCTTTTTGTCTACAACGGGACTGGATACCTTGTCCGTGTAACAGACCCCCAAATCGAGCGCGAGTACAATCGTATGGATGTGGGGACATATGAATTGCCAGTTGGTCCAAAGTATCTTTGTGTAAGTCTCAGCGAGCCGCTTGAAGGGATTTGTTACAAACTTGTAGCAGCGATTATTCAAAAAACGAATAAAGATAATGAAACGAAATCAATCCAGATGATTGCACCAGAGAAACCAGAACATTATACGCCCAAACTGCAAATGAAGGAGTTCTATATCACTATAGAAGAACCTATCGAATTACATTCCGATACTGTTTGGGCACTTTGGTATATGGCTAAAGATTCTCTTGAGAATGAGGAAATTAATCAATTTATGGACATATTCAAATTACTATCGAGGATTAGGACAACTGAAGGTAATATGAAATTGACAAGGATATTGGCCTCATTAACGAAGATGTATGAAGCACACTTAAAGGATGTTCAAAGCCAAATTTTAGGATGGGTTAAGGACGTGTCTCCAGAACATCAAGAAAAACACCTAAAAAATCTTGACCGAGAAGCTGATGGTGATTATTCTACGGATGTCCCCCCTTTATATCAAAAACTAAAAAAATGGCGCGATAAACCTGAAATAAATCTTATTGGAATAGAAAAAGAGGTATACGAAGCACTTAGAAAATGGAGAAATACCATTGCAGAGATGGAGGGTGTTCCACCTTATGTCATTGCTCACAATGCTTGGTTACAAGAGATGGCTAAATCAAGATGCAAAACCAAGGAAGATTTACTTCAAGTTAAAGGGTTCGGTAAAAAGAGAGTAGAAAAGTATGGTGGCGATATCCTTAAAGTGGTAAAATCAACTCTGGGAGATGACGATGAAAGATAAAAATAGTAAAGATGTAACTGAGATGGCTCGCGCAAGCAAAAGACACGAATTTAAAGATGGAAAGAATAAG
>JBFMEL010000036.1:0-18411 GCA_040753455.1 Thermoplasmatota archaeon | reverse complement strand
TCGATATCTTCCCTGAAAGGCGGATCGATATACACGTAGTTAAACTTCAATTTATCAGGGACTTTAAAATTGGTTGAGTTACATGTAAGAATTAGCGCGTCCTTTCTATTCACTACAAAGTCTTCAATGGAAACCGCAAAATCTGCCTTATATATCGCAGAGTTTAATATTTCCTTTGCTTTACAAAATCTTATATATCTACTCTTGAAAACATTCCAGACATTTCTCTCCTGATTATATCGGTTAGGTATGTACAAACGAGGAGCTGCCCACCCTCTCAATCTCTTTGGGTTAGTTGGTGAGTACATCTGCATTCTGCTACAGGCATATAACATATCTGTGAATATACAAAAAAAAGCCTCTTTCACATCCCTTTCGGGGATCTTATTTATCCTATCAAAGAGTAAAGAAAGACAAAAGAGATTTCTTTTAGTAAATAATTCGTAGAAATGCCGAGCAGGGGGTTTTCTTAATTTAGTCTTAATTTCAGATTTCGGGTACCAGTAGGGGATTTCAATATCTTGCTTAGATAGTTGCCGCTCTTTTTCAGAATTAGATACTTCATATACTTTATCGGAACTACAAAACCGGCATCGAATTCGGATTTTAGAGGGTATTGATTGTCCATCAACAGTAGTCCATATCGTTGAGTGTATAACGGCTTCCTTATTACACTCGGGGCATTTGATATTGTACATCTTTAGAATCTTCCTAGATATATCATTTTCTATCTTTTCAAATTCATTTCTCAACAAGTACAAACTTATAGGTTTAGCAGTGATTTTTGTTAAAAATGTAGCCATAGGATTAATATCTAACGCAACAATCCTTCGATTTCTCTTTAGGGCCTCTATAACTACTGTTCCTGCACCACAAAATGGGTCAAAAATAACATCACCTTCTTTTGTGTGCTCCTCAATGTACGTTTTTATTCCCGCTATAGGCTTTCGCCCCCAGTAGAAATGGGTTAAATCATTCCAATCCTGTCCCATCTATCTCTCCTCCTAGCTGTTCCATGAGTGAATAACATTTCGAATGACATTAATGCACGCCTCTATTTTTTGTATATAAATTTGCATATAAAACACCAATGCATTCATATAGGTTATTCCTCCTTTTTGAGGATATCAATTATGATTTCTGCAGCACGCTCGCCCGAGAGCAGCATGCCCCCGAAGATAGGACCCATCCTCGGAGCGCCGAAGACAGCGTTGGCAGCCATCCCAGCGACATAGAGCCCGGGATAGACCTCACGTGTGTTCTCTACCACTGCCTGTTCCCCGATCTCTGCCCACATCGAGCGCTCTCCTTCGATGGTGCCCGAGGGCGTGCGCAGCTTCCCAGCCTTCTGCTGCACCACTTTGCAGATCTCCGCATCATGACCTGTGGCATCGATCACAGCCCTGGCACCTATGCCCAAGGGATCCACGTGCAGCCCGGCGAGCCCCACGGCGGACCAGTTGATCACCACGCCCACCACCTGTTCGTCCCTTATCATCACATCCTCGACCGTGACAGCGTTGAATATCCTTGTCCCTGCATCGATCGCGCGCGCACACAGCTTCGCCACAGCCTCTATCGCGTCTGCGGTATAGTATCCCGATCGCTCCTCGATCGCTCTCACGCCCGCCTCGTCCAGCAATCGCTTCGAGGCTTCCTGCACCACCACTATCGGGAAGGTCATCCCGCCGCCCCACATCCCGCCCCCAGGGGAGAGCTTGCGCTCGAAGATCACCACCTTGTATCCCGCACTTGCAATCCTTCGAGCTGCCACGAGCCCGGCTGGACCCGCGCCTCCGATCACGGCGTCCACCCTCAGGCGCTCCTTGAGCTCACTGCTGTACCTCTCGATGATCGCCCTGCTGACCTCCACGTCGTCGATCATCTCAGTACACCTTTCCGCACCTGATGCACTGCTGCCTCCCATCCCCTGTGAGAATGAGACGCCCTCCGCATTCTGCGCAGAGCTGGGGCTTGGGAGCAGGCTGCGGCGCTCGGTACTCGTAGCTCTGCGAGACATCGTAACTGTAGGGCTCGGGCGCGCCAGCCTGGGGGGCGTAGGGCTGCGGCGGAGAGGGCATGGGGCTCTGATAGGGTGCTGGAGGTGCTGGGGTTACCGCACTCACTGTGGTGCCGGCGATGCGGTCCATGTACCTCTGCTTCGGATCGCCCTCTGTAACGATGCCGAGGATCAGATCTATGAGAAGAAATATCGGATGAATCTTCGACAGATTGCGCACTGCCCCCCTCCCTATCTCCATCTCGCCCTGCAGTGCCGCCACCCTCAGGTTGAGAAACCGCTTGCCTATCGTTGCGCCGCTACTCCCCTCCATCAGGGCTGAGTACAGCCACCATATGGCGCCCGCGAAGAACAGGAATGGAACTCCCACGTGCAACCACGACCACGTCAGTATTGTGAAGATGGATATTGGGATCCAGAGCACCAGTGCGATCAGATAGATGATCACCGCATCGATGATGCACGCCACGATGCGCTTCACCCAGTGCTCCTGGAGGCTCTTGTCGCTGCCGATCATGTCCATGGTGGTGGGCATACTGCACCAGTCTCCATGATTGCATTAGTGAATAAAAATCTATGCTCGGGCATGTGCGCTGCATCATCCCATGCCGTGCGCATCATCATGATCGCATTAGTGAGCAAAAATCTATGCTCGGGCATGTGCGCTGCATCATCCCATGCAGTACGCATCTTCATGATCGCATTAATGAGCAAGCTCTATGCCCACCCGCGCCATCCAAAACTATCAAATCATCGTTGTGCATTGGCGTCCCTGTGATGCCATGGCTGCGCGGCGCATGTCCAAGGTGCGGAGCTCAGGGACGCTGAAGATGGGGAACCTCGTGAAGGCACTGAGGGCGAAAGGGGAGGATGTGATCTCGTTCACGATGGGGGAGCCGGACTTCGATACTCCGCAGCACATAAAGGATGCTGCAGCAGAGGCGTTGAGAGCGGGGCTCACTCACTATGGGCCTTCTATGGGCATCCCGGAGATGCGCGCGGCAGTGGCTGCATGGGCGTCTGGACAGCACCGAGTGCCCTGCACCCCCGAGGATGTGCTGATCACCCCTGCCAAGCACGCGATCTTCATGAGCATCCTTGCGCATGTGGACGATGGAGATGAGGTGATACTGCCGGAGCCTGCATGGGTGTCCTACGAGCCCTGCGTCTCCTTGGCAGGCGGCAGATGCGTGCCGCTGGAGACCAGAGAGGAAGAAGGGTTCCAGGTGCTGCCGGAAGCGCTGGCAGAGCTCCTCAGCCCAAAGACGAGGATGGTGATCCTCAATACTCCCTCCAATCCCACGGGGGCGGTGCTCACCGAGGAGAATCTGAGAGGGGTGGCGGATCTCGCCAACGACCATGACCTCATAGTGCTGAGCGACGAGATATACGAGCGCATAGTGTACGAGGGGGCGCACTGCTCTATCGCATCGCTCGATGGGATGGCTGAACGCACAATCACGGTGAGCGGGCTTTCAAAGTCCTATGCGATGACAGGATGGCGCATCGGCTGGCTGATAGCGCCCTCAGCCCTCATGGCGGAGATCTCCAAGCTCCAGGAGCATTCCCTCACCTGCGTGCCTGTCTTCGTTCAGAAGGCGGGCGTCGCTGCGCTCACCGGTCCTCAGGCGCCTGTGAAGGCGATGGTCGAGGAGTTCAGGGCAAGGAGGGACCTGATGCTTCGGCTCATAGGGGGGAGTCTCCACTGCCCTGTGCCCCATGGAGCATTCTACCTCTTTCCGAGTTATGAGGGAGAGCAGAGCTCAGAAGCACTTGCCGAGCGCTTGCTGAGGGAGGCAAAGGTCGCCACCACGCCCGGGAGCGCGTTTGGAAAGGCAGGGGAAGGGCATCTGCGTCTCTCTTACGCGGCATCGAAGGAGGATATCCAGGTGGGAATAGAGCGCTTGGCCAGCGCGTTCGCCTAGCGCTTCACGATCTGCGTCTCCCCGCAGTTAGGGCACATCACCTCTATGGGGCGCTTGGAGGTGGTGAGCTCGATGCTGTGCCCGCAGTGCTCGCAGGGCACTGTGAGCGAGGGAGCGCCTGCCGCACGCGCCTCCTTGGGAGCGCGCTTGGGCTCGACCATCCCTTCCTCCAAGCGCCTCAGGCGGCTCCTCTGCCTTGCGATCAGCAAGAAGCACAGCAGGAGGAGGAGCAGCAGGAGGTAATTCAGCAGGGGAATATCGAATATCCTGTTGTACCACAGCGGGTTTGCGTCCTTGCGTACCGTGATCACCTCTTTCACAGCCCAACCGGCATCGGAGTAGAAACAGAACTCCTGCATCCCCTCGTCGATGTTCTCAGGCACGAAGTACAAGATCTGGCCTTCCGAGGACGTGGTCTGCATCATCAGCACGTCTCCGTTCACCAGTCCGTAGCTGATCTTGAACTCAGGGGGGAGGGGGGTACTGCCCAGCGGTATGATCCTGTAGGTGATGACCATCGTGTCCCCGGGCGCGAAGGTTGCGCGGTTGAACGAGAGCGTGACCACGAACCCGGAGACCTGATGCACCGTCGTCTCCCCGATGCTCATCCTGCCCCCCTGGGACGCAATCACCCTGATGGTGTACCTCTCAGAGGGCGCTTGTGGTACTGTGAAGGAGAAACTTCCCCCAGAGGCGCTTCCTTCTGCGACCTTCGCCCCATCAGCATCCAGGATCTGATAGAATATCTGGGGAGCCACGAGCTTTCCCATCACGCTGTATGTGACCTTCATCGTGTCCCCTGCACTGTACCTCTCGGTGTCCGTGTTGACCAGCACCCTTGCATAGGAGACGCGCAGTGCTCTTTCAGCCGACGCTTTATTCCCTTTTCCATCGTCCACCGTCACCCTGAAGAGCAGCGTGCCCTCGTATTCCGGGGAAAGGGTCAACACCGTGGAGCCGTCGTACTCTGTGGTCCTGAGTATGAGCATCCCTGTGTCGTTGTCTCTAGCCTCGTAGAGGTATGTGTATGTTATTCCTTCAGGGGCGCCGATCTGCGCGACGTTCGCCATCGCCATCACATCCTCCCCGCTCGTATACTCAGACTTGTCAAATGAGAGGACCACCGAGATGCTAGCGATGCTCGATATCGCGAAGTACTCTGCCTCTGTCCATCTGTGGGAATGCTTCGAAGCGTTGGCGGTCATCTTGAACTCTGCACCCTCTGATAGATCAGTGGGCAGCTGAAAGATATGCTGCGCTATACCTCTTGCATCTGTCCTCAGCTCGACGAAGTATCCTGGTTTGGGCACATAAACCCCCTGAAAATCGCGCTCATAGAGCTGGAGCTCAACCTCACAGTTCGGCTCAGGGGGATCATGATAGTCAGGGGTCTCCTGATTGCGCGTGGACACAGTCTTCACAGTGATCGGTACCAATCCTCCAGGAGGATATGTCTCCCTCTCGAGAGATGCAATCACGCCCAGCCGACCCACCTCGAACTCGACCGTGGCGTTCTGAGTGCGCTCGGGCGGTGTGGCGGTGTCGTTGAACCATCCCTGCACAGAATAATTACGATCAAGGCTGGGGACAGCGAGATCTCCTAATTTGAAGCTGTAGCTGCCTGCTGGTGACACAAAATCATGCTGGGCGATGGTCTCCCCTGCAGGTGTGCGGACGTACATCCTTCCTCTGCCCTCCGGGGCTAGGGAGCCGTCCTTCAGGTTGTTGGCAGTCCAGAAGACTGTCACCGTATCCCCCCCGATATACGCCCGCAGGTCAGTCTCTATTTTAAACTCGTAGCGCTGAACGTAGAATGATGTCATGTTGCAGAGGGTGTCCCTGTTCAGATAGTCGTCGAACACCTCTATCCTATATACTCCATCCGGTGCTGACTCGCTGAGCGGATAGGTGATCGTGGTGCTCCCGCCTGTGCCTATCACGATATTATCGTAGAGCGCGAGGAGCACTCCCCCGGTGAGCCCGGAGGCGATGCACACATCGTATCTCTCGCCTGCACCAGCATGGAGCACGATCTCCATCTTCTCCCCTGGCACATACGTATTACTCTTCTCGGTGTACCTGCTGGGCACGAGTTCTATGTATTCCCATGCTCCCTCTGCCTGCAATGGTAGTTGGCTGAGGAGCGCGAGGAGCACTGCCACCACCACCACCCTTGTGAAGAGCCTTTCCGTCATCTGCGCCACCGCCGTTGCCTCCCTGCTGCGTGCAGCGACATTCGTAGAGAAATATATAAGGATTTGTATAGGCTGATGGACGGACACCCCCTCTCACGAGGTTCTTCCCATATGTGCATCGTCTTGCGGGAGTACCAGCCTCTGCAGCGCGCGCCGGAGAGCAGAAGTTTATTATCCGCTTGATCGTTGATGGTTCGAAGCGAGGGTAGCTAAGCTTGGTCAAAGGCGATGGACTCAAGATCCATTCCCGCAGGGGTCCGCCGGTTCAAATCCGGTCCCTCGCATCTATTTGATATGAAAGCAGAGAGGGACTGGATAGGACTACCGCGCAGCTAACCGATAGAACAGCTAACCCAGTGGTCCGTGTCCGGTCCCTCGCATAGAATCAATGAGAAATCAGAGAGGGAACGGATAGGACGTGAGGAGCATGAAACCAAACAAGAAGCACCTCACGTCCGTGTCCACGGCGAGGAAACAAACTCCCATCGTATACTCGCCGTGCTCTCAGCAAAAAAGAAGCAATGGTTAAGACCCCCTCACCGCTAACCAACAGCACAGTTAACCCAGTGGTCGAATCCACGGCGAGGAAACAAACTCCCATCGTATACTCGCCGTGCTGTAAGCAAATTGAAGAAATGACAAAGACCACCTCACCGCTAACCAACAGGGCAGTTAACACAGGGGTCGAATCCACGGCGAGAAAACAACCTCACATCATATTCTCGCCGTGTTCCCAGCAAAAAGAAGCGCTGATTAAGACCACCTCACCGCTAACCAACAGCACAGCTAACCCAGTGGTCGAGTCCACGGCGAGGAAACAATCTCCCATCGTATACTCGCCGTGATATCTGCTCTAGCACAGGAGGTAAACAACCTATGAGTGGAAGACGAGCAGTAGCTCCCGTGAATGTTGGGGTGTTTGCGCGAAATGTCTTAAGTATCAGTTTCAACATGCGGGTGCGCGGTGGTGCATTGGTCATTGTGGAAGTGCGGATCGACCTCAAGAAAGGGGTGGCGGACCCAGAGGGGGCAAACACCAAGAAGGCGCTCGAACTTTTAGGTTTCAAAGGGGTTGTGAGGGTCTCCACTGCGCGCATATTTGAAATAGAAACCTCTGAGCGCGACCCCGTGAAGGTGCGGACTCAAGCCGAGGAGATGTGCAAGCGCCTGCTTGCTAACCCTGTGATACAGAACTACCGCATAGAGATCAGGCAGGGGTAGAGGTGAGTGTGAAGAGGCACATCTTCGTGCATCCCAGGCAGGTCGGATTCAGGCTGTCAGATATAAAGCTGGAGGGAGCCAGTGAGGAGGATCTGAGGAGGTTCAGCACCGAAAGCGGGACAGGGCTCAGCATCGAGGAGCTGAAGCGGGTCACTGATTATTTCAGGTCAAAGGGCAGGGATCCCACGGACGTGGAGATCCAGGCGCTCGGCCAGGCATGGTCAGAGCACTGCTGCTACAAGAGTTCGAAGGTCTTTCTGAGGGAACATCTCCTCGGCATCGAGACGCCAGATCTGATCGATCGCGGGGACGCAGGGGTCATGAGGTTCGACGAGCACCATGCATACGCCCTGCGCATCGAGAGCCACAACCATCCGAGTGCTGTGGAGCCCTATGGAGGCGCAGCGACCGGCATAGGAGGGATCGTGCGCGATGTGCTCTGCATGGGTGCTCAGCCCGTAGCGCTCGCGGACCCGCTCTTCTTCGGCAGGCTGGACATCCCCAACGATGCTCTTCCCGCAGGGGTGAAGCACCCCGTATACCTGATGCGCGGGGTGGTCTCAGGGATCAGTGACTACGGCAATCGCATCGGCATCCCCACTGTTGCTGGAGGGGTCTGGTTCGATAACAGCTACATCGGGAACTGCATCGTGAACGTGGGCTGCGTCGGCATCGCACCCATCGACAGGCTGTGCAGGAACAGGGCGGGCAGCGTGGGCGAGATCCTCGTTCTGGTGGGGGGAAGGACTGGAAGGGACGGCATCCATGGGGTCACCTTCGCCTCTGCGGTGCTCAACGAGGGCTCGGAAGAGGGTTCGAGGAGCGCTGTGCAGCTCGGAGACCCCATCACCAAGGAGCCGCTGATCCACGCATGCCTCGAGGCTGTGGAGAAGGGGCTGGTGCGCGGGATGAAGGATCTGGGGGGTGGAGGTCTCTCGTGCGTCGTGGGGGAGATGGTGCACAGCGCGGGTCATGGAGCAGTGGTGCACCTTGATCGTGTACCGCTCAAGGAAGAGGGGCTGGCACCCTGGGAGATATGGATCTCAGAATCGCAGGAGCGCATGATGCTCTCTGTGCAGAAGGAAAACATAGAGGCGCTGATGAGCCTCTTCGCCCTCTATGACGTGAGCGCGACGCAGATCGGCGAGGTGATATCGGAGCCTGTGGTGCGCGTGTTTTACAAAGGGGTTAACGTGCTCGAGCTGGACCTGGATTTCTACACGCGGGGACCTGAGTACTGCAGGCAGATAGCCGAGGCAGAGCCTTCCACCAGCATCGAGGGGTTTATGCCCCCGGAGCCCGAGGACTACACGAGCACATTCCTCCAACTGATCGGGGAAATGAACACCACCAGCAGGGAATGGGTCGTGAGGCGCTATGATCAAGAGGTGAGGGGCGCGACCGTTCTCAAGCCGTTTCATGGGATCTCCGGACATGCCACCCACGGAGATGCTGCCGTGCTGAAACCCCTGGAGGACAGCTTCATGGGGCTGGCTATCACCGTTGCCTCGAACCCATGGCGCGCGGCACTGAGCCCATATGATGGGGGAGCAGGGATTGTGGACGAGGTCTGCAGAGGCTTGGCTGCAGTGGGCGCCATGCCCCACGCCCTCACAGACTGCCTGAACTTCGGCAGCCCTGAGAACCCAGAGGTGCTCTGGGGCTTCAAGGAGGTGGTGCGGGGCATAGGCGATGTGGCGCGTGCCCTGAGCCTGCCGATCCCCTCAGGAAATGTGAGCTTCTACAACGAATGGGGCAGCACTCCAATACATCCTACACCGGTGGTCATGGGCTGCGGCATATCAGCGGACATCAGGAAATGCGTGACCGCTGACCTCAAGTCCCAAGGGAACCCCATATACCTCCTGGGCCCGAAGGAGGACAGGATGGGCGCCTCGCTCTACTATCGTTTGAGGGGAGGGCAGGACGCGGTGCCGCAGGTGAATATCGAGCCCCTCTCCGCATGCGTGGGGGGGCTGGTGAGCGCTATACAGGCAGGGTATGTAGCCGCGTGCCACGATCTTTCCGATGGGGGGATCGCAGCGGCACTGGCAGAGATGTGCATCGGTGGCCAGGTTGGTGCGGAGATCGATCTCTCATCCCTGGGCGGCTCAAGGGCTGATCTGAAACTCTTCTGCGAGGGTAACACCCGCTGGCTCGTCGAGGCGCGCAAGGAGAAAGAGGAGGAGCTCAGGACGCTGCTCGCACGAGTGCCGCTCACCAGGATAGGGGAGGTAAGGGGCACCCATCTCACTGTGATGAACGGAAAAGAGCTCCTTTCCCTAGATGTAAAAGAGGTGGAGAGGACGTGGAGAGAGCCCCTCTGGAGGCTGTTAGGTTGAGCGTGAAAGCATCGGATAGCAGAGAGATATACGCAATCGCGAGCAAAACTCTTTAAAGCCGCCCGTATTTACTATGACGGCATATTACACCCCATTAAAATCACAGGAGTCTGAGACCATGGCAGAAAGAAATCATGCGAAGGGCGTTTCCATAACGCTCGTGGTAATGCTCGTCGGAACGATATTCGTAGGCCTCTTCGGGCCGGCCAACGTGCTAGTCGGAACCGTCTCCGCGGCTGGTGGCAGCTTCGGCGGCGGCAACGGCACGGTGGGAAACCCGTACATAATCGAGGACGTGCTGGACCTGCAGAACATGAGCGCGAACCTGAGCGCGCATTACGCCTTAGGGAACGATATAGATGCCAGCGCGACAGAGTCATGGGGCGTGACATACCAGAGCCTCGTCGCCCAGTGGAAGATGAACGAGAGTTCATGGACAGGCGCCGCGGGCGAAGTCGTGGACTCCTCGACATACGGACACAATGCAACAGCCTACAACGGCGCCCAGACGACGACCGGCAAGTATGGGAGGGCAGGGCTGTTCGACGGCGTCGACGACTATGTCTCATATCCAGACGACCCGGACCTCGACCTCGTCGGCGATTTCACGGTCTGCGCCTGGATGAATGCCACTGCCTTCACGTGGCTCGCAGGACTGGTCTCGAAGTACCAGACTGCAGGGACGAACGGCTTCACATTGAGGATGAACGTCGCGGCGCCTTACGACAGGATAAATTTCTGCGAGTTCGCGTCCCCCACGAAGCTCGCGCTCGGCACATGGTACCACGTGGCCGGCGTCATGGACGACGGTGTGGCCAGGATATACATCAACGGCTCGCTGGACAGCTCTGGTTCCCCCGGCTATACCCCGGCGGCGAACGCCGACGCCCTGAGGATCGGCAGCGATTTTTCTGCCCGATACTTCAACGGCATGATAGACGACGTCAGGCTGTACAAAATCGCCCTGAACGCATCCGAAGTGGCAAATATCGCCAGTAGCGAAGACTATCAGCACGTCGGCTACGAGGGCTTTGCGCCGGTCGGCAACCTGACCAGCCAGTTCAACGGCTCGCTCGACGGCCGCGGGCACACCATCTTCAACCTGACGATCAATCGCCCGGCCGAGGACTACGTGGGCCTGTTCTGCTATATCGGAACTCCGGGTTTTGTCAGCAATGTCTTTCTGGGCAATGTTGACGTGTCCGGTCGGGACTGGACTGGCGCGCTTATCGGCCTTAGTTACGGCGATACTGGCTTTTCGCACTCCACGGGCATCGTGAGCGGAGATGACTGGGTCGGCGGGCTGATAGGCAGGAACTACGGAAACTTGACCGACTGCTCCGTGGATGCTGCTGTGAGCGGATATTCTCGCGTTGGAGGGCTGGTGGGCGAGTCCAACGGACCATATGTCAACAACTCTTTCAGCACCGGAACCGTGACCGGGGCAGGCGGAAATTATGTCGGCGGGCTGTTAGGATACAACACAGGCAAGATAGACAACTGCTACAGCACCGGAACCGTGACCGGGGCAGGCGGAAATTATGTCGGCGGGCTGTTAGGATACAACACGGGCGAGATAGACAACTGCTACAGCACCGGAACCGTGACCGGGGCAGGCGGAAATTATATCGGTGGCCTCGTTGGACAGAATAACGGCATCATCACGAACTGTTCCAGCACCGGAGACGCCAGTGGGTCCATCTATGTCGGCGGCCTCGTCGGATGGAATGACGGCGGCACCATCACGAACTGCTACAGCACCGGAGACGCCAGCGGGACCGGGGACCGTGTTGGCGGCCTCGTCGGAGAGAGTACTGGCACAGTCACGAACTGCTACAGCACCGGAAACGCCAGCGGAACCTGGGACCGTGTCGGCGGCCTCTTCGGATATAATAACGGCGACATCATTACGGACTGTTCCAGCACGGGGAACGCCAGCGGACGCTATTATGTCGGCGGCCTCGTCGGATATAATTCCGGCGCCATCATCATGGACTGCTACAGCACCGGAAACGCCAGTGGAACCTCTAATGTCGGCGGCCTCATCGGACATAATTACGGTGGCATCACGAACTGTTACAGCACCGGAAACGCCAGCGGAACCGGGGATTATGTCGGCGGCCTCATCGGATATAATAACGGCGACATCATTACGGACTGTTCCAGCACGGGGAACGCCAGTGGAACCTCTAATGTCGGCGGTCTCGTCGGATGGAATGATGGCGGCACCATCACGGACTGCTACAGCACCGGAAACGCCAGCGGCGGCAATATGTTTGTCGGCGGCCTCGTCGGATATAATACCGGCACAGTCACGAACTGCTATAGCACCGGAAACGCCAGCGGGACCTCCTGTGTCGGCGGCCTCGTCGGATATAATACCGGCACCATCACGGACTGCTACAGCACGGGGAACGCCAGCGGAGACTATGAAGTCGGCGGCCTCGTCGGATATAATGAGGCCACAATCACGAACTGCTACAGCACCGGAGACGCTAGCGGAACCTGGGACCGTGTCGGTGGCCTCGTCGGATATAATCGGGCCCCCATCACGGACTGCTACAGCACCGGAGACGCCAGCGGAACCTCTAATGTCGGCGGCCTCGTCGGAGAGAATGACGGCAGCATCACGAACTGCTACAGCACCGGAGACACCAGCGGGACCTCTAATGTCGGCGGCCTCGTCGGACATAATCGCTTCGGCACCATCATCACGAACTGTTACGGCAGGGGGAACGCCAACGGAACCTCTAATGTCGGCGGCCTCGTCGGATATAATGAGGTCACCATCACGAACTGCTACAGCACGGGGACTGCCAGCGGGACCTCCCTTGTCGGCGGCTTTGCGGGGAACAATACCGGCACGATCACCGATTGCTTCTGGGACAACGAGACATCCGGGTGGACGACCAGCGACGGCGGCACGGGGAAGAACACCACCGAGATGAAGACAAAGAGCACGTTCACGGCCGCAGGCTGGGACTTCACCAATATATGGGACATCAGGCACACCCATACGTACCCGTTCTTCAGGTGGGAGGACCGGGACTATCCGCCCATGGCCAACGATGACGACTACACAGCCTTAGAGGACGGCATCCTCGGCGTTACCGCGCCAGGCGTGCTGGGCAACGATGATGAGTGGGAGGGCGAGCCGTTGAGCGTTACCGCCTTCGACGACCCGAGCGTGCGTGGCGCGGCGGTGAGCGTGAGCCCGGACGGCAGCTTCACCTACGACCCGACAGGGGTGCCAGCATTGCAGGCGCTGGCTGTCGGCGAGTATCTGGTGGACACATTCACCTACACAGTCTCGGACGGTAAAGGCGGCATGGACACTGCCACGGTGAGCGTGAACGTTACCGGGGCGAACGACGCGCCCGAGATAACCACTGCCAATGTCATTGAGGCGGTGGAGGGCGCTGCTTACTCAGTCGATTATGGCGCGGCGGACGCGGACGCGTCTGACGTTCTGACATGGTCGCTGAGCTCCAATGCCACAGGGTTGACCATTAACGCCGGCAGCGGCCTGCTGGGCGGCACACCATCTGCCGCCGGAACGTTCTACGTCAACGTCAGCGTGGACGACGGCAGCGGCGGCCTTGACTGGACGAACTTCACCTTGACCGTCCTGGCCGACACGGATGGCGACGGCATCCCGGACACCCAGGACGATGACGACGACGGCGACGGGTGGAGCGACGCAATCGAGATAATCGGAGGCTTCGACCCGCTGGACAACGCATCGGTGCCGGGCGACGCAGACCTCGACGGCATCGCGGATTACATGGACCCGGACTTCCTGACGACAATACAATACAACAACCAGACAGTGAACCAGACCGTTTGGCAGAACTCCACCAACAATGTGACAATCGGCGTGTCCGACGCCGACAGCGACGGCGACGGCTGGAACGACGCCATCGAAATCGCCGGAGGCACGGACCCGCTGGACCCGACGGACGAACCCGCGGACACAGACGGCGACGGCATAGCCGACTTCATGGACGTGCCAGAGCCGCAGACCAACACTGTGGTCGAGACGCCAATCTGGGCCTGGGGCGCGCTCATCGCGGCGATAGTGCTTGGCATACTGGCGGCACTGGGGTTCATGCGTGGCAGGAAGTCTGACAAGATAAACGAGGGCGATGCGCCAGAGGCCGAAGAAGGCGGGAGTGAGGAAGAAAAGTAAAGGCTGAATAGGGGTGCATATGCCTGGACCTTCTGCTCACAACTCTTCGGTCGCTGATGCGACCTCGTCCTCGCTGATGCATATAAACGGAATAGAGTATAAAACCAGGAGACACGAGAATAATGCCTGACTTTACCCCGCGCTTCGCTATCACCCGGAAAATTCTTGCGAACCTTACGCAAGTTGCCGCCGCACGGGAAGTCATCCTCCATGCATATCTCGTGCCAAAGTGGGAAGTTGCGCTGCGAAAAGAGGCACTTTTACGGAGTGCACATTCATCCACAAGCATCGAAGGGAACAAACTCAGTCTGGAACAGGTTTCAGACCTTGCCGCAGGCAGAAAGGTGATGGCGAGCCGGAAGGACAAACAGGAAGTGCTCAACTACCTGGCGGTCTTGGAGCACCTTGCTGATTTTGCCGAAAAGGGCAGAATCTCAGAGGGATCTATCATTGAGCTGCACAAGCAGATAACGAAAGAGGTTCTTGACAATCCCAAGGATTCCGGGACATATCGTAACAGGCAGGTGTATGTTGGAGACCGATTCACTGGCGAAATCATATTCATGCCACCCAAGACAGAAGAGGTTCCACAGTTGATGCGTTCATTGGTAGAATGGCTGAGCTCCGAAGATTCAACAGAACTTGAACCGATCTTGGTTGCCGGCATAGCGCATTATGAGTTTGTACGGATACATCCGTTCGTTGACGGAAACGGGAGAACCGCTAGGGCACTAGCTGCTTTAATTCTGCTTGTGAGAGGTTTCGATATCAAGCGATTCTTTGCACTTGACGATTATTACGATTCAGACCGGGCGGCTTACTATGCTGCACTGCAAAGTGTTGACCAAAAGAGTCTCGATATTACCAAGTGGTTGGAATATTTCACAGATGGTGTTGCTGTATCTGTCAACGCGGTAAAAGAAAAGATTCTGCGGTTAAGCAGTGAGAGGCTTCGCAGAGACAAGAAAGGACAGATCGCTTTGACAGATAGACAGATGAAGATGATAGCACTGCTGAACGAAAAAGGGCGCGTCACGAACCGAGATGTAAGGAGCATGCTCAAGTTATCCAACAGAGGGGCTATGGATGAGATAAAGAAACTGATACAACTCGGTGTAATCAAAGCCGAAGGTAAGGGACGGAGTGTGCACTATGTTCTGGTATGAGGCAGGTTCACGATTAGCTTCACGGTTAGCTTCACGATTAGGATGGGGGTAAATATGTCACGGAAACACAATCAATTCATGCCTTTTGCTCACGACTCCTCGGTCGCTATCGCTCCCTTGCCCTTCGGGGCGTATATCAAGGGGATATGGGGTTACGGGTCTTGCAGACCCTTCACCCAAATCCGCCCTGCTGGGCGAACTTCCCATATCCCCCAAACGATATGCAGGGTTGATCTCCCCCCAGCCGCATCCCAACCATTCCATAGGCACACTGGATGTCGTGCATCCCGAGAATCATGCATCAACCCTCGTCAGCGCGGCACAAGGGACAAGAACCTCCAGTGCTATCGCACCACAGGGACTGATGAGAGGGGCAAGCAGCGCAACCTTGCATGCCTGCTTAACACGCTGAGGGGGTGTAAAAGTGATGGTGCGTGATGTCAAGGTCTGCGTGCTCAGGATCGAAGGCACAAACTGCGAGCAGGAATCGCTCCTCGCGTTCCAGCGCCTCGGAGCATCCCCAGAGATCGTGCACCTGAAGCAGCTCACGGGCGCTGCCCCTGAGCATCTAAGGCGCAGCCTGAGCGATTACCATGTGCTGATGCTGCCTGGTGGGTTCTCTGCCGGCGATTACGTAAGGGCGGGAGCTGTATTCGCAGCCAGGATCAAGAGCGCCCTTGCCAAGGAGATGGTGGAATTCATCGAGGCTGGGAAGATAGTGCTCGGCGTCTGCAACGGGTTTCAGGTCCTGGTGGAGATGGGCCTTCTTCCAGCGTTCGAAGGTACCATATCCCAGTTCCCGGAGGTCGCGCTCGGCACCAATGATTCTGCCAGGTTCGAATGCCGCCCCACCTTCCTGCGCCATGAGGGGGGAGAACACTGCATCTTCACCCGCTCCATCCCCAAGGGCGGGGTGATCATGTGCCCCTCTGCCCATGCAGAAGGCAGGTTCACCCTCCCGCTGGACAGGGAGGAGGAGATCCTGAGACGCTTGGAGGAGAACGGGCAGGTGGTTTTCAGATACGTGAACCCAGAGGGTGAGCGCGCTGGCTATCCCTGGAACCCGAACGGCTCCGTGGAGGATATCGCAGCGATATGCAATCCCCAAGGAAACGTGATGGGGATGATGCCCCACCCGGAGAGGGTCTTCACGCGCTACACACACCCTGACTGGACGCGCAGTTTCCCCAGTGAAAGAGGGGACGGAAGGAGGATCTTCGAGAGCATCATCGACTACACTGTGCAGAGGTTCTAAGGCGCATCTGTTATATACCTTGGCATTATTTCAAGCGCGATGCAAAAGGTCAGGATGTCCCACGGGGCTGGCGGACGCGCGATGCAGAGACTCCTAAAGGATATAGTGATCGACAGGCTCAGAGCCGACGTGGGTGTGGTGCCTCTACAGGCGCTGGACGATGCTGCGGTGATCGAGGATATCGTCTTCACCACAGACAGCCATACGGTCAAGCCGCTCTTCTTTCCCGGCGGGGATATCGGCACGCTGTCCGTGGCAGGGACAGTGAACGATCTTGCGGTCATGGGCGCACAACCCCTCGCGCTCTCCCTCAGCCTCATAATGGAAGAAGGACTCGAGCTTTCCGTCCTCTCCAAGATCATAGACAGCGTTGCTCGCACAGCGGATGCTGCTGATGTCCCTGTGGTCACTGGAGATACAAAAGTGATGGAGCACGGTGCTATCGACCAGGTCGTCACCAACACCGCTGGGATCGGCAAGCGTCATCCATCCTTGGACCACAATATAGAGGTGGTGAGAGCACATCGGAGCTTGGAGGGACGATGGGTGCGCGATGCCGGGCTGGCTGATGGAGACGCTCTCCTCCTTTCCGGCACCATAGGTGATCATGGCATAGCGATACTCTCCGCGCGCGAGGGCTATGGGTTCGAGAGCGAGGTGATGAGCGACGTTGCCCCGCTGAATCACATGATCTCCCGAGCTCTGGAAATAGGGGGGATCGTGGCGATGAAGGACCCGACAAGGGGGGGCTTGGCAAACACCCTGACCGAGTTCTCGGAGAAGTCCGGGGTGGGGATAGAGATTGACGAAGCCCTCATACCGATCTCCCCAGCGGTCAGCAGCGCATGCGGAATGCTCGGCCTCGATCCCCTCACCATCGGCAACGAGGGAAAGGTGGTGATGGGAGTTGTGCGGGAAATGGCTGAAGAGGTCATCGAGACCCTGAGAAGCACGAAGGAGGGACGGAACGCCGCGCTCATCGGATGGGCAACGAAGGATGTGCAGGGCGTGGTCATGCGGACCCGTGTAGGGGGAAGAAGGATCGTGGAACCGCCAGTGGGCGACCCAGTGCCTAGGATATGCTGAGAAAAAGCCTGACGCATCGAGATCATGGGCATCCCCGCGAGATTATGATAAGCCCCAACCCTGGGCAAGCCCACATGAAGCATGACATACTGTGATCATGAGCCTTCTAGCGAGACTGTGATTGGGCATCCCTCCGCTCGGGATATGGTATCCAGAACAGCTTCGGAGATGCAGCATTTCATCCCTGACCCTGCCGGCACAGCGCTCGATGCGCGCTCTAGATATGCAGAACACCACCCTGCCGCCCCTCGCCCGGAGCGAGCAGTATCGAACTTAACATTTTAACAAATTTTTTCACTGCGGGAGCGATTAGTCAACCCAGCCAATAGAAAGTATTAAATATATGCAAAGCCATTACCATGTGGCTCGGTGTGAGAGCACCGAGGCAGAGCCCAAAGCCAGTGGAGGACACAACATGGTGATGGAGCCGATAAGCGTGGAGAAGGCCATAGAGATCGCGAAGAGAAAGGGACTGAAACCAGGCAGAGTAAAGGGCACAGACGGCGTCCAGTTCACGAAGGGCAGGAACGCCCGTCTCGAGATCATTGACTGGGAAGAGTTCAAGGACTCGATCAGGAAGCGCAGACTCCAGATCTACGAAAGTGGGGGTTGGATGAAAATAATGAAGAGGTAAACCTCCAAACCCCTTCCTTATTTTATCATCTTGTAAAGCCATACCCTGCCAGTATGCTACATTCGTTCCATAGGTACAGGAATGGGAAAGATTTATTATCAAAAGTGTTAATTTCGGTCGCCCCATGCGGGGATAGCCAAGCCAGGTCAACGGCGCTAGATTCAGGGTCTAGTCCTTAGTGGTTCACCGGTTCGAATCCGGTTCCCCGCATATATTCATTTTAGAAGCAGAGGGGAAACGGATAGGACTACCACAGAGCTAACCAACTGGACAGCTAACCCAGTGGTCCGTGTCCACGGGATGTAGAAACATTATCACATCCTCCCGTGGATAGGACTACCGCAGAGCTAACCAACTGGATAGATAGCCAAGTGGTCC
>JBFMEL010000035.1:0-18415 GCA_040753455.1 Thermoplasmatota archaeon | reverse complement strand
GGGTAATGTGTTCTAACTATTTAAAGTTTTTTTCCCACGTCCAATCCACAAAAGTTTTCCTACATCTTCAACATCGAAAAAACACTGGCTTATCATAAATTTTACCTTTTGTCGAAAACGGGTTTCATACATCCATTAGGCGCGCCCCGATCGCGCTCAAAGCTGGGTCATAGACCAAGAGCAATTTCACAACGACGCAGGGCCCGCTGATGATGGCATGTTTAAGATCGCCTGGGAGGATAGGGGATGCGGGGGCTCCGAACCATGCTATACGTGAGATTGGACATGCACAAGGAGTATTGCCAGAACCCCCAAAGGGATGAGTTCATTCCGTTATGCGCTGATTGTAATCGTGCTGTCCCTATACAAGTTTGGTTTGGTACTTTGGGAGGCTCCCTTTGACGGATGAGAGGAACTCGTCCTTTTCCAGGGTGCGCTTGATGTCTATGATGTTTGGTACTGCCAGTGATATCTCCTTGGTCCTGCCGCCCCTGCCGAACGATTTTACGCGCGCGTTGACGAGCCCCTGCATATCTAGCTCGGAGATGAGGTCTGTAACGCGACGCTGGGAGAGTGGTGTCAGCCCTGTTCTTTTGCAAAGGTGATAGTAAGTGGTGTATACATCCCCTGTGGTCAGTGTGTCGTTTCCTGCTTCTGTGTTGAGAATGATCCCCAGAAGGATGTGCTTTGACTGCGTCGTCAGCGCGTCCACGGCATCTATCACACAATCGCGCTCGATGGTGTTGTAGGCCATCTTGACATGACGCTCCGTGATCCTTTCCTCCTTGTAGCGGTCCGCCATTTCACCCGCGATCCTCAGCAGTGCGATAGCCCTCCTTGCGTCCCCCCTCTCCTTGGCCTCCATCGCGGCGCAGAGCGATAGGATGCTCTCGTCAACACAGTGCTCTTTGAAGGCGTGCTTCGCGCGCTGGATGAGTATGTCCGCGAGCTGGTCCACGTTGTACGGAGGGAACTGGATCTTCTCATCGCTCAGCCTGCTCCTCACCCTCGGATCTAATAATTCTGTGAACCTCACCTCGTTCGAGATCCCTATGATCGAGACCTTGGTGGCTCCTATCATCTTCTCTCCATCCTCCTCCTCGTTAAGTTTCATGATGGAGTAAAGCGCATCGTCGCCGCTCTTTTTCACGAACATGTCCACCTCATCAAGGACGATCACAACGCTCTCCCGCATCCCCGCCAGCCGAGATTTGATCGTGCGATACACCCTGTCCAGCGACCAGCCCGTAGGCGGCGGGGCAGCACCCTGCTCCACCTCCTCCGCTGCAAAGAGATGGGTGGATATCCCATAAAGCACTCCGTAATGGGTGTCTGCGGTCTGGCAGTTCACGTAGAGGTATCGAGGGTGGGGAGCATCCCCTTTAGGGAGTGCCGCAGACATGAGCTGCTTCCCGATGTACTTCGCGCATGCAGTTTTCCCGGTACCGCTGTTGCCGAAGAGCAGCATGTTGGATGCCCTCTCCCCGTACAGCGCAGGGGCAAGGACAGATGCCATGCGCTCGATCTGCGCCTCCCTGTGCAGGAGTGTATCTGGGAGGTACGATGGCTCAAGCACTGCCCGGTCTCTGAACACGCTCTGGTTGGTTAGGTACTGCTCGAAGATGTTTTTCGCGTCCGTGTTTGCTCCCCCTTTCTCAGCAGCGAGGCGGCGATGCAGGCAGGGGATAGCGGCTTCATACAAAAAGTTTGTCTTTCCATCATGCCAGAACAATGTCGCACACCGCCGCACTTCCACAGGAAACAGTGGGGGGCGCGGGTCCTTAACCTACACCCTCCTCGCGCTACAGCCCGAACTCCTCCTTGCGCCGGAGCACTATGCGCTCGTATTTCCCTCCCAGGCGCCAGGCGAGCTCCTCGATGCGGTCGAGGTTCGCCTTGAACTTCGCCCTGCTCTCGGTTCTCAGGTAGCCCAGAAGCTCGGAGCGATTCTTCAGCTGGCTGGAGAGATAGATACCAAAGGCAAAGGCACCCAAGCCTCCTAAGAGGATCAGCCAGTAGCTCCAACCGTTGAGCGGCGCGAGTGGACTGAGCATGGGTGGCTTTTTGTAGGCGTCGTACCAGCCTCCGAGCGCGCCCAGGGCAAGCACGGCGGCGGAGAGCGCGAAGAGGCAGGGAAGGAGCCACCAGGCGTTGTTCCTTGTCCAGCTCTCGAATCTGTGAGAGATTGCACCCGTAGCCATATCTTTCGCCCAGATATAGACCATGGCTAAAAGGCTTTCGTCACCCGAAACAGTATATGGAAGGAAGGTATTGCACGCGGAGGCATGAAGCACACACCTCTCTATCAGGAACACATTCGAAGAGGCGCGCGCCTCACGGAGTTCGCAGGCTGGGCGCTCCCTCTGTATTACACTGGGGTGCTGATGGAGCACAGGGCCGTGAGGACGAGCATAGGGGCGTTTGACACCTCGCACATGACGAGCATCGTGATCAGCGGACAGGGCGCGGAGAGGCTGGTATCCAGGGCGTTCACGAACGACATCCGGGGCTCAGAGCGATGGCAGGCAAAGTACACGCACATGCTTGATGCAGAGGGCAGGATCATCGATGACATGATCGTGACCAAGATGGATGGAGAAGAGTACCTCTGCGTCGCCAACGCATCCACGGCAGAGCGCGTGGTGTCGTGGCTTCGTGGTCTGGCAGAGGACGCCTGCGTGGAGGAGATCACGACACAGTGCGGTGCAGTGGCGATCCAGGGGCCGAACGCTCCAGCAGTGGTGGAGAGGCTGCTCGGCACCGAGGCTGCAGGCATGTGCTCGTTCCGGGCAGGGATGGTGCATACGCAGGGGATGGAGTGGGCAGAGGAGGATGATGCACGTGCCCCCCACCAGCCTGAGGTCAGGGGTTTCCTCAGCCGAATAAGGAGCGGGGAGGCGTTCGTGTCCTGCACCGGCTACACAGGGGAGGTAGGGTTCGAGGTTCTGCTCTCCTCTGCGAGCACAGGCGCGCTGTGGCGCGCGCTGCTTGACGCTCATGGCGTGACCCCCGCAGGGCTCGGTGCCCGCGACACGCTGCGCCAGGAGATGGGATATCTGCTCTCTGGTCAGGACTTTCACGAGGATCGCACACCGCTCGAAGCCGGGTATGCCTGGGTGGTGAAGTGGAACCATGACTTCGTGGGCAGGGAGGCGCTGCTGGCACAGAGGGAGACAGGAGGGTACGAGCGCTTCATGGGGGTCGTCCTGGATACTACCAGGGTTCCGAGGAGCGGCTGCAGGATATCGCGCGCGGGGCGGGAGATCGGTAAGGTGACGAGCGGCACACTCTCACCCACTCTCCAGCGCGGTATCGCGCTGGGATATGTAAAGGGCGAGGAGGCTGTGGAGGGCACAGTGGTGGAACTGGAGATCAGGGGCAACATCTACAAGGGGCTGCTGCAGAAGCCTCCGCTCATCAGGAAGGGGCGTGAGAGAAGGCGAGCGATGGAGGGATAGGATGGCAAAGGATTCAAAAGCATGGCTGGAGGAGCTCATGGCGCTGGTGATGCTGCCTGGTGTCTCAGGGTTTGAGGAAAGGGTGAGGACGCATCTCGAGGAGGCTGCAAAGGGATATGCCAGCGTACGAGCAGACCGCATGGGCAACCTCATCGCCTCCTTGGGACACGAGGGGCCGAGGATCGGGATAGCCGCACACATGGACGAGGTCGGGCTCCTGGTCACGAACATCGAGGATAATGGAACGCTGAAGTTCAGGAAGATGGGCGGGGTGGACGACAGGGCGCTCGTGGGCAGGCTCGTGAAGATTCATACTAGTGGGGGTGAGGTGAACGGCGTGCTCGGCTTGAAGGCTCCACATCTCACGATAGACAAGGAGGAAGGGCAGAAGACCGCACCCTGGGAGAAGCTATGCATAGACGTGGGCGCACGAACGCGCAAGGCAGCGACAGCGCTGGGGATCAGGCTGCTGGACCCTGTGACGATAGCAAAGGATTTCGCCCTGTTAGAAGGGGGCTACCTCTGTTCGAGGGCGCTGGACAACCGCGCGGGTTGCTGGGCAGCGCTGCAGCTGCTTCGGGCGCTCGCCAATGACCCGCCCAAATGCCAAATATCCATCGTCTGGACTGTACAGGAGGAGATCGGTTTGCGCGGTGCTACCGTGATCTCGCGCACCCTGCCGCTCGATTATGTGATCGCAGTGGATACATACACGACCACGGACGCACCAGGGCTGGACAGGTTCTACGAGCCTGTAATGCTGGGGAAGGGGCCCGTGCTCAGGGTGGTGGATGCCAAGGCGATCGCCTCCCCAACCATGAGAACCTTGGTGGAGCGCGCAGCCAAGCGCGCCCGCATCCCGCTTCAGATAGGGGTCACGGGAGGCACGACGGACAGCGCAGCGCTGCAGGAGGCAGGGGTAGCAGCAACCCCTATTGGAATACCGATGAGGTACACGCACTCGCCCACGGAGGTCATACACCTGAACGATCTGCGGAACCTTCCCAGGCTCCTGGAAGCCAGTGTGAGGGAGATAGCGAGGAGCGGATAGATCGGGGCAGATGAGACGCGAACGGGCGCCGATCGCCCCTGGGGTTATAGACAGCCTGCATGTAGCGTGGAGGGATATAAACATCCAAGGGTCTTCATAGGCATGATGCTCATGCCATGGCTACTGGTCGTATTCGCCTTCGGGATCTTGGGTTTCCTCGTTGGCGTGCTCACAGGGATGATCCCGGGGTTCCACGTGAACAACGTCGTCCTCATTGCACTGGCGTGCCAGGGGATCATGGGCGGGCTCTGCATCGCGCTGTTCGGGGATGGGGTACTCTGCATCCTCCCACTGTCCCTGGCTGCGTTCCTCGTTGCCCTTGCGATCACGCATACCTTCATCACCTTCATCCCCGCGGTCTTCCTCGGGGCACCCGACGAGTCCACAGCACTCGCAGTGCTCCCGGGGCACAGGATGCTGCTCCAGGGCAGGGGTTACGAGGCGGTGCGCCTCTCCGCGATCGGGAGCATGGCTGGTCTCCTCATCTCCTTCTCGATCTTAGGGATCGTGAGGATGGTGATGGGCGACCCGCTGAACCTCTATTCAGGATGGGTCAGGAGCTCTGCAGCCCTCTTGCTGATCGTGATTGCAACGATCCTCGTCATGGACGAGCGTCCCAGGGGAGTGGGGAAGGGGACTGTGCTCTGCGGCATCCTGGTGAAAGGAGGCTCTGAGGGATGCACAAGGATCTCTCAAATCCCAGGGAATGCTCCTGCAAGGGTGAGGGGAAGGGTGCTGAGGACCAGCGGAGAGCGAGAGCTCTGGGTATCTGATGGAACGGACGAGGTGCACGTGCGCCTCAGGTTCGGATGCGCTCCCCCCATGGGCGCGGAGGTCACGATCCTCGGCACGATGAAGAGGGAGCACACCTGGCGCTCGTGGCTCAGGCAGCGCGCCCTTGCGCTGGCAGTCTTCCTCTTAGCCGGTGGGCTGGGGGTTCTGCTCTTGGTGCCCGAGGGTATAGCACAACTCACCTTTCACATCCTCCCTGTGCCGCATTCAGACGAGGGCGCTGTCCTTCTCCTGCCCCTCTTCGCAGGGCTCTTCGGGCTTCCGATGCTCATCCTCAGCCTCAAGGGCAGGGCTAGGATCCCTCCCCAGAGCACCGAGGTCACCCCATTGAACAGGAGGGAAGGGCTGCGCAGCGCAGCTTCGGGCACCCTTGCAGGCTGCATCACGGGCTGGCTCCCCGGGATATCCAGTGCTGCCGCTGCTGTGCTCGCGAAGCATCTTTCCCCCAGGGTTGAGAGGGAGACGGAGGGGTTCGTGCTCTCTGTGTCTGCGGTGAACACGGCGAACGCGGTCTTCAACCTCTTGGCCCTCTTCGTGATAGGCAGGGCGCGCAGCGGGGCGATGAAAGGGGTGGGGACGGTGCTCGGCGCTCAACTGCAGCTATGGAACGATATATCTGCGGTGCCGGGCGCGCTTGTGCTCCTGCTCTGTGTCGTGCTGCTCGCAGCCCTCCTCTCCTTCTCAGCCACGATATGGCTCGGCAGGCGCGCATCCAAGATCCTCCCCAGGGTGCCATACCGCCTCCTGGCGCTGTGCGCCATTGCAACGATCTTGATGATGGTGCTGATCTTCTCGGGCACCATAGGACTGCTCATCCTCCCCACGGCTACGGCGCTGGGGCTGCTGCCTCCCAAGATAGGGGTCAGGCGCGTGCATCTGATGGGCTGCCTCATCGTGCCCACCGTGATCTTCCTGCTGTAGTTTCCGAGATGAGGGGGCGCTAGGGCTTCGCACTCACGCCACACCCAGCGCCTCGTAGAGCGCCTTTGCAGCCTCCTCCGCGGCCTCCGCGCTCTCGATCCTCACCAGCACCCTGCCGCTGGAGTAGAGTGTGATCTCCAAGCCGTCCTTCTCCAGGACGCACATCCTGCCGGCGTCGGCGAGCACGCGATAGCCAGCCCGAGATAGTGCTGGAAGCGCCTCGCTAATCTCTATGCGCATGAGCCTCTGCGGCACAGCGTCGTAGGCGTCGGCGCTGCATGTGCGCACCACGATGAACTCCGTGCTCATATGATACGCGCACCTCCGTGGATGGCGAGGACGCTTGCGCAGGTCATGCGAGCCGCACCGTCCCGATCATCATCTCCTCCATAATATGCGCCAGGTCAAGCTTCGCTTCCTCAGCCATCACCCGCTCTAGAGCTGCAGCTGTTGAAGGAAGCTCGGGTGCGATCGTGCAGCAGAGCCCTGGGGCGGTGGAGACAGGATAGGTGCCCAGTGCCCTGGCGCGGGCTACGATCTCCTCCTTGTCCAAACCTATCAGCGGTCTGAGCACGGGAAGTGCAATGGCGCATTCCTCAACATAAAGGTTGCCCAGGGTCTGCGAAGCCACCTGCCCCAGCGATTCTCCCGTGACGATGCAGCCCGCGCCCTCTCTCAGAACCAGCGCTTCAGCTGTGCGCAGCATCATCCTCCTGCAGAGGACGCAGTGCAGGTGCCGATCGCAGTGCTTCGCGATCACAGACTGTGCGATGCGCCCGTGGGGTGCCACGAACAGGGGGATGGGAGACCCGACGCAGGCAGAGAGCATCTCATGGAGCACGCGCACCTTCTCGATATGGCGGTCGTCGGTGAAGGGGCGGTTGTCCATGTGAAGCAGGACGAGGTCCATCCCCTGTTCCATCATCATCAGCCCTGCCACAGGGGAATCTATGCCGCCTGAGAGGAGGAGCACCCCTTTCACAGCATCACCCCTGTGCCGAGGGGAGGAGTCCCAGGCAGACCTACACTACTACCCAGTGCGTTCCGCATGTTTCTCAAGATCGACACACAGGCGCATGGGTTCTCGATCATATGCAGACTGCTCATCTCCATCACACCAGCGAGCCGCAGGCACTGCACTCGGGTCTCCTGCGCATCTCTGTGATATCGAAGAGATTGCGCACTACATCTATGGTGAGTAACTTGCCAAACATGGGCTTCCCCACGCCTGTCAGTATCTTGATGCACTCCATCGCTTGCAGGCAGCCGACCGTACCAGCCACGCCCCCGATGATCGGACATTCCACCCCCTCCGAGGGGGATATATAGAGGCATCTCAGGCACGGGGTTTTTCCAGGGCTGACGCTCATCACGCGCCCCATCAGACCCATGCACGCCCCATGAATCAAGGGGATCCCGAGGGCGAGGGCGGCATCGTTCAGCGCGAACCTTGCCTCAAAACTGTCCAGGCAGTCGAGCACGACCTCCGCTCCATCCAATTCTCGGCGCGCGTTCTCCGCATCGAGATGTATCGGGATCCCTCTCACGTCAAGATCTGGGTTGAAGGCTTTCAGGCGCTCTGCGACGGTAAGGACCTTGCTCGTTCCAACGTCAGAGGGCTGGCAGAGCACATGGCGGTTCAGGTTGCTCTCCTCCACGAGATCGTCGTCTATCAGCACGAGCTCGCCGACCCCTGCGGCAGCCAAGTACAGCGCGGCAGGGGCGCCCAGACCACCGCAGCCTACTATGGCTGCGCAAGCATCCTGCAAGATATGCTGCGCTCTCGCGCCGAACCCTGGGACGGAGAGCTGCCTTTCGTACCTCTCCCACGTGACCATGAGATCAGCCGCCGGAGAAGGTCTCGAGGAGAATGAGGTCGTCGCCATCCATCAGCGTTTCATCTATGGGGATGGGGTACGATCCCCTGATCACGATGTAAGAAATGAGCGGAAGCCCCAGGGCATCCAAGAGCGCAGCCACGTCTCCTCCATTGGGCAGGGTAACCTCGCGCCGCACATCCTTGATCTTTGCAGTCACTCGCACCGCACGCACGCCTCCTTGCTGCCTTGCCCGAAGTAATCGCACGAGATGAGATGCTTGCATAGCCTGCACACCTCTTCCTGCGCCACTTTCTCGTCCTGGGTCCTTGCTATGCGTCTCGCAGCCTTAGCGATCTCCTGCGCCACTGGCTTATCTGGGATTCTGCTCCCTCCCCTCCTGCCGGAGAGGTACTGAGAGACCGCGGCATCGGTCAGCATGAGGAGTCTCGCAGCCTTTGCCTGGCTAAGCCCATATTCTTCAACGAGGGCTCTGGCGATCGCCTTCCTTACGAAGGGAAGGATGTACCACCTCGATATTTCGCATGGCGCTCGCATCGCTACCACAAATCCTTTATACATTAAATCTATTTAGGTTTAACGATTGTAAAGAGGTGGAACAATGGTCTTCGCCAAGACGACAGAAAAGGAGATAGCAAGGGCGATCGTGGAGCACTACGCATCCAAGCTCCTCAAGAATCTGGATCCAGACGTGATCGTGGTCGGAGGAGGTCCCAGCGGTCTCGTCGCAGCACGGGAGTGCGCGCTCGCGGGCGCCAGAACGATCATCGTGGAGCGGAACAACTACCTCGGCGGCGGTTTCTGGATCGGTGGATACTTGATGAACTCCTTGACCGTGCGGGCACCTGGTGATGCGCTGCTGCGGGACATCGGAATACCTCTGGAGGAGGCAGGGGATGGGCTGTACGTGGCAGACGGCCCGCACGCGTGCTCAAAGCTGATAGGATCCACATGTGATGCAGGGGTCTGGATCATGAACATGACAGACTTCCAGGACCTCGTCGTGAGAGATGGTGCAAGGATCGCGGGTGCTGTGGTGAACTGGAGCCCTGTGGCTGCGCTGCCCAGGCAGATCACGTGTGTGGACCCCATAGCGATCGAGTCTAAGGTGGTGATAGATGCCACTGGACATGACGCGGTGGCGGTGCGGGCGCTCGAACGCCGGGGTGTGCTGAGGGTTCCGGGTATGGGGATGATGTGGGTCGAGGGCTCGGAGGACGCCATCGTGAAACGCACAGGGGAGATACACCCAGGGCTCATCGTTACTGGGATGGCTGTCTCCACGGCATACGGTCTTCCGAGGATGGGACCGACCTTCGGCGCGATGATCCTCTCTGGGAAGAAGGCGGGGGAGCTTGCGGTGGAGATGCTCAACGGCGCTCTGCCTTCCGCCTTCGATGCGCAGGTCACCCAAGAAGGATAGGTGGAATACAAGGGCAGATTAATCTCTACCCAAGGAAGCTGGGTCCTATCTGTATGTTCTGCATGTGCAGCACTATCCCAAGGAAGCTGGGTCCTACCTGTATGCTCTGCATGTGTAGCAGTACCAGCGCTGATACTGCTCGATGAACTGGAGCTGGGTGTTGCAGGTGCGGCAGCGGTAGATAGGAGATGGTGGAATACTCCCCTCCCTCACGCTCCCATCTACCGCATCCCCCTGAGGCGCAGGTTTTCCAGGAGGGTAGTAGGTCTGACAGCGATAGCAGTAGTACTGCCTGTACTGCGGCACCCATGCAAGGGGAGAACCACATACAGCGCAGGGATGAGAGGACATAGGTGCAGGATGCATCAGGGAAGATATAACCCTTATCCGTCCATCGCCCATATCTTCCCTATCGACATTTGAACGGAGAAGAGATCAAGGTGACACATTGCATCTTGGGGGGGACACCAACCACCAGCTTATGGGACATCTTGGGCTCGCACATCCTCAGGGCGCTCGGTGGCATGAGAGTTCTGGCAAGCAGGGAAGACCCCCAGAGCTTGGTACAGGCGATCCGGCTCATGGATCATACCACATGACCCTCAAGGGAAAGTTTTATCACCAGCCAGCGAATGCCATCTCGATGTCCGATATGGAGGCTGCGCTACGCTGGATATCTGCGCACGAGGACGAGATGGTCGCTGTGCTGTCGAGGCTCTGCAGCGTGCCTGCCATAGGCCCGGAGAACGGGGGCGAGGGAGAGGAGAAGAAAGCAGCGCTGCTCGAGCGCATCCTGCGGGAATACGGGCTCACGAATATCTCCAAGCACCCTGCGAAGGACGAGCGCGTGCCCGGGGGTGAGAGACCTAATATTGTGGTCGAGATTAAAGGCGAGGGGCTGGGCAGATCGGAGCATACCTCACACACCCTGGTGGGAGAACCTGAGCGCACCGAGGGCGCGATCTGGGTGATCACGCATCTCGATGTTGTGCCCCCTGGTGAGATCGAGGGCTGGGAGAGCGATCCATACGCCCCTGTGGTGAGGGACGGCAAGCTCTACGGAAGGGGGGTGGAGGACAACGGACAGGCGCTGGCGGCATCGCTGTTCGCAGCCGCAGCCCTTGTGGCGACGGGCAGCAGGCCCAGGAGAGATGTGAGGCTCGGGTTCGTGGCTGAGGAGGAGACAGGGAGCAGGCATGGGATCCAGCACATAATAAAGGAGGGGCTGTGCAGTCCGAGGGACCTCGTGGTTGTGCCAGACTACGGCACGCCGGACGGAGGGGTGATAGAGGTGGCGGAGAAATCGCACCTCCAGCTGAAGGTGAGGGTGAGGGGGAAGCAGGTGCACGCCAGCCGTCCGAACAAAGGGCTGAACGCCAGCAGGGTCGCCGCTGCATTCATCACTGATCTCACCGAGAAGTTGTACAAGGAGTATCCTCAGCAGGACGATCTTTTCTCCCCGCCGCATTCCACCTTCGAGCCCACGAGGCGCGAGCCGAACGTACCGAACGTGAACACGATTCCGGGGGAGGATATCTCTTACATGGATTTCCGCATCCTGCCGAGCATAGGATGCGAGGCTGTGCTGAGCAGGGTCAAGGAGATCATAAGAGAGCATGAAGAGCGTAGCGGCGCAGGGATCGAGCTTGCAAGGGTAAGGAGCTCAGAAGCACCGCCCCCCACAATGGTGGACAGCCCAGTGTTCCGTGCGCTGGCATCCTCCATAAAGGCAGTGAAGGGGATCGAGCCAAGGCCCGTCGGCATCGGTGGAGGCACGTGTGCAGCGTTCTTCAGAGCATCTGGGATCCCAGCAGCGGTATGGTCTACAACAGATGAGACCGCCCATGAGCCTAACGAGTACATATGGATCAAGAGCATGGTGAGCGATGCAAAGGTATATGCGCACCTGTTCCTCAACGCATAGGGCAGAACAACCACTGGTAGATCGGTGCAGGCAGCACCTTCGGGAACGTGGCAGCAAAACCGATGAACTCACTGCCGCTGTAATCGGAGATCAGGGTCCTGTCCGCGGTCAGCACCACCCTCACCATCTTTATCCCCCACGATAGTTCGATCCTGCTCTTTCATCACCCTCCTCAATCCGCCGAGTCCTGGGTCAGCCGCACACGGACCCTCACGGATTACCCTCCTCAATCTGCCGAGCCCTGGGTCAGCCGCACACGGACCCTTACGGCATCTCCATCCTGCAGCTCCAGCCTGGACCGGAGGTGCACTGGGGCCACGAGCTCGAGCACGTCCAAGTGGTGGGTGCGGGACGGCATCGCCACCAGCGCCTTGATCCCCCTGATCTCTGCGCGGAAGCACTTCACTGGCCCGAACGTTCTCTCCCCCTCCTCGAACCCAGGGATTGTGAACCCCTCGGCATTCTCGAGTATTTCCAGCACCGCCCTCTCGCGCCCTGTCACCCTGAGGTTGAGCGTTCCCTTGAACGGTTCGACCCCGAGGAGTCTCTTGAACTCCTTTCGATACCCGCTCCTTCCGAGGTAGTACATCCCCTCGCCCATCCCCTGACACACGATGCCCGAGACCTCTACCACCTCCAGGGGGGAGAAGATCCTAACATAAGCATCGAACTCTGCCCTCAGAGCCGCTGCGGCCTTGGGCGTCAGGCGCACGTGCTGCCTCCTGGTCCATGACTCCCTCACCACGTAGCCCTGTTCCGCGAGTCTGATGAGATGTGCCGAGGCATTCTGCTGGCTCATCCCGAGCCTTTGCCCGAGCTCCTTGGTGGTCAGCACCACGGGCGCGTGCAGAGCACCGAGGATCGCCAGCTCCTTCAGGACAGCCAATCGGGTAGGTGAGACCCCAGAGATCTATATCCCTCCTCTGAGCTCCAGGTACCTCTTCTGTCTGAGCCTAAGGATTGAAAGTCCCTCTCTATTGAGGCGAGCGATGATCCCCCTGTCTGCAGTGAGGGCAGGGGCTTTGTATTCTCTCGCCAGATGGATTATCGCCTCGTCCCCCTTCATGCGGCTCTCTACGATGCGCGCGCGCAGCCTATCCTTCGGGCGCGCGGTCAGGGCGCTGAGAAGGGCGAGCGCGGCATTAGCCTCGGGAGTGCAGAGCCTCCTGAGCTCTTCGTACACGCTAGATGGAACGAGGATCTCACAGACCCCCACCACTCTCAGTATCTCGGCTTCGAGGTTGAAGTCGAACTGAAAGGGCATCATCAGGCCGTTGGCATCCGCCACCACATGCATCTTCTATCCCCCTCACTGGATGACCCCATACCCTATCAGACGCCACTTGCCGCCGATCTTGCGGCTGATCGCTGCCCGCTGACCCACCTCTGCTGCCACCGGTATCTTCAGGGTCACCTCTGCCGAGTCCCTCCTTGCGCTCGTCACCACACCCACGGTGTTGGCTGTGCCCACGCTGAGCATGAGCGGCTCGTTGCTCTTCACCTGCTCCACCCCCATGTCCTTGGTCATTCCAACCACACGCTCGAGGAGGTGAGCGCTCATCGTGAGATGCTCCATGACCTCTGGCAGTGTGCCCGGCTTGCCCGCCACTCGCCCGATGAGGGAGTCTGATTTCGTGACCAATGGATCGAGCGCGGTGCCGATGGCTATCAGCCCGCCGGGGCGGGCGTGATCGAGCCTTGTCTCACCTGCGAAGAGGGACCTCACCTCGGTGATGATGGGCTCCCAGCGGCTCTTGCCCTTCTCCTCTATCTTCTGCCCAGGCACGATCTCGATCTCCTCCCCTGCAGACTGAGTGCCAGAAATGATTGTCCCCCCTATGACCCCTCCCACCAGTTTCTCGACCGGGGTACCGGGGGCGTTCACGTCAAACGATCTGGCGATGAACATGCGCGTGGGCTTCGCAGGGTCCACGTCAGGCGTGGGGATGCGCTCCTCTATCGCCTTGATCAGCACATCGATGTTCGCCTCGTGGTGTGCGCAGACCGGGACGATGGGGGCATGCTCGGCTATCGTTCCTTTTATGAACTCCACAATCTGCTCATGGTTTTCCATTGCCTGCTGCTCTGTCACGATGTCGATCTTGTTCTGGACTATGATGAGGTGCTTCACGTCGCTGATGGTCAGTGCCATGAGATGCTCCTTGGTCTGCGGCTGCGGGCATGCCTCGTTCGCCGCGATGAGGAGCAGAGCCCCGTTCATAAGGGCGGCACCTGATAACAATGTAGCCATCAGCGTCTCGTGTCCTGGGGCATCCACGAACGACACTGCCCTCAGCAGCTTGGTCTGTGAGCCGCAGCGCGGGCATTTCTCGCTGTTGCAGTGGCACTCAGGCTCACTGCAGGTGGGGCATTTGTAAAACGCCACATCGGCGTAGCCCAGTTTGATCGATATCCCGCGCTTAATCTCCTCTGAGTGACGGTCTGTCCACTCGCCCGTGATCGTCTTTGTGAGCGTGGTCTTGCCATGATCTACATGACCTATGACCCCTATGTTCACCTCGGGCTGCTGCGGCACTCTCATTTCTTCTCAGCTTCCTTCTCCGTACCGAGGAGCTCTTCCACATTTCCTGGCCCATACTGAACAATCTTCAGGTTCAGCTGGACCACATCGAGGGAGATGGTGTTGCCGCGGAACGTCTTGCGTCTGCGCTCCCCCTTTCGCCTGGGATGAAAGCCCACGCCCCCAGCCACGAGGAGCTTGGTCCTCCTGGGGCCTGGGAGATCAGGGCGCATGGGAAACCCATCTTTGTCGGATCCACCTGTGATCTCCAGCTTGTAACCAGGCATCCCTGCGAAGATCCCGTCGATCCTGTCCCTTATCTTGCGCCCGATCAGTGAATTGGCATGGTTGCCCGCGATCACCCTGTTGTAGCATCTCCCGGCCCTGGGGTCTGAGATCACGGCTCTGAACTCTACCATTGTCACGCCTCCTTTGACTCGGAGGCAGCATCAATGTCCTTATCGGATATAAAGATGATGAGCGGAGTTCGTCGACTCCGGCTGCCCCTAACCCGGTGCCATGCTCTGCGCGGTATGGCATCAAGTTTTAAGGAGTTCAACGACCTCACAACCAATCGTTGATCAACCGCCAGCAAATTCACAGCGCACTCAGTTGGGATGATTTCCCCCTCATTTCCTGACAGCCTCGATGTGCGCCTTTTTCGCTCTCCACCCAGTGGGTTCGCAATGGATTTGGATCACTGAGGAATGGGCTTGAAAGCCAAGCAATGTTACAAATCATCGAGTGCTTTTCTTGCCTTCTCCATCCAGTGCTTCATATTCATCTGGTCGAACATCGAGAGCGCCTCTTCGAGGAGGGGCTCAGCCTTCTCTCGCTCGCCCAGCTCCGCCCACAGCGTGCCGTAATCATAGAGCAGGATTGCAAGAGTGCTCCTGGCATCCATCGCTTTTAGGATCTCCTTCGCCCTCTGAAACTCGGAGCTTGCGCCCTCGAAATCCCTCTCTGCGCGGCGTATATTGCCCAGCACATTGTGGCACATCCCCTCCTCCCTCTTCGCGCCGATGCTCGAAGCAAGATCGACGGCATCCTCCACGTTTTCAAGCGCCTCCCTGAGATCCCCTGTGGCGATGCATGCCGAGGCGATGCCGAGCTGGCTGTGTATGATGATCCGCTTGTAATCAATCTCTCTGGCGAGCGCCAGGCTCCTGCGCTGGAAATCGAGCGCCTTCGCGTATTCCCCCTTGTATCCATATATCAACCCGATGCTGTTGTAGGCGTTGGCGATGCCGTTCTTGTCCCCGATCTGCTGCCGGATCGCGAGGCTCTCCTCCAAGTAGGCGAGCGCGAGGTCCCAATCCCCGAGATCCTCGTAGGTGACGCCGATGTTGTGGCAGGAGTTGCCGATGCCATACTTGTCCCCGATCTTCCGCTTCATCTCCAGGCTCTTGAAATGGCACTCGAGCGCCTTCTCCAGGTTTCCCTTGTTCCTGTGCACCATGCCGATGTTGCTGTATGCCGTGGCAACGCCCTGCCGATCCCCCACCTTGCTTTTTATCGCAAGGCTCTCCTCCAGGCACCTCAGCGCCATCTCCAGATCCCCCATGTACCAGTGGGCGATCCCGAGGTTGTTGAGGCTCTTCGATATATCCATCTCCGCCCCTAACTCCCTGCGGATGCTCAGCGCCTCTTTCAAATACCTCACAGCATCATCGAACCTGCTCCTCGAGAGGAAGAGCCCCCCGAGCCCGTGGTATGCGTGCGCCAGCTCCGTCCGGTTCCCGAGCCTCTCCGCGACCGCGAGCGCCTCCTTCAGCACTTCGATTCCCCTGTCATAATCACCGGTCTTGTCCATCAGCCCCCCAAGAACGCAGAGTATCCTCGCCTCCTCGTCGCAACTCTCACCCTCAAGCACCTTGAGCCCATTGAGGCATTCATCCTCTGCTTTTGCGAAATCGCCCACCTTGACATCCACCTCAGCTACCTTTCTCCTCAACCTAGCTTTAGACCTCTTGTCCTCGATGCACTCAGCGAGCGCCTCGTAGGCGCAGGACGCCTCGGTGTGCCTTCCGCACAGGGCGTAGAGATCGCCGAGCCGCTCGCGGATGTCCACCTCCCTTTCCCTCTGGATCACGATCCCTCGGGTGTTAGCCAGCGCTCTCAGCGCATCCTCGTAGAAGATGATCGCCTGCTCGGCGGCATACGCGCTCTCCGCCTTCTCACCCGCCCTCAGACAGTAGTCGAAGCCTTTCTCGTGTACCCTGCTGCGGGAGAAGTGCCTTGCCAGGTCGTAGAGCACATCCTCCAGCCGCTCCTCATATGTCTGTTCGTAGTACTCACCGATCTTCTGGTGGTATGCCATCTTCCATCGATCGTTGATCCCCTTGTATATCACATCCTGGAACAGTGCGTGGGAAAAATCCAGTGAACCGTTGGTGGAGTGCACGATCCCTGTATGCTCCAGCTCTTCCAGCGCCTTCTTTGGATCCCTGATCAATCCAATAGAGAGCACCGCAGCCCTGGGGAAATCCCTGCCGATGCACGAGGCATACTCAGCTAAGGTCATAGCCTCTGGCTCTAAGGTCTCGAGCCTGCGATTCACCACCTCCTCCACCGTATGCGGGAGTGCAAGACCCTCATCGTGGATGATGTATGCCCCATCCTCCTGCCTCATGCTGCCTACGCTGTTCATATGCCTCAGCACCTCGCCCACGAAGAACGGATTGCCCTCACAGCGCGCTGTCAAGCTGTCCACGAACCCTTTCGGGAAACGGTTGGGTGAATACAGCCTGTTGATCAGAGCAGTGATGCAGTCGTCCTTCAGCCCACCGAGCGCTATCTCCTGGGTCGTGCCCTCGATCCTCATCTTGGCGATGGTGCTGCCCGCACCCCCCTCCTCAGGTCTGTACGTCCCAAGGATCAATATCCTGTGCCCGCTGATGTTCCTCGCAAGGTACTGGAGCACGAAGAGCGAGGACTCGTCAGCCCAGTGAAGGTCCTCCAGCACTAACAGCACAGGATCCGAGGCATCGGTAAGCACAGCGAGGGCAGCGTCCGCCAGCCTCAGGCGCTCATCCTCCAGCTTCAGTCCTTCGAGTTTTCTCCTCACGAGAAACCTTGTGCTGGAGATCCTATCTATCTCCTCCTGCACACCCTGCACATCCTCCATCCTTCCGCTCCATGTCCTCAGAATACCGCTCCCTTCGATGCGCCTCACGGTTCTTGTCAGAAGGGGGCGCATATCGGGATGCTCGGAGCCGCTGAACACCGCCACGAGAAAGATGCCCTCCCCATGCTCCACCAGTATCTTCATGTCGCCATACTCCAGGCGCCCAAGCCCGCTGGTCGCACTGCCAGCACTGTCGAACGAGTCCTTGACGAAATTCTGAACAGCAGAGAGCATCCCGGCGAGGATGTCCGCATCTATGCTCTCAGTGCTCTCAGATGTGGATATCCCCAGCAGCAGCCCTGCCTGATCCACGGCGAGTACCTTGGCGAAGGATACGTACTCCTCCTCTCGAAACAGAGGGGCACCGGCTCTTTCATCCATTGCCTCTGAGAGCACATAAAATGGCTGGGGTCTGTCCAGGGCAGCCCTCCCCGAGAGCACCAAGACCCCCTGAGACATAGCATGATCAAGAAGCGCCTCCACGAGGCGGGTCTTGCCGATCCCTGCCTCGCCAGAGACGAGCACCGTCGTGCCCCTGCCGCCGATGGCATCGTCCAGCAGCGCTTTGAGCCTCTCCAGCTCTTCCTCTCTCCCGACCATCTCTGATGGATGACTCGCCATCGCGCTCATCACCGCATCGGAATGCACATAAATATATCTGTCGTCTGCTCTCTGCGAGCCAAATGGGGTTTACCCCCCGAATCATCTCCCAACGAACGTCCAGGATTACAACCTGTCCCATACTGGAACCTGTTTTGATCTCCTGGTGGGGCATGCAGCATTACGACCTGTTCCATACTGGGATCTGTTTTGATTTCCTGGGGGAACGCGCAGCATTATGATCTGTCTCATACTATAACCTCTTTTGATCTCTTGGGGGAACGCGCAGCAGCAACATTACGACCTGTTCCATACTGGGATCTGTTTTGATTTACTGGGGGAACGCGCAGCATTATGATCTGTCTCATTCAGGATAGCTCTCGGCATGGCTGCGACCTCAGTTAGTTTTAAATTAGCCGCCACAATCCTCTACCGATGGCAAGGATCTTTATCGGCGTTGCCTGGCCATATGCGAGCGGTCCGAGGCACTTGGGGCACATCGCAGGTGTGTATCTCCCAGCGGACATCTTCCGCAGGTATCACAGGATGGCAGGGAACGAAGTGCTCATGGTCTCAGGCTCGGACATGCACGGCACCCCAACGACCGTGGAGGCGGAGAAGGAGGGGATCACACCAAGAGAGCTGGCTGAGCGGAACCACGCCCTGTTCCTCGATACATGGAAGCTCCTGGGCATAGAGTTCGACTACTACACCCACACCGACACAGAGTGCCACAAGGAGGTGGCGCAGGGACTCTTTC
>JBFMEL010000034.1:0-18915 GCA_040753455.1 Thermoplasmatota archaeon | reverse complement strand
ACTCGCATTTCACGTACCATGTCACATCTCCACCACTTAAGCCTCTTACCCAAACAAGGATGCCATCATGTGACCTCTTTGCAGGATGATACGCACATGCCTGTAACCCACCACCATCTCTCTCAGGGAAGCACGAGGAAAACCTGTTACGCTCATAATACGCTTCCCCGCCTGGGTAGGTATCGGGGATGAGATCCCCGTCCAAAAGACCGCTCAGCCCCACATCCCACCGATCGGTCCAATCGTGAAGCTCCAGCGCATAACTAAGATCAACGACGCCGTCCCCGTTCGTGTCTAGTTCCGAGGCGTCGGCAGAGGCGGTCACTTTAAGAAGCCCTGCATTGTCCCAGAGTGTAGAATTCACAGAGGCGATCTTATTACCATCCCTGTCGTAAACGCCTGTAGAATTTAACACGGTCCAACTGCTCGTCTTTTCCTCAGTAGTTTGTGTAAGATAGAAGGTTTCTCCAGCTTTGCGCATCACACCTCCATATATCTCTGCCTCAACCTCATAGGGATCGTAGTTTTCTATCGTGAGCTGTTTCTTCATATGCTCAGGTTTTGTCTCTGAGGTATAAAGTTCCACAAAATAGTCGTAGAGTGTGCCCTTGAAGTCGCCCGGTGTCCATTGGGATGGGGTTACTCGAACTCCGCTTAGCCCGGCGGCAAGTTTTGTGGATCTATCCGCATTGCAGTATCCCGCACCCTGAGATAATGTATCATACTCGATATCCTCTGCGCCCGACATCAAGAGCGAACGGCCCGTGTCCACGTCAGGGTATCCATCATGTGTTTGGTTATATGCATCACAAACCAGTGCCAATATACCAGAGGCAGTAGCCGAAGCTAGCCCCGGTCCGTTCCATATGTCGACATCCCCCAAGTTTATAGGCACGGAACTCAATCCGAACGCACCTGTCGCAATCACATCTGGTTTAGTATCCCCAGCCATAGTTGGACCTCTGCTTGATGTGGGATAGATATCGCCGTGAACCGGGTTGGGTCCCCCATCATACCGCATTTGCCCCGAGGGGTGTGAAGTATATGTTGTTCTGTAGGTGTAGTCGATTCCTATCCCTGCTGTGATTATCGCTGGTGATGCGCCTGGAGCATTCACCGTACCATATCCAAATCCACCACCAGGAGTGTCTCCTGAGCCTGCTACAAATGAGGTATGAGCTTCGCCGTACATATATGTGAGCCAATCTGTGAACTTCGAATAGAAATCCCAACCGCTCTCGTAGACAGATATGCTCGCTCCTACGCTCACAACTTGTGCGTCGTCCTTTGTGCCTGGGATCCCATCGTATCCCTCTACCGCAAAATACCACCCATCAAACAGACTATCTGCAATGGGGATTATCGTAGCGTTTGGTGCTATTCCCAAGGACAAAGCGCGGTTGTATGGGTCATCGGAATATGGCTGTTTCCCCTGACCTACAATCACAGATGCTCGTTGTGTGCCTCTGATAGCATCCTCTGTAAATTCTCCGAAGAAACAAACTAGTTCTCCGTTCTTGGGTATAATGTTACTTATCCCATATCTTCCGCAGTACACATCAGAGTATGGAATGGGAGTGATGCCATCTGAAATGAAATATATCATTCCGCCAGAGCGATCCGCTATCCCATCTCCATCAGTATCTGCCCATGCAATCTCGTCGCCAAGACGGCATGGCTTCTCATCTGTGAAATCCTGATCATAGTCCAAATCTACATATACCGTATCATAGACGCCGGCAATGCTGCTATCGACAAGGAGCACTCGAGAGTAGTTGTACACTGGTGGAACTGCGTCCCTATCACCATTTGCGAGGGCAAGATTTGGATCTGGATGTATCCCTAAGCGATAGATGCCGCTCTCACAAGGTATGCCTGTGGCATTGTAAAATATATCCTGAAAGATTGGATCGATGATGCCGTACTGGTTTCTCTCGAAAGGCACCTCCCTGTATTCTGGTACGAATTCTCGATATTTCACAATGTACATCTCCGGAGTGCCAGTGACACCCTCGTCCCCGGGGGCACTAAATCTCAAGACGGTCTCCCCATCCTCAGCAGGTGTGAGGACAGTAAGATCACTGATGGGTGAAGGAGCTGTCGTATCATTACAAGCGGCGGCGCCGACCGGAAGGACGGTTAAGCCGAGTGACCCATAATTTCCCGCCTCGTCAACACCTTTGATAGCAAAATACCATGTAGTCCCTGGTGGGCAGAGTATAGTATGATTCTCTACACTGCCTGGAGATTTAGGTGTGATGTCATACTCGTAATGGTCGGATTTATTAAACTCAGCATCGTTTGTTATAGGGGTAGAATTCACCTTGATGTAGTATTGATCGCAAGCACCCATGCTTCCAACACCGTCCTCACCTGGTGCAGTCCAATTCAATATGATTTCTCTGTGGTTCTTTCCAGTATATGCAGCCAGGTAGGTTATAGGTGCTGGTGGTGTTGTGTCTGCCGGCGTTGTTACACTTGCACCAGCTGAGACCGTACCGCTATTGCCTGCCTCATCTTTGGCAGCTATCCAGAGGTAGTAAAGGGTTGTAGGCGAGAATACACCGCTCAGGATGTAACTCTCTTGCTGGCCACTTGCCTTCGGAACCCATGGGATCAATTGGGGATACTGAACACTAGTGGCAAAATTGTTAACAGTATTGTATTTAACAACGTACCCATAACTCTGGCCGGTACTTCCATCGTCGCCCGTCGCAGTCCAATTCAGCCAAATAGTCGCATGATCTGGTCCTGGTTCTGCAGTGAGGTCGGTGATCTGTGCTGGAGGGGTCGAGTCCCACTTGGCTACAGCTGATACATTCGGAGAGAGTGAGCTTCTTTGACCGGCTTCGTCTTCCGCCTCTATCGCAAAATAATAGGTCTGACCTGGGTTGAGCGTATATCTCAGCACAAAGTTTTCTATGGTTCCACCTGGGGCTGGATGTGGCGGCTCGGATACAGGGTACGCCGCGTCAAACTCCGCCTGCGTGGTGATGGGAGAAGTAGAATATTTGATAATATAAGTGGATGCCCCCCCTGCATCTCCATCGTCTCCTGGTGCTGTCCATGTGAGATTCACCTCTTTATGCTGTGCTCCTGTGGTTGCTGTAAGGTCTTTTATAGTTCCAGGTGGTACGACATCATTTCGGATCCATACGGGTGACGAACAATTGGATATCCCTCCTTGGTTACCTGCGTCATCCACGGCAGCTATAGCGAAATAGAATCTCTCACCTATCGGGAGGCTATCTACAATCCTCTGTTCCACCCCCCCAGCAGGTAAATTTCCTTCGAGGGTCACTTTATAATCCTGCTCGATATAATCGAAGCATATCTGATTTGCAATCGGGAGGGTAGAATACTTGAGAACGTAATGATCCACGGCTCCTACGCTGCCATCGTCACCAGGGGCGCTCCAATTAACCCATACACTGCCGTGGTCAGGGCCAGTCTCGACTGTTAGATCGGTTATTCGGGAGGGTGGTGTGGAATCGACGCCTGCTGTTCCTGATGCAGTGTTGGATATGCCCCCCTTATTCACGGCTTCATCTATCGCTCTTATTGCAAAGGAGTATTGTTTTCCTGGGGTAAACCCAGAAAGGGAGTACTCCTCTGTGCCTCCGCCCCCTGGGGTTAGGAACACAGAATTCGGCGTGGTATTCCATTCCAGCTCGGTATCAATGATCGTGTCGGTAAGTGTAACTCTCGCAGTGGTATTGTACGTCATGTTCACATACCATGTTCCATTGGCAGTACCAGTGGTTAGATAACTCCCCATGGATGTTGGGTCAAAGGCGATAGGCCAACCCACATAAGGCGATATATACTGATAATCTGCACTGACCGTATCGTTTTCTTGCAGGGGTGGAGAAAATATGATGGTCCCGTTGTCAGGGTATAGGGTAGATCCTGTGGTGATATTTATCCCATTCTTGGAAAGTCTGAGCGTCCCGGGGAGCACGTTTCTGTGCCCAAGGGTTGCATTATCTTGCCCTGCAATAGCAGACTGCACCACGGTCTCGTTGAATACTTGAACAGGGTCTTCGGGCACCCTCGCCTGCCTTCCTTGGAGATCCGGATGCCCGAAATCAACACCGGTATCTGGGATCGCCACCTTAACGCCAGAGCCTATAAATCCATTTGCCCACGCCTCTTGGACGTGATGATACTCGGTGTCAAACATACTCAAGGGCTCCGACGCGGGTAAGAGGTCAAGTTGTTCCCCACTCTCCCAGGGGATCATGTCCAAAGTTCGATCCTGAGAAATGGTAGAGGGATATTCGTATACTCCAAATACCTTTTCCAGGGAAGCTATCCTTGGAATGATATCTATGGGGATTTCCAACACAGGAACGACAATTTCTCCTTTTCCTCTAGCCTCCGTCCCTAATACGCCCCTATATTCATAATTTTTTAATACTCCAGCCAGCTCACTGACATCTGTAGTAGGGACAAACACCTTGACCATCCCTTTCGTCTTGCTTGATATCTTCTCCATGAGAGATGGTTGGATTTTCGAGGCGACACTCCCCCCAATGTCCTCCTCCAGAAGAGGCATGGCAGAGTCCTCCTCATAGTTGTCCGGGCCATCGTTTGTTGGGGCAAAGCCTGCAAGCATCGACGAGCTAGATGTGAGGAGTACAACCATCACTAATATGCTAAGCCCTCTCCTTGTCAGCACCAACATTTCCACATCCTTTCTCGGCATGGATAACATCTCCTGTAGTCCTGTGGTAAGGGTAGATATGTTTTCTCTATATAATCTTTGTCTAAATGCAAAAAATTAAATAGTATCAATGCATTAGCATGAAGGAGGTATGTATGACGAGGCATATCACAACACATACCCCTATAAGGACATCGGAGAATGGAGGTGGACTAAAATGGAAAACGAGAGACGGAAATTAGTGGGCCAGGTATTAGCGATTGTAGTAGCAGCCAGCATGGTCATACCAGCGGCTGCCTTCCTACTTGCAACCCATACATTCGCAGCTAGTGAGGAGCTGATCGTGGAGGCACCTCCTGCATCATCGCGGATGATACGCCTGCAGAGAGCAGCCTTCGACACTCGAAACGGAGAACCTAATCTGCCGACGAACATGAGGGTGAGCGCCTATCCCTCGACATGGTACCAGCCCTACATCGTGCAGTCGGATGGACCGATAACCGAGGAGTGGAAAGATGCAATTAGCCAGACTGGTGCGCAGATCGTCAGCTATATCCCAGACAACGCGGTCCTTGTGAGGGTACCCACGCCAAATATAGAAAAGATGAGGGGGGTTTCAGGCGTGTGCTGGGCAGGAGTGTACCAGCCGGCGTACAAGGTTCAGCCCAAATTGGACAGTGCCACAGGGACGACAACCTTGGAGATCAACTTTTTCATAGAAGGCACCAACGGACCTGCAGTGAGGTTTCTGAAGGAGCACGGGGCGGAATTCCTCGGAGCAGCCCATTCGGACAAGGTGAACAAGCTCATCGTTAAGACTGATGCATCGCTCATCAGTGCACTTGCGAACTTTCCAGATGTCAAATGGATTAGGGAATTCGCGCAGCCTGTGAAACTCAACAACCCCAGCACCCAGCTCTTGCAATCTGGAAGCACAACGGGCGGCAGGGTGATTGCAGACGATCCCACAGATGCAATTCCAGGCAGACAGATCAACGGAGACCTGAAGAATGATGGCGCAGGGTTTGGAGATGGGGATCGAAAGGTGGCCTGCGTCTGCGACTCGGGAATCCGGACGACTCATGAGGTCTGGTCAGAGGCTGGGAAGATCATCGACAACTATGTCCCTGACGGTTCCCAAGGAGAGCTGGGGATCGTAGGAGATGGCGAACACGGACAGGCGACGGCAGGCATGGTCTGCGGCGACGCTCCTGTTGCAGTCGATTACACGATTTCTGGTGATGGTAAGGACGGCGCCGCATTCGCGGCGAGGCTCGTCTTCCAGGACATCGGCAAGAACGTGGCAGATCCGTATGTCTATCCCCCCATAGACTACTATCATGACATGTTCCAGGATGCACAGTACGGCGATCCTATCAACAACCATATTGGGGGGGCTTCTGTCCACAGCAACAGCTGGGGCGGTGGTTCCGACCCAAGCTCAGGGTATGGGGATGACTCCGTGCAGATTGACCAGTATGTCTGGGACAACAAGGACTTCTTAATCACCTTTTCTGCAGGGAATGGAGGTGCTGACAATATCGGTGCCCCTCAGGAAATCGACGACCAAGCAGAGTCGAAGAACTGCATCGGCGTCGGATCAACCACAGAGGCTGGAACTCTAATCTCATCATTCAGCAGCTGGGGCCCTTCCGTGCCGGACGGAAGGATCAAGCCTGATCTCGTGGCGGTTGGCGAGGGGATCACCACCGCGGACTCAGGCACGGATACCGACTACACGCTCGACGATTTTGCCGGAACGAGTGCCTCTAACCCGGGGCTTGCAGGTCATGGGGTATTGGTCCAGCAGTACTTCGAGGATGGCTGGTATCCGACAGGTGCACAGGTCTTTGCCAACGGTTTCACGCCATCTGCAGCCCTTGTCAAGGCGACGTTGATCAACGGTGCGGTACCGATAGGCACGATCCCGAACATGCAGGAGGGCTGGGGAAGGATTCATCTAGAGAACAGCCTGTACTTCGCAGGTGATACTAGGCAGGTAAGGTACATTGATCATGGCGGAGAGATGCCCGGCATGACACCTGGTGTCGGGCTTTTCACAGGCGACTACATCGAGTATGTCTTTGGGGTGAGTGACGGCGCGCAGCCGCTCAGGATCTCCATGGTGTACTCAGATTATCCGGGGGATCCGGCAGCCTCAGTCATGCTCGTAAACGACCTTGACCTTCTGATCACGGATCCCGGGGCCACGCAGTATCGGGGCAACAACTTCGTGTCAGGCTGGTCTGTGAACACTGGTGTCTCAAACAATGACGACAACCTGAACAACATCGAGTGCGTTTACATCCAGACACCCCCCATAGGGGCATATACTATTCGGATTGATGCGGAGAGCATTCCCAAAGGGCCCCAGGACTTTGCACTCGTGGTCTCCGGCGGGCTCAGCGCGGGCTATGGGATCGTGTTTATGGATCGGATGGTTTATACCGTCCCCGACACGATCAACCTGAAGGTGGAAGACCCCAACAACGCAGCAGCCTCATTGACAGTCACCCTCACGAGCAGCGGGTCTGGCGACAGCGAGGTCGTGACCCTTCCAGCCACAGGGGTCAGCACGGGTGTGTTCACAGGGAGCATAGCCACGGCTTTCGACATAGTAACGAGCGGAGACGGCGTACTTCAGGTAAACGAGGGCGACACAGTCCTTGCCACATATTCGGACGCCAACCCCATCCATGATTCTACTGCTAGGGCTACGATCCAGACCTGGGGACCGGTCATAACCAACGTTCGAGTTGAGGCCATATTGGGCACTGCAGCCACGGTGAGATGGGACACGAACATACCCTCTAACAGCACCGTCTATTACGGCACTGTATCAGACTCCTCTCTCTGGACAAATGTCAAGGGAGATCAACTCTATACAACCTCGCACAGCCTGATCCTCACAGGCCTGACTATGGAGACGCTATACTACTTCGATGTGGCATCGTCCACAACCAGGGGCGTGACCACGAGGGACGATTTCGGCGGCAGCCACTATACATTCACCACTGTGGGTCTTTCTACTGGGGCCTTGGTGCTCTACGTAGATGATGATGATGGCACGGTGGCATCGGACGGCACGCCGTTCGACGTGGACTGGGGAAACAACCTGGATGCCTATGGCTGGACATACACCAGATGGGACGTGAGCCTGTATGGAACACCAACACAGGCAGACATGGAGCAGTGCAAGATGGTCATGTGGGTCGTGGATGAGGGTTACCCGCAGATCGGTGCCTCGGATAGGGCTGTACTGCAGCAGTACCTCTCAACCTCTCCGAATCCGAAGCTCTACGTAGTCGGACAGGACATCGGCTGGGATATGAATCCAGGCGGCACAGATGTGGACCAGGTTTGGTACGAGCAATGGCTGCATGCCATATTTGAGGCGGATGATGCAAGCGGAGGCACTGATAATGTAGCTCCCTACGTCGAGGGAGACATAAACGTCATGGGGTTCTTAGGAGATCCTATCACCGATGGATATCAGGTAGGCGGCACGCCGGGACAGCAGTACCTAGATGTGACTGTCTTCAATCCTGACGGTCCAGGGGCTACTGTCAATTATCCAAGGTTCTGGCCAGATGACATCACGAACAATGGCGGGACAAGAACCTGGGACTACTATCCCGCAGCCTATGTAAATCACACAGGTTTGGGCAACGCCGCTGCTGTGAGGGCTGACGAGGCGCAGTCCACGGCACACGCAGGCTACCCGTACAGGATGGTCTACGAGGCATTTACACATGAGATGATGGGCTTATGGAACCCTCCTGTGGTCAATCCCATCAGATCTGATGTCATGGACAAGAGCTGCATCTGGCTGCTGGGCGCAGATCACCCGGAGGTGACCTTGACCTACCCGGTAGGCGGGGAGACACTTTCGGGCACCGTGACCATCACATGGACACCTGTCGGCTCGCTCAACACCAAGGTCTTCTACAGCCCGAACAACGGCTCGGCGTGGTACCTCATCTACGAGGACCTAACAGGGGCTGCTACGAGCTACAACTGGGACACCACCACACTCAACGACGGCACTCAGTACGAGATCAAGGTGCTTGTCACAGGCACGTTAGACCTAACAGACTTTGACACGTCGGGGCCGTTCACCCTCGCCAACAACGTGGACAATCTTGGTCCAGCAGTTGTCGCTGGGAGCGCGGCCATAGCACCTCAGCCGACCTACACACCCGCCACGGCAACATTGAATGCGACGATCACCGATGCAGGGAGAGGGAACTCGAACATTACAGCGGCACAGTACTACATTGATTGGGGCACATTATATCAGGAGGGACCATATGCGATGAACCCAGCAGATGGACTGTGGAACAGCATGGTAGAAAGTGTAACTGCTTCAGGCATACCGAGCACGCGCGCCAACGGCACTCACACCATCCATGTGCAAGGAAAGGATGCAAAAAACAACTGGGGCGAGTTATCCATGTGCCTCTGGTACGTGGTCAACTCTGACCCGGCACCGGTCGTGAGTATATTGACCCCAGCACCAACCACACAGGACCAAATAATTAGCGGCAGCTACGCGATCACATGGAGTGCGACAGACAACGATCCGGCAGCTACGCTCGATGTCAGCGTCTTCTACAGTAGCGACGGCGGCAGCACCTGGAACGTCCTGGAAAGCGGGACTGATAATAATGACGGCACCTACACCTGGAACACGGCTACCGTGGCTGATGGTGTTAACTACAAGGTGAAGATCGAAGTCACGGATTCTCTGCCTCAGAAGACGATCGTGGCAAGCTATGAGCCGTTCTCGGTCGACAACATTGTGAACGATAGGTGGTACTTCCAGGCGAGCCCACCATCCAACCTGACAATGCATCCCGTGCAGTTAACTGCGAATGAGATCACCGTGCCGATTGTCTCAGCCGGAGAGTTCTCGCTCGGCATGTGGGAGAGCGCACCGATGGCATCAGACATGAGCATAGCAGGGCTGTGGAACTTCAGCGCATGGGGCAAGATAGACATAGCAGGGCTGTCCAACGGACGTATGAAGGCGAAGATATACAAGTCTAGTGATCTGGTGACGCCACTCTACACCACAGTGCTGGACGATGGGGATGTTGGGGCGAATACCACGTACACGCAGTACTCCTGGAGCGATGCAGGAGTCACAGGGTTCGTGCCTATCGGCGAGAGGGCAGTCGTGGAGCTGGTGGTGGATGCGACCGCCGGGGCGCCGACCGTCACCACCTTTGACAACACGAACGCGGATATCCCGGTGGAGGGCACGGTAACAGGAACGCATACAAACACCCAAACCTCTGACAACATCTACGAAGCGATACAGGAAATTGGAGGTGCCCACAGATACAACTATGTCGGCGTTACGGCGGCTGGCGGACCGCATGACGCTTACTTCTGCGATGTAGATGTCGCATCCACAGCAGAGTTCGACACGCCGAACAGCCGCACTGAGCTGACCGACCTTCAGTACACCCAGGTAGCGTACTCGGATGATACGCGGGCAGCCTCCCTAGACCCTGGGGTAGGGGACGAGACGCTCTTCGAGTGCCGCATGGCGATTACCGAGGATCCGGCAACAATCGTTCAAATAGACCTCCTGGTCGAGGGGCAGAGCGCTCTCGCATCGAACTACCAGATCTATGCAAGGAACATGGCGACGAACGCATGGGACGCTATCGGCGCGGTGGAGCCGGGCGGCGCGGCAGTTGATGTGAACTTCACGCGCAGCATCACGACAAATCCTGGGAACTACATCTCAGCCGGCATCCTGAGATGGGGCTGCTACCAAACTGTCTCGAGCGAGATTCTGAGGGTGGACTACGCCGATGCAGTGATACATACACCCCAGAGGCTGGAGCACAAATGGACGATCAGCGTAACAGGAGGGGACTCAGTCACTTTCAACGTCGAGGCATACCATACTGCGAACGCTGACGGCGACGACTTCACCTTCGCATACTCGACAAACAATGTGACATATACAGATATGCTGACTGTAACGAAGACAGCGGATGACAACACGCTCCAAACATACACCCTTCCAAGTACGCTGTCCGGTGTGGTGTACATCAGGGTCAACGATAATGACCGGACGATCACCACGGGCACTCTAGATACGATCTACATCGACCGCATGTACATCCTGTCCACGACCTTTGGACCAAGCTTCACCTTCGGCTATGACTACGGTGCAACGCAGTCATATGTTGAGCCTGCGCTCAGCGCTGGTGCACTGCCATCCTTCCTCATCGACGTGAGCGGCGCGTCCGACGGCTGGATAATGATCTCCACGCCACTGGTGCCAGGCGATACCTCGCTGCCAACTGCGCTCACCGACCTCGACGGCAACACCACATGGGACAGGGTGCTGTGGTACGATGCGCAAGCTCCAGCAGGTGCTAAGTGGAAGCAGTACTACACCGGCTGGAACTCCAGCCTCAACGACCTGACGAACGTGGACCACACGATGGGTGTATGGATACACATCCTGAACCCAGGCGACGGGTTCATCAGGGTACAGGGCACAGACCCGGTGAGCACTAACATCAGCCTCTACGCCGGCTGGAACCTGATCGGCTACCCAGCAACAGACGACAGCACTTACACCGTGGGCGACCTGAAAACAAACACGAGTGCCACTTACGTCGAAGGGTTCGCTGCAACCACGTACAAGACTGCGGTTCTGCTAGACACATACGTGCTCAAGAAAGGCGAATGCTACTGGGTGTACGTACCAGCAGACACATTCTGGCTAGTGGACTGGTAAAGCAGAAGGGGGGCGCCGAAGACCATTGAGTGGTCGAGGCACAGCCCCCACCCACAGCAAAAAGGGGGCGGTGTACGCCCCCTATTTCCCTTAATTTTGTTATTGTTACTGGTTTTCTCAGGAGAAATTTCGCATCCCACGGCACAATTATTATATAAACAGGGGAGGATTACTCTCCTGTCATGATAGACAACGTGGGTCTGACGATAGTAGCCACTGTGATCACGATAGTCTCCCTGATAGCGACGATCTGGGCGACCAATCGCAGCACACAGAGGATCATAAGGGAGCTCCATGAGGAGACTGCAAGGGTGATTCAAGAGCAGCACGAAGATACAAAGAGGTTACTGCATGAGGAGCACCAGGACACCAAGCGCATCATCGGCGAACTGCGGGCACTTTCTGAGAGGCAGCACGCAGATACGATGAAGGTGCTCGACAAGATCGTAGCACTGCAGACAGAGCAGCATCAGATGCAAATCAAGCAGAACGAAACGCTGACCAAACAGAACGAAACGCTGACCAGGCTAAGCGAGATGACTGTCAAGCAGAACGAAACGCTGAACGAACTAAAGCAGATAGCGAACGATACGCGCTGTGTGCTGAGCAAGCAGCAAGAGACATTAGACAAACTTACCGAGATAGCCGAGGATACCCGTGTGATCGCTGCTGATACTCGAACGCTGCTCGGGAAGATGGTCTCCATAGAGATAATGAACGCCAGGATACATGATTTTGAGGTTGTATGCGATGTACCGATGGAGGAAGTGGAAGGCTACAGAACGAGATACAAGAAGGTCTTTTACGACGAGAAGACAAAAGTGCTCGTCTACAAGAACACCTTAAGGGAGTCACCGGAGGTCTCGTAGTGTATGTTGTCGGGGCTGACACGCCCAAGATCCACACGTACGTGGAAGGTTCAGCGCTGCAGTCCTGCCTCAGATTTACCATGGAGATTGACGTGGTAAGCAGAAATGAGATGCGCATAACCCTCAAGCGCCTCCGCAATCCTTTTCTCCATTGCCCGCTATCCCTGAGATGATGGCAGGACGCGCGGATCCCCACGTGCACACGCGCTTCTCCGGTTTCGGATACTACGGGAAGTTCAGGTACCCAGAGTCCATGACCACTCCTGAGGATGCTGTGGATGCAGCAGTGAGAAGAGGGCTGCAGGTGCTGTGCATCACAGACCACAACGCGATAGACGGAGCGCTGAGGGCTGCTAGCTATGCCCGCGGTCTGAAGATCGAAGTGGTGGTGGGCGAGGAGATCACCACATGCGATGGGGAGCTGGTAGGGCTGTTCCTCCAGGAGAAGATAGAGCCGCATATTCACGCAGAGGAGGCTGTGGAGCAGATACATGCCCAGGGTGGGCTGGCGATCGCTGTCCATCCCTACAGCTTCCACTGCCCGAGCCTCGGGGACAGGATCCACCACCTTCGCTTGGACGGCGTGGAGGTGCTCAACGCTGCCCATGGCGACGGGTATGTGAACCGCCTGGCGAAGGAGAGGATCCCGCAGGGCATGGCACCCCTGGGCGGAAGCGATGCGCACTCTGCGAGGATGATCGGCAACAGCTACACGAGCTTCGAGGGCGATACCGCAGAGGAGTTTTACAGGGCTGTGAAGAGATGCAGGACAGTGCCTGGCGGGCGCACCACGCGAGCCAGCGAGTATATCGGATGGACTGTGGAGATCGCCCGGGGCATACTCAGGAGGATGTTGACCCGCTCAGACAGGGTGGGTGTAGGCTCAGGCAACGATCCGCACGCGCTCATGGACAGGGTGAGACCCAGGAACCGCGCGCTCATCACAGGCGGGTGCTTGGTCTTCCTCACCACCCCCTTGCCATTGATCATCGGGCTCACTGGCTATAACGCGATCAGGCATAGAGGGCGGACCGCGTGGCTCGCACACGACAACGAGGTAAGGGAGGACTGTCACTTGAAACCACGAGATCATGACCGTAGGTGAATAGGATGGAGCCCCTCTTCTTCCTCGCGGCGGCTGTGGGCTTCGCTCCTGCCATAGGAGTGCTATGGCACGCCCTGCACAGGTACAGCTATCCATACACCGAGAAGACGTTCTTCGACGACCGCAAGGTCTTTTTCCTCCTGGCTGTGGGGATGATCCTCGGCACATTCCTCTCGGTGATGGAGACCGCACTGTACCCGTTCTTCACCACCAGCGGGATCTTCATACTCTCACACTTCTTAGCTATCTTCGTGGTGTTATTCCCCCTCTTAGAGGAAGGGGGCAAGCTGGCGGTGCTCAACTTCCCCAGCCTCAGGCGCAGGTTCGACAACGTCTTCTATGGGATCGCTCTGGGCACTGGCTTCTCTGCTGTGTGGATCACGCAGATAACTTACACCTCCCTCCACAGCTCCAGAGGGCAGATGGAGGCTCTGTGGCTCGCGGGCGTCGTGCTCTTCTCGCTAGCGCTCGCGCTTTTTCACGCAGTCACTGGTGCTATTATCGGTGCAGGATGCGCGCGCGGTACTCCCTTCTCCAGCCTTGCCGCTGCACTGGGGGTTCATGCTGTCATCAACCTCCTCATGGCGCCGAGCTTTGCCCTTGGCATGCTGTGGTTCTCCATCCCACCCATCCTCATCATCGCACTGCTGCTGTACCTGAAGCTCCAGCGCATGATCCCAGAGTCTCTGCCCCCTGACCTCAGGAGCGAGCTCAGGAGAGCGGCAAGGAGGGCGATGCAGGATGCACGACGAACAATATAATTATGGAGAACAGCACTACCAACCGCAGGAAGGGTGATGCAAGATGCACGACGAACAATATAATTATGGAGAACAGCACTACCAACCGCAGGAAGGGCGATGCAGGATGCACGACGAACAATATAATTATGGAGAACCGTACTACCCACCGCAGGAAGGGTACAGGGAACCACCCCCGAAGAAGAGCCGCGCGGGCAAGGTGATCGCCATAGCCATAGTGCTCATCCTGGTCATCGCGTTCCTCGGCTCGCCCCTCTTCCCCGCGCTGGTCAATCTGCTCACCAAGCCACGCAGAGCATATCCCGAGAGCGCGCACTTCACGATCACCCGCAGGATCGAGGTGAGAGTGTCTGGCATGCAGAGCATAGACATAGCGATCGACATCCCGCTGCCCAAGGACATCACAGATGCGAACGGCTTGGAAATACAGGACAGGATGGTGACCGAGCCAGATCCACTGCCCCTGCTGGAGCACAAGGCAGGCGCGGATTGGATGGTCTGGCAGGAATGGAACCTGCGCAGCTTCACGATAGAGATCGAATACGAGTTCGAGACCAGGACTGTCTTGTGGGAGATGAGCAGCGAGAACAGCGGGACGCCAGCGGAGGTTCCGGAGGATGTGCAGCAGAGATACCTAGGGGACGAATGGCTCATCACACCCTCAGATCCACAGATCGCCTCCCTGGCTGTGGAGATCACTGCGGGAATGAGCACAGTCTATGAGAGGCTCCGCGCCATCTACAGATATCTGGACGAGGAGATCGGATACGAGCGCTCCAGGCCCGGGCTGCCGAAGAGCTGCACTGAGACCCTGCGGGATAAAGCCGGGGACTGCGACGACCAGTCGATCCTGCTGTGCTCCCTTGCCAGGGCTGTGGACGTGCCCGCCTGGCTGGAGTACGGGGCGCTCTACGATCAGGGATACGACACATGGGGCGCCCATGCCTGGGTGCAGACGTACATCCCTTCGGAGGATGGCGGAGGGGTGGTGAACATCGACGTGGTGAACGACGAGTTCCTGGTAAGGGGCGCTAACCGTTTCACGGAGTGGATATCTACTGGCAACGCGGCAGACCTGGAGGACTACTACAGGTTCGTGAACTACACATGGCTCGGGATTCAGCCGCACGTGGAGATCACAGAGGACTATACAGGCACCTTCGAGCCCTCGGAATCGAAGATCTATGTGCCGTCGGGCGAGCAGCCTGGCATCCCTGCGCCGGAGATGCTGCTGATCATCCTCCTCGCAGTGGCGAGCGCAGCGCTGGTGGCACACAGGCACCGCCGAACGAGATGAGGCGATCCGATCTCGTGCAATCATAGGGCAGGGAGTGCTGTTCACATGTCACGCACCGCCAGGTATAGCCCGGGGCGCTTCTCGAAGACCTCCCCGGATTCCAAGAGGATGTCCAGCGCTTTCTCGCTCTCCGCAGCCGCCGCGAACTGCTCCCTCGTGAACCCCTTGCCGTCCGCGCTGAGCTCCTTGGCGATCCTCACCCCTTCCTCTATGGGGGATATGCTCCTCGGCGTCATGCCCTCAGAAGGATTATACGCACCCCCGGACCTCACGTGTGCCGCTGCAGCCCTGGCATCCTCCATGCACTCGCATTCGTAATGCACGAGCGCCCTGCCGAGCTTGAAACGCCTTCCGCATCTTGGGCATTGGGCAGTGCTCGGACCTCTCTTCACCACGCGCACAGCCCCGCAACCCGGGCATCCAACCACGATGTAGGGATGGGGGGTCATTTGTCCTCCTTCTTCCTGAGGATGCGGGAGAGGAGAGACCCTATCCCTCCCTCCTTCTTTTTCCTGCCCTTCTTTTCTATGCGCTGGAGATCCTCGTACAGGTCTCGATCCTTCTCCAATCCACCCACCTCACTGCCCGCAGCAAAGGTGTGTCGTGTGCTATATACATGCACTGCCAAACATATAATACTTTCTGGACTCGATCTTCAAGAGGGGGATGAAGATATCCTCCTTTGCCGTCTTCATTTCCCACCTGCGGGCTCTGCTGGGCGCGCTCCTCTGGTCTGGGGAAACGATTATATGGTCCAGTGCGTTCCAGCATCGTGGATCTATGTTCTGCCAGAAGTGCGGCACGCTGCTGAGGATGGAGGACAGGGGCTGGTGCTGCCCCATGTGCGGAAGCGTCCAGCCCAAGGTCAAGGCTGAGAGGGTCATCGTTCCCAGCAGGTCAAGGGAGATCGCGCTCCTCGAGGATGCCGGCCCCACGAGGCCCAAGACGCGCGCGGAATGCCCGAAGTGCGGTCACAACGAAGCCTACTGGGTCATCAGGCAGACCAGAGCCGCAGATGAGCCGGAGACCCGCATCTACAGGTGCACGAAGTGCTCCCACACCTGGCGCGAGTACTGACACAGGTTTCTGCAATGGGCATATGCGTGGATGCTCTAAGTAGAGGCGATCCCGCAGCGCATAGCGCAACTGTTTTGAATACGACCGATGTTGCAGGTCTATGAACTCAGCCGCAGGAATGTCCAGGCAAGATCCCAGCCTTGTGAGGACCGAGGGCACTCACCAACAGCACCAAATGGGCGCAGCCGCAGGAATGTGGAAGCACTATCTCAGCCTTCCGAGGACTAAGCCCACCCACCAACAGGACCAAGTGGGCGCAGAGAACGATCTCCAGGATGTGCTGATCGTAGGGGGTGGTCCCGCAGGGCTGAGCGCAGCGATCTATGCCACGCGGGCAGGGCTGAAGACCTTACTGCTGGACAAGAACCAGATGGCGGGCGCGCTGGCGCTGGCAGAGCGCATCGAGAACTACCCAGGGCTTGGCGCTCCTGTGAAAGGTGTTGAGCTGTTGTCAATCTTCCGCAGCCAGGCAGAGCGCTTCGGGGCGCGGGTGCTCCAGGCGCAGGTCATCGGTGCTGTGCTCTCCAAGGACCCGAAGGAGATCATGACCTTCGATGCTGTGTATCTGGGAAGAACTGTGATCATCGCCACAGGCTCCATGGGTCGGAAGCCGAGCATCAAGGGCGAGGAGGGGTTCATTGGCAAGGGGGTCAGCTACTGCGCCGCGTGCGACGCCCCTTTCTTCAAGGGAAGGACAGTGGCTGTGGTGGGGGAGATGGACAAGGTCAGGGACGAGGTGGAGACCATCCTCAGGTTCGCCAGCAGGGTCGTGCTCGTCAGCCCGAGGAAGCTGGAGCATGAGATGCCGCGCGTGGATGTCCTGGCAGGACACAGGGTGCTGGAGATACGCGGAGCGCGCACGGTGGAGGGTCTCAGGACGATAGATGCAGATGGGAGGGAGCATGATATCGAGGCATCCGGGATCTTCATCTTCCTGCACGGGACAAAGCCTGTCACGGACTACCTGGGCGAGCAGGTGGAGACCACGCCAGAGGGCTGTGTAAAGGTGAGGGAGGACTGCTCCACATCCGTAGATGGGGTCTTCGCAGCAGGGGACGTCACATGCCCCCAGACACGCCAGGTGGTGATCGCGGCTGCTGATGGCTGCATCGCAGCGCTCTCGGCAGAGCGGTACCTCCACAGGCGAAAGCGTGCAGCAGCCCAGTGGGGCTAAAGGCTCACAGACGCATGTTCCATTCGTCCCTGCTGTAGCGCTCCTGCATCAGCCTCTGGGCGAAAGCAAGCTCCTCGCTGCTGAGAGGCAGGTGATAGGGCTCCGCACCCAGCTTCGCTGTCAGTCCTTTCACCACAGCCTCCTTGACCCTCTCTATCTCCAGAGGGCCTACCACATCTTCCAAGGAGGTGAGATATGCGCTGTGGCTCTTCACCCCTCTGTCCAGGAGCTTCCGCGGTATTTTAAGCGCGCGATCCACCCGCTCTCTGCTCAGGCGCATGATCACCGTCCCGTGGATCAAGCGCCCTCCATACCTCCGAGCAATGGCGCTGCCTGAGACCTTCCTGCCGGCAATTTGAACATCGTTCGGTGGTTTGAACTCCGCCTCTGTCCCCAGGGCGTGGATGGCTTCCGCCAGCCCGCCGCAGACCATCTCATACACAGCCTGAGGCTCTGGAGGAAGCTCGTCCTTCGCAGCGAGGGCATAGATGAGCTGCCCCTCGTCCGTGTAGATCGCACCTCCGCCGCTGAGCCTGCGCAGGGGCACGATCCCCTCCTGGATGCAGTAATCGAGGTTCAACAACTCACGCACACGCCCGAAATACCCGTACGACACGGCAGGAGGACTGCGCATGTAGAGGTGCAGCGCTGCCCCTTTCCCTCCCCCTGCTGCCCTGAGAAGGACCTCGTCTATCGCAGCCGTGAGATGCGGATGAACCTCACCAGTGGTAACTATACGGAGGCGCATGGTATATTTACCAGTTCACAGTCCATGTCGTCGCGGCGCTCACGTACACCCAATATCCTTCCCCTTTCTTGAGAACATAAGTGTCGGGGAGCACACTAGTGAGGTAAGGGGCAGAAGCGTTGAAGCCCTCGACGAACGTTGCTCCTGTGTCGTTCTTGAGATCGCCGACAGTGTACCATGTATCGTTCCGCGCAGGGTATCCCACCATGTTCCAGCCCGCGTAAAGTTGGATAGATGTTGTGGTTTGCGGCTCGCCAAACGCAATAAGTGTGCAATCTTCTTTAACGTGCAGCCAGAACCCCATCTTATGATTAAGGTGCCACAGCGTGTTAAGGATGGGTGACCATTCTGTGTTGTACTGCCTCCACTTGGGGACGGATGCATCGTACCACATCACACGATCATACTTGCCATCAATGCTCACCAGCACAACCTCAAGGTTAGTAGCGCTC
>JBFMEL010000033.1:0-19021 GCA_040753455.1 Thermoplasmatota archaeon | reverse complement strand
ATTGCACGAAGGCGCACGCAGACTATCAGTCGTAACCAATCCAGTTTCTCTTGAAGGAATCATCCTCTTCACACCCGCGTGAACGGCTCTTCTTGCCGACTCGGAGAATTATCCCGCCACAAAGGTTAAAGAAAGTGTATTATTGAAAATCAAATTGTGTAGAATAATAGCTATACTGCTTTTCATAGTATTTGAAGTTGTCTTTATTGTTATGTATCTCTTCTGAGCTCCCAGCCGTACCTAAGCGCCCTCCCCAAGCCCTCCATCCATTTGACGCAAGGAACGTATGATGCCTCGCCCAAGCGAGCCGTCCTATGGCACATCTTCACGACTGGCGCTTCCTCAGCAGGATTAGCAGAGCAACCACTCCCAGGACTGCTGCGAACCCCACTACACCATACATGATCAGTTCCTCTGTTCTTCTCACCTCTGGTGATTCCTCGATAGTAAAGCTGAGCGCGTAAGGGTTTGGAAGGGCGTTGCCTCTGAGGTCAGCAGCGCCAGTGTCTATGGTGATGGTGTATCTCGTGCTGTAGTTCATTGGAGCATCAGGGACAAAGGTGAGGTTCCAGCCTTCCCAGACCAGGTGGTACGGGAGAGGGGGGGATATGGTGAACGCCGCCTCCACGCTCTCTCTGTCCATCGGCTCTGAGAAATAGATGGTAATGGGATCCATGCACCCGATCTTCGTTCCACCGTTCAGCACGCTGGCGTCGAGCACTTCGGGATGCCAGATGTCTCCCAGGTCAGTGAACACGAGCCGTGTGCGCTTCGTGACCCTCAGGGTTCTGGGGTTGTCGTTGAACGCCATGGAGCCAAAGCTCACGTTCGCCGTGATGTAGGGTTCCATCCTTCCAGTTTCTGATACAAAGGACGACATGACGAGCGCCCATGGAGTGTTCCCATCGCTGTCTGTTTCTAACTCGAAGATGTGCACTCCTTCCTCGTATATCGAGACCTTCGCCCCCTCTATGGGCACAAGTGTCTCGTTTCTCACGTGCACCTGGAGGTAATCCATCTCCTCCAGTGTGGATGCCTGGTCTGCGATCACCACCGCGCCTTCGTAGCTCAGGTTCACGGTTTTTACCTGCGAGCCCTCGTCCAAGCGCATGGCGCCCTCCACCACGCCGGCGATCGTCGAGTTCTCAACCCTCACAGCGGAGTTGACGAAGTAGAGTCCCCACCAGTTGTGCCGCACAGTGACGTTGGACAGCACGAGGTTCGTGCAGTCATAGAATGTGAGCCCCCCCTGCGAGGTAATGTTCCCGATGTAGTGCGCGCTCCAGCCCGAGTCTATGGAGAGGCCGGAGACCCTGGTGTTGTTGTTGGCGTAGAAGTAGAGGTCCTCAAGCGCGATGCCGTTCACGTAGTTGCCTTTCATGCGCTTTATCACCTCGCGCGAACAATATGGGATATCGATCCCAGCACCGTTGGAGAACAGGTCGTTGCTCACAAATGCGGCGCTCGAATTGTAGAACCTCGTGCCGTTCCCCTCGCAGCCTGAGATCGTGTTGCCGCACACCAGGGGACTGGAAGAGAAGACGTAGAGCCCATCCAGGCAGTCCATAATACGGTTATCAGCGATGTAGGAGGTGGTGTTCCAGCACAGGAGACCCACGCCGTTCATCTCGATAGTGCATGCAGTGACGTTCCCCTCCCCGTACAGTATCAAGCCATATCTGTGACCCCTGATCGAGCAGCCTTCTATGCGTGCATAGGAGCGGTTGTCGCACAGCACTCCATCATGCTCCGAGCTGGATATCGTGCTGTCCCTCACCTCTACATTTGATTCTGCACCGCAGTAAATCGCCTGGTAGAAGTTCATCGTGAAGGTGCAGTGCTCTGCCCTCAGCTCCCCGCCACAGACCATCAGACCGTTCTCGGCATGGGAGAAGGTGACATGCGCGAGGTATGCGCTGCCCGTGCTATTTACTTGGAGTCCTCTCCAGTCAGACAGGGTCGGTTTGCTCTCATACGAGATGAATGTGATCCCACTGCCCAGGACCCCCTGCGCCATGAGTCCCCCATCCACGTAAAGCGCAGTACCTTTCTTGAACTTCACAGCCACACCCTGTTCGATCGTGAGGTTTACATTCTTATCTACGAAGAGATCGCCATAGACCACATAGGGGCTGCCGGCAAGGGTCCATGTGGTGTCTGCTTGGATGTGCCCCTCCACCCAGGTCCCCGGAAGGATGTACCCCTCTGCGCACGGAGCGAGGGATAGCAGCAGGGCGGCTGTGGAAAGAGCGATGGCTGCTGCGGCTCTGGTCATGGGCCTGCAATTCCCTCCTGGCTCAAATAGTTTAGCGCAGGAGGTTGGCGGTCTTCAGCTCTTTCTTGAGCGTGTTCACCCCTTTCTCGATGTCCTCGACGCTCTTGGCGCCCGTGCAGACCACCTTTCCAGAGCCGAAGAGGAGCATCACGACCTTCGGCTTCTCGACCCTGTACACCAGCCCCGGGAACTGCTCGGGCTCGTACTCGACCCTTTCCAGCCCCAGCGTGATGGCGATCGCGTTGAGGTTCAGCTCGGTCTTGAGATCATACACTGCCACGATGTTCTGCACCGTGATCTTCGGTTTCTTGATAACTGGCAGTCCTGCGCGCTCGAGCTTCTTGCTCACGGTCTGGATGGTCGATTTCACATTCTCTATGGTCTTGGCCCCAGTGCAGTTCGCCTTTCCGCTCCTGAACAGGAGCATCGCTGTCCGCTGTTCCTTGATGCGGTAAACCAGCCCTGGAAACTGCTCCGGTTCGTACTCCGCCCCCTCCAAAGCCAGCGCGACCTGTGTCAGGTCTAATCTGTCCGCAAGTACCGTCGACGCCACTATGTTCTCTATGCTCACCTCGGACATAGCCTTTCACCTTTGGAGGGCTAAAGCGCTTATAAAGGATAAAGCTTTCGTTTGTGATGAAGCCCTTCGGCTGCAGTCCTCCCAAAAGATATATCCCTCCTCTGCAGTCATGATGACGATGGAACCCTTGGAATATGTGCGAGCGCAGTTCCAGAGATATTATGAAACGCGGGGGGTGATTCCCCCTACCAGCATGGAGCAGCGCGAGTTCGCCATGACGCAGTTCGGCAGGAGCGGGATGTGGCGGCACATCGGGTTTCGAACAGAGGAGGAGATGCGCGCGGCGTTCGCAAGGCATGCGCCTGCTGCCGTATATTACTCCACAGCTTACTACACTCGCCCTTCCGCCGGGACGATGCCAGAGAAGGACTGGCTGGGCGCGGACCTGGTCTTCGACCTGGATGCAGACCACATCAAGGGTGCGGAGGGGCTGCAGTACCACGAGATGCTCCAGAGGGTGAAGGAGGAGTTCATCAAGCTCCTGGAGGATTTCATCCTCTCGGACCTTGGTTTTGCTCCTGAGCATGTGAAGGTTGCGTTCTCGGGCGCGAGGGGATATCACGCCCATGTCACGGACCCTAAGGTCAGGGGGCTCAGGAGCCACGAGCGTAGGGAGATCGTGGACTACATAGGGGCTGTAGGACTTGACCCGGACTGGTTGTTCCCTCCGGAGGCGGCATATGCCCGAGGGGCGGGGCGATGGAAGCGCACGTTCTACAGGCGATTGTTCAGATCCGAGGGGACCGGAGGTTGGGCAGGGATAGTGAGACGGTGTCTTCCAGATATACTTAGAGAGCTAGAAGGGATGGATAAAAAGGACGCACTCAAGGTGCTGTGCGATGTCCCAGGCGTGGGGGAGGTAGGCGCCCGGCGCCTCTATGATGACCTGTTCAAGGGCGCTGTGGGCACCAGGGGGATGGACAAGATCATCAATGAGTGGAGGGTCGAAGCGTTCTCTGAGGATAGGCACCGGCATGCCTTCATCGGTTTGGTGAAGCAGCGGGTGGAGGTTAGCCTGACCGGCGAGGCTGACGAGCCTGTGACCAGCGACGTGAAGCGCCTCATTCGGCTGCCTGGAACGCTCCATGCAAAGACTGGGTTTGTTGCCGTTCCCCTACAGCTCGATGCTATCAAAGAATTTGATCCCTTCAGGGATGCGCTTCAGCCCACGCTCTCGAGCGCCCCTATCAGGCTGATAGGTGTGAAGGATGCGGTTGTGCGCTTCGGCAGCACGGACCTGAAGATATCCGAGGGAGATGAGATTGAAGTGCCAGAGCCAATTGCCCTGTTCCTGGTGTGCCAGCGCCTCTCTGCCCCTGTGTGAGTGAGTGCTATCCCCTACAGCAGGAGGTCCAGCAGCATGACAGCGCCCATCAGCAGCGTGAGGGAGAGGAAGAGCGCCTTGATCTGCATCGCGTTGAGCCTCCGCACCCCGATCCTGGTGCCTATGTAAGCCCCTGCGATCGAAAAGGGCGCCAGCGCAACGGCGTAGAACGGCGCATCGGCGGAGAGCGCGGAAGCACCCCCGATGAAGTACGTGAGAAAACCTGCTATACCAGTGGATATGATCACCATCGACGATGTGCCCACTGCCACCTTGGTCTTCGTGCCCACCAGGTAGCACAGGATCGGGACGTAGAGGAAGCCGCCACCAACCCCCAAAGCCCCGGCAAGGAAGCCGGCGAGGACAGATGAGGCAACCGCCGCTGCCAAGCGTCTGCGCCGCCCCATGGGCAGAGGGCGATCCGCTTCATCTCCCTTGCGCCAGAGGTCGTAGGCGATGCGGATGCAGACCGCGAACAGCACGCTCGTGAACAGGACGCTGAACACCCACTGGTTGATATGGAGATTGAAGAATACGCCGAAGAGAGCGCCGGCGACCGCTCCGACGCTCATGCAGGCTGCCAGGCGCATCTCGACCATGCCCGCCCTGTGGTGGTTGATAGCAGCTGCGACAGCGCCCGAAGCCACGAGGACAAGGGAGAGCGCCACGGCTGTGTTCTTCTCCATCCCGGCAAAGAGGATGAGCAGCGGCACGTACATGTACCCCCCGCCCAAGCCGAGGTTGGGGTAGATCGCGGAGATCGCAAGCACGGCGAGCGCCACCAGCACCATGATCAGGCTCATGCAGCGCTGGATTGCCCAGTTCTTATTAAATGGTTGGGGTGCGCCGGTCCTGGGAGGGAAAACCACACTCGGCAGGGGGGTCATGCCATCTGCATCATGAGCCCCCCGTACTCCTCATATGATCGTAGTTTGCGCTTCCCTTCATCCCTGGTGCACAGCCCCTGATCGGTGTCTCACAGAGCCAGCGCACATTTTAAATCAGATGAGCCCCTATACAATGAGGATGAGTGAGAGATGGAGCAAATGCTGGAAAGAGGCACGGGAGATCCACAGCTTCCTGAAGGGCTCCGAGAGCCTGGAGGGCGCCAGGGAGCATCTCATGCGCTATTTGGACGAGATGGACTGGCGCTACAGGCGCGAGTGGGAGGAGATCGCTTCCTGGGACTACATCCTGCGGAAGGAGGCTGTGCGCTGCCTGAGGAACCTCATATCCCCAAGGCACGAGCGCCTCGCGGGCGCATCGTGCATCGCGCATCTCTGGAAGGCAGCGAGGGATGGGGAGTCCGAGGTTGCAGATGACTTCATAGAGGAGTTCGAGCACATATTCGGGGCGCTCCATGGGCGAGCAGAGGTCTACCCCTCGCTGCTGGTGAGAGGTACGGAGCCTTTGACGTTCGATGCTTATAAGGGCAGGGAGGCTGCGTTGAAACGCTCCGCGTTCTTGGACGGTATGAGCGAGGTGATGGCAGGATACCTCGCCAGATACCAGGTTGGACTGGCACCAGAGATCGTCGAGAGGCGCAAGGAGCATAAGCGCAGGATCCTCGAGATCCTGGGTGCCGGGGCGGAGGACTGGAACGACTGGCGCTGGCAGTTCAGGAACGTCTTCAAGGGCAGGGAGGGGTTCGAGCGGATAAAGAGGGTGATCAGGCTGATGCCCTGGCAGGAGGAGGCGATAGCCATGGCTGTGGAGTGCGGCATACCCTTCGGCGTTACGCCCCACTATCTCCACCTCATGGACCCCGAGCCGACCAGCGAGGATTATGCGCTCAGGCGGCAGGTCTTTCCCCCTTTGAGCTATGTGAAACGGATGATCGAGCACAGGGAGGACAGGGAGGTGGCGCTCGATTTCATGCGCGAGCATGATACTTCGCCCGTGCCGCTGGTCACGCGCAGGTATCCGAGGGTCGCAATCATAAAGCCATACGACACCTGCCCGCAGATATGCGTCTACTGCCAGAGGAACTGGGAGATCACCTCGCCCTTTATGGCACAAGCCATGGCACCGCAGGAGCAGCTCGATGCCGCGCTCGACTGGTTCGCGGAGCACGAGCACATCCTCGACGTGCTGGTGACCGGTGGAGACCCACTGACGATGGCTGATGAGAGGATCGACTACGTCCTCAGGCGACTGACAGAGATCAAGCACATCCGCAGCATACGGATCGCCACCAGGATACCGATCACTGTCCCCCAGAGGGTCACAGAGGAGCTGTGCGAGATCTTCGCCGCCTACTACGAGCTGGGCAAGCAGACGATCTGCATGGTGAGCCATTTCACCCATCCCTACGAAGTAACATTGGACACAGCCGAGGCGATCAAGAGGGTGAAGATGCATGGTCTGCACGTGTACAACCAGCAGGTCTTTACCTTTGCCAACAGCAGGCGCTTCGAGACCGCAGCCCTTAGGATCGCGATGAAGCAGATAGGGGTGGACCCATACTACACCTTCAACATGAAGGGCAAGGAGGAGATCGAGGATTACGCGGTTCCTCTCGCCAGGATACTGCAGGAGCGCAAGGAGGAGGCAAGGCTGCTGCCTGGCATATTCAGGACAGATGAGCCTGTGTTCAACGTGCCCTTCCTGGGCAAGAACCATCTGAGGGCGTGGCAGGACCATGAGTTGATCTCCATACTTCCAGACGGGCGGAGGGTCTACTCGTTCCATCCATGGGAGAAGAACATCGCAAAGGTGAAGCCGTACCTCTACACTGATGTAACGATCAAAAGCTACCTGGACAAGCTCAGGGAGCGCGGCGATGACCCTGACGACTACAGGAGCATCTGGTACTACTACTGATCCACAGTCGCATGCAGATCTGGCTGGAGGAACACACTAATTGCATTAGTACCCGAAGGGCTCCAGGCTGCTCCTTATCGCTTTTACCGCCGCTTGGAACTCCGCTCGTTCCTCCTCTGTGAGCTCGGGCTCCAGGACCTTCTCCACCCCGTTCCTCCCGATGATCGCGGGCATGCCCATGCACACCTTGTGCTCTTCCAGCAGCACGGAGGAAGGGATGAGCTCTTTCCTGTCCTCCACCATGGCTTTGACCACCAGCGAGGTGCCGTGCGCGGGCGCGTAGAACGTCGCACCCTTCAGCTCTATCACTGCGCGTCCTGCATCCCTGGTCTTGGCGATCGCGTTCTTCAGCTTCCCCTGATCTATGGGCTTGCTCCTTATCTTCACTGAACGGGTGAGCGGGATCATGACCTCCCCGTGCTGGCCTATCACCATCCCCTCCACCTGCTCCACGGGGACTTCAAACTCCTTGCCTAGGAAGTACCTGAACCTCAGCGAATCCACGGCGCCGCCCATGCCGAAGACCATTTCCCTTTTAGATCCAGACTCCCTGAGGGCTACGTAAGTGAGCGGGTCCACGGGATTTGACACGATGAGCAGCTTTGCTTCAGGGGCATGCTTCTTCACCTCGGCGATCACAGATTTCATGATCTTTATGTTGGTGCCGAGCAGCTGCTCCCTGGTCATGTCCGGTTTGCGCGCTATCCCAGCCACCACGACCACTATCTCGGAGCCCTCGATCGCGCTGTAGTCCATCGTGCCCACCGTGGGCATTATGCATGTCTGGCCGATGTCCAGCTCCTCGCCCATCACCAGGTTCTCGATGATGTCCACCAGGACCATCTCTGTGGCTAGGCGCTCCTTGGCTATCGAGAAGGCGATCGTCGAGCCCAGCCTTCCAGCCCCAACGATGGATATCTTGACCATGGGAGTGCGATGCCCTTCCACTACATATAGATATCTCTCGGCATGGTCGCGTTGCATTATAGATCATCTGTACATCGACTGGCGCTCTTCCAGTGGAATCTTCTTCGCGCTTTCTGTCTGCTTGTGTATCTGCCTGAGCTGGGATTCTATGCGCTCCGCCTCCTCGTACAACGGTTTGGCATCGAGCTTCGTGGCAAGGAGCATCTTGTCGATCACCTCGATGACCTTGGCGGCAGCTCTGGCATCAGGGAAGTCGGGCCGTGCCTCGGCGAGTAGGGTTGCCACCGGGAAATCCCTCCGCTTCCCCTCGTTCAACAGCACCCCTGCTACCCCTGTAATCACCCCCTCTCCAAACTCCTTCACGCCATATCTCAGGATCTCAGTGTGGATCCCAGGATCGCTCGCCACCCCATAGACTGCCACGTCGTTCATCGTCCCTTCCTCGCTACCCTCTCTGTCAATCACGAGGCCCTCGGGCGAAAGGACCATCTTGCACCGCTGGTCCACTGCCCAGTCTATCATTGCGGTGGCGATGGGCTTCACCAGGTTGGGGGGCGGCTGGAATTCTGAGATGAAGACGACCAAGATATCCCCCTCTCTGTCCATCCCAGCACGTTCGCTCGCATATATCCTTACAGGATGTAGCGGCACAGCATCCCTCACCAGCGACACGGTGGGAAAGTAGAGAGAGTCCATGAGTCCGATCTGCTTCATGTTAAGGACGTTGATGAGGTAGTTTGCAACGATAGAGCTCACCAAGCCCACACTGGGAAACCCATCGAGGACAGTGGCGCCCCTCAAATCCACCCTTGTCAGCTCGTATATTTTGACGTCCTCCGTCATATTGAACCCCCCATCTCGCTCCGGATACTTAAAACCGAGGGCATTCCTAGTCTCTGCGATGTTGTATATATCGGGGCGAGGAGATGCCCCCTTTCACTCAGAAGATGTGCTCCCATTGACCTCCTACATGCTCAGATAGCCAGATAGGAACCTATCCTCGGTATATGTGCATGGGGATAATAGACCTCAGAGGGGTGGATATACAAGCAGATGAAACACGACTTCGCAGAGACTAATTCTGGGAGGAGAGCAGCCATGCGAGCGAGCGCAACAGCGGCACCATGCTCAATGAGATGCTGGTCACGCAGATGAATGGTGTAATGGTGCGGGATGTTGTTGAAGGTGATGACATTTCGATGTGGCGGTAACACCTGTCCGTCAACCTTTTTATCCACCTTCCTCCCTATCTTGGGCGATGAGAAAGACCCTCGGCGAGATCGGGGAGCACGAGGCTGTGAGACGCCTGGTCCACCTGGCAGGAAGCGCCCGTGTCCCTGATGACTGCGCCGTGCTGCGCCTCCCTACCTGCACCCTGGTCGCCACCACGGACATCCTCAACGAGGGGCAGCATTTTCCCAGGGGGGCAAGTGCCGAACTCATCGGCTGGCACTCCGTTGCAGTGACCCTCAGCGACATCGCTGCGATGGGCGCGCGCCCCCTCGGGCTGATGATGGCGCTCTCCATGCCCCGAAGCACGGAACTGCAGTTCGCAGAAGGGTTGATGGCTGGGGCAAGGGATTGCGCAGAGTCCTGCGGTACCCATGTGGTGGGAGGGGACACGAAGGAGGGCAGAGAGCTCACTATCTGCACGAGCGGCGTGGGTGCGGTCAATGACGGGGAGCCGCTGATGCGTAACGGGGTGAGGGAGGGGGATGTGCTGTGCCACACCGGAAGGATCGGTCGTGCAGCACTGTGGCAACTGCGAAAAGATGAGGCATGCATCGAGCAGATGCTCAGGTTCGTTCCGAGGGTGAGGGAAGGGATCGCACTCCAGGGCTTGGGAGCCACCGCATGCATAGACATCTCAGACGGACTGGCGCTCTCGATACACTATCTCGCAGAGGCGAGCGAGCACGGGTTCGAGGTCAAGCCCAAGGCGATAGGGTTCCACAATGGGTTGCGCGAGGAGGAGAGGCAAGCTGCCCTGCACCTCGGGGGGGACTACGAGCTCCTGTTCACGGTTCCAAAGGATAGGATCGGTGAGATGCGCAGAGCACTGGCAGCGCTCGGCACAGAGGTCTTCGAGATCGGTGAGGTGAGTGGCAGCAAGGTGATTATCGAACTCGATGGCAGGAGTGTCCTCCTTCCAAGGAGAGGGTACGAGCATTTCAGGGGTGTGGAATGAGGGTCAGGAAGATCACCAAGCAGAACTTCGAAGCCGTGATTGAGATCGCTAAAAGGTTGAGGATCACTGACGACGGCAGGAAGGGCTGGTTCACGAAGGACGCTGTCGAGAAGCACATGCCGCTCGATATTGGTCTTCAGAAGGGCTTCGTGGCCGTTGAGGGCGGGGAGGTCGTGGGCTTCGCCACCTACACCTCCTGCGGGTGCCAGCCGACAATCGGCTGGATTGCGGTCGAGAGGGGTAGCCACAGGAAGGGCGTCGGGGCCGCGCTGGTCGAGAGGTGCGCAGCGGAGGTCAGGAAGGCTGGCGGGAGGGAGCTCTTCGTGGAAACGCCCTCGAGGGAGGCGGGCATAGGCACGGAGTACGAGAAGACCTACATGTTCTACGAGGGCGTAGGCTTCCGGTTGCACAGAATCAGGAAGAGAGATGACCCGGACAACAACTGCGGCTGCGACATGGCTATTCTGAAGAAGGTGCTGAAATGAAGACCGCCCTCTACTTCACCGCCGAGAAGGATGGCAGGGTCAGGTGCGGGCTCTGCAGGCACGGCTGCGTGATCCCCGAGGGAAAGACAGGGCTGTGCCGCTTGCGCAGGAATGTGAACGGCGCACTGGAAACGATGAGCTATGGCATGGCATCTTCGATATGGACAGACCCGATCGAGAAGAAACCGCTGTTTCATTTCATGCCCGGCACTCATGCGCTCTCCTTCGGCAGCGTAGGCTGCAACTTCCGATGCATATTCTGCCAGAACTACGACATCTCCCAGGAATGGAGCCTGAGGCTCGCGCGCCAGATCGCTCCAGAGGAGGTGGTGGCGCTCGCCCAGAGGGAAGGGTGTGAGAGCGTCTCCTGGACATATAACGAACCAACGATATGGTACGAGTTCACCCTGGACGCTTCCAAGCTGCTGCACAGGGCGGGCATCCCGACGAACTACGTGACCAACGGCTACATAGCAGAAGCTCCGTTAAGAGAGATCGCACCGTACCTCGATGCCATGAACATAGACGTGAAGGCGTTCACTGAGGATTTCTACAGAAAGCTGGTGGGCGCAACGCTCTCAGGAGTCATGGAGACCTGCAGCCTCGCCATGGAGCTTGGGATCTTCATCGAGCTCACATATCTCATCATCCCGACGAAGAACGATGACCCGAGCGAGATCAGGCGCTTCGCCCGCTGGGTAGCCGAGTCCCTGTCCCCCGAGATCCCTGTGCACTTCTCCCGCTTCCACCCCGATTACAAGCTTCGGGATCTGCCGCCTACCCCGATGGACACGCTGCTGCAGGCCAAGAGCATCGCGCGCTCGGAAGGCTTGAGATACGTCTACCTGGGGAATATCCACCACACAGACGATGAGAACACCCGCTGCCCTGTATGCGGAGCACTGCTCATAGAGCGCTGGGGGTTCAGCGTGCGGCAGCACCGGCTCAAGGATCGCAGATGCCCCGAGTGTGCCGCAGAGATCAACATCGTTGCTAAGCCCAGATGGCTAGACTAAGAGCTTTCCATCCCGCAGGATTACCTGGTTGTCGAGCGCTACTGCGGCGCTCCTTATCACGCACTCCAGGTACGTCGGGCATCTGATCTGCCCTCCGAAGCGCGAGTTGTCCCCGAACCCTATGCTCACGCAGCCCAGGACCTTCGCGTCCTCGATCTCCCTGCCGATCACCCTGGCCTTCGGGTTCAAGCCGATCCCAAACTTGGAGATCAGCCTGCCCTCTCTCCCACCCTTGTTCAGCTCGTGCACAGCCTCCCGCGCACCCTTGATCCGCACAGCATATCCACTCTCCACCCTCACCACGATCCCCTCCTTCACCAGACCCCTGAAGCTCCCGTCCACTACGATCTCACCCTCGGCACTGCCAGCTACGGGGGAGACAAAGAGCTCTCCGGCCGGAAGGTTCGTGAAGTCCCCGCGCCTGTGGCATATCCCCGTGTCCTCTGCGATCCAGGACCTCCCCTTTATACTCATGGTCAGGTTTGTGCCAGCATCGGTCTTGACCATCACAACCTTGCTCCCTTTGAATATCCTGAAGAGCCTGCGGGCTTCCATGTGGACCTTTCGAAAATCCGCGGTCATCCCGCCCTCGCCCAGCATCTCGTCGGTGATCCCAGGCATGGTGATGATTCTCGCCCCAGCCTTAGTTGCCTGCTTCCTCGCAAGGGTGTGCGACATCGAGCCCTCGGTGGCTATGATGATCGCGTGCATCTCGCGCATCAGACGCGCCACAGGGTGGGGAGGCTCCTGACCATCCCGCCCCACCTCAGGTATGGTGACCATGAAGGCATCCGCCTTTGCATCCAGAGCTGCCGAGAGGAAACGCCCTCCCATACCGATCCGCGGCTCATCCACCAGGATCATCAGGCGCTCCCCCTTCTTCAGTCCGAGGGAGGTGTGCACAGCCACATGCGCTCCATCTACACTCTCAGGCATCCCTACCCCCTATGCACAACTCATAGAAAAATACTTCCCGAACAAAGACATAAATAATCGTGGCAAATCAAGGTCACAGCTCATCCGAGACCCAGAGGCACTCAATGCAGGTGTAATCTAGTCTGGTTAGGATTTTGGCCTTCCAAGCCAACAGCCCGGGTTCGAATCCCGGCACCTGCATACTCTCTGCATATAGCTAATATGCTGAGATACGCCGCATCCAGTATGTTGAGAGTTTGTTTGGGATGCGGCTGGACTGATGGTGAGGAAACATACAACCAACGATAACTCACCGAGGCAAGGACGCATCTATTCTCTCATAACATGAGGGATATGTAAGATGCGTCCGTGTAGGCGACAGGACGGTTACGCATCTACATGTCCCCTATCCCGGCCCCCTGTGCTAGAGCTGGGATGCGTCCGTGTAGGGGACAGGACGGTTACGCATCTACATGTCCCCTATCCCAGTCTCCACATACTTTCTGCATCTATCCACATTTCTGAGATACGACGCATCCAGGTTGCTGATGGGTTGATTGGGATGCGTCTGGGGAAAATCAACTCTGCAGGGTTGATGTTTATAATCGTTGATTTTCATCCCGGCACCTGCATCCCTTTGTTGTGCTCCGAACCCACTGGCGAAGGGATCTGGGCACAGAGATGGAGGCAATCCCAGAACACATGGAGCAGCAGATCGATGGACCCCCCCAAAGAAAGCCCCGCCATAATGTCCGCATAATCACCATGAAAAAGGGTTTCGCCAGGGGATCTCCCCTGGCATTCGTGCGCTTATGCCACTGCCATCTCTGTGTCCGCGATGTAGTCGAACTCAGTCTCCTCGTGCGCTGCCTCGATCCTGCTCTCGATCATCAGTCCCTGCGCCATAGCCTCTAAGTCGTTCACTAGCCGCACCATGTCCGAGACATCTTCGCCCCTGTTGTAGAGCTCGAAGACGAGGTCCCTGAGGTCCTGTATGGTGTGCTCCTTCAGCCACTGCTCTGTCTGCGCGTCCACGCCACTCAATCGCTTCTGCCTGATCTCGTGTGCCATCGCTGGTCGCATGGTCATCCCTTCTGACACTTTTCTGCTTTTTGTCAGACAAGTGTCTGTCAGGGGTGTAAGCGGTCGTCCTATATAAAGTTATCGAAATTCGGGTTCTGGCTTGGTTTTTAACACTCAAAGATTGCATATACAGCGATATGACATGTGTCAGACATACCGCACCGAAGATTATATATTCAAATAGTTCAATCTCCCTTGGGATGCGCTACCGAACCGCGCCTGACCGGTGACACAGATGAAGGTACTGGATTCCCTGATCGACAAGGAGCAGCGGGTGTACAACAAGGCGAGCAGGCTGATCGAGCGGGCGAGAAGGCATGGCACGAAACCCGCATACCTGAAGGAGCTGCTGGAAGCCTCGGCATATCTCGAACAGTACATGCACGTCGTGAGCAGAATGCCCCAGCGCTTCTCGCAGCTCTTCGATGCCGTGGGCTGGGGTCTTTTTGTTCAGGGGCGGATGGACGATGCTGCCAGGAACCTCGATCAGGCGCTGCGGCTTGACCCGGGGAACGTCCCGGCGCTGAACCATCGTGGTCTGTTGGGTTACAGGTTGGGGGATTTGCAGGGGGCGCTGGGCTACTTCGATGCCGCCTTGAGGTTCGACCCTGCATATGCATTTGCCTGGTCCAATAAAGGGCTGGTGCTTTCGAAGATGGGGATGAAGGACGATGCTCTACGATGCCTCAGGAAGGCGCTTGAGCTCAACCCCCATGATATCGATGTCATGGACAAGATACTCGCCATCACCCCTGACGATGCGAAGATATTGCTGCGCAAAGGCCATGCCTTATCCAGCAAAGGGGAGCACGAGGCGGCGATAGGATCTTTCAACAGGGTGGTGGCGATCGATCCCTCGATGGTGGAGGGGCACATAGGCGCAGGGATGGCGTACGCGGCACTTGGAAAGCTGGACGACGCAGTGGAGGCGTTCGACAGAGCCCTCTCCATATCGAGGGAGGATCGCATTGCCTGGCTGAACAGGGGATACGCCCTCGAGAGGCTGGAGCGCTGGCTCGATGCCGCAGACAGCTATGCGGAGGCGCTGCACATCGAGGCAAAGGATGCAGGCACTTGGCTGAGGCGCGCGTTCTCCTTATCCAAGGTGGAAAGGCACGAAGCGGCGGTGGAAGCCTGTGATGCGGCGCTGAAGCTGGAGCCATCGAACATGCATGCTCACAGGATCAAGCGCGCGGCGCTCATCGCGCTGAGGCGGTTTGAGGATGTGGTGGCGAGCGCAGACGCAGCGTTGGCTGTGGATCTTAGGGACAAGGATGCACTGCGGGACAAGGGCAGGGCGCTCACTGTGCTGAGGAGGCACGAAGAGGCGCTGAACGCTTTCAACCAGGGGCTCATCATCGCGCCCCAGGACCTCGATCTCATGATGGACAAGAAGGAGGCGCTGAAGGCGGTGGGGAAGGACGCGGAGGTGGTGCAGACCTCAGATGCCATTCTCCAGCTGGATAAGGGGAACTTGGGGGCGTACCTGGACAAGGGGGTGGCGCTGATGAGGCTCTCGCGCTTCGAGGCTGCTGTGCACAACTACGACGGATGCCTGGCACACCATCCCAAGGAGATGAAAGCCCTGATAGGAAAGCTGGAGGCGCTGAAGCGGCTGGGGAAGCACGAGGGGATCCTGAGCACGTGCGAGAAGGTGCTGGAGATTGAGCATGGACACGCTGTCGCCTTGTACGACAAGGCGATCGCCCTCCTGAACCTGGGACGGTTGGAAGGGGCTGTAGAGGCTCTGGGTGATTATCTGAAGATCGATTCCAAGTCATCCGCGGCATGGTACGAGCGTGGGGTGGCGCTCGCAAGGCTGCACAGGCACGAGGAGGCAGTGGAGGACTTCAATCGTTCCATTGAGCTCTCGCCCGACGATTGGGCTGTGTGGCTGGCGAAAGGAGATTCGCTGATGAGGCTCTCGCGCTTCCAGGAAGCCTGTGACACCTACCGCTCAGGGACAGGGGTGAAATCTGATGAGGCGAAGCTGTGGTATGCCATGGGGCTGGCACTGGACGCGATGCAGCGCTACGAAGAGGCAGTGGGTGCCTACGACAAAGCGCTGGCGCTTGCCCCCGGGGACAAGCATATCTGGTACAGCAAGGGGCTGGCAATGATGACGCTTGGGCATCCCGAGGATGCCATTGCATCGTTTGACAAGGCGATCCTGCTGGAGCCAGGGGATCGGTTTCCGCACCTGAAGAAGGGCGAGGTGCTGATGAACATGCACCAGTTCGACAATGCGCTGAAAGCCTATGATCGCCTCCTGGAGAACTATCACTCTGACATAGACGGGCTGTTGGGGAGGCTGAAGGCGCTGAAGGCGCTCGGCAGCGCAGAGGAGGTGGTGAAGACCGCTGATCGCATCGTGCGCGTTGATCCTAAGAGCATGCTAGCCCACAGGGAGAGGGCGTGGGGGCTTTTGCGCCTCAACGATCCCCTCGGAGCCCTGAAAGCCATCGACAGGGCAGAGGATCTGGAGCCCAAGAACCTCGAGGTGCTGTTCGAGAAGTTAGAGGTGCTGAGGCAGCTGAAGAGCTGGGAGCATCTCGTGTCCCTCTGCGACAGGATTATCGATCTGAAACCTGATTCTAAGGATGCTTGGAAGGAGCGCGCCCTTGCCCTGGAGCATATGGAAAGGCATGAGGAGGCTCTAGCGAGCTACGAGAAGGCTGTAATGTTAGCCCCGAGGGAGATCGTGCTGCTGAGGAGCCTGGGGCTGCTTCGGGCGAGGCTGGGGAGGCACATCGAGGCGATGGCAGCCTTCGATCGCGCGCTGGAGATCGATCCTGGGGACATACATGCGCTGGGCAGCAAGGGGCACTCCCTCTCCGCCCTCGGGAGGGATCGAGAGGCTATCGATGCCTATGACAGGGGGCTCTCGTTCTCCCCCGGGGACGTGGACCTGCTGTGCAGCAAGGCGGAGAGCCTGAAGAGGCTGGGGGCTATGGAGGACGCGATCGGTGTGTACAACGAGGCGCTGAGGCACGACCCTGAGGCTCCTGGGGCACTGAGAAGCAAGGGATTGATCCTCACGGAGATGAAGCGGTACGGGGAGGCGGAGCGCGTGCTGAAGGAGGCTATAGCCCTTGCACCAGAGGACAGGCGCGTGCTGCTCGCCCTTGCCGGTGTATATGAGGGGATGGAGAGGTACGACGATGCAGCATACTGGATCGATCGCGCTTTATCTTTGGGCGAGGACAAGGAGGCGCTGCATCGCAAAGCGCTTGCGCTTGAAAAGAAGGGGGAGATGCAGGGTGCGCTTCAGGCGCTGGACAGAGCCCTCGGCATGGATGAGGGGGACAAGAGCCTGTGGCTCGCCAGGGGGAACGTGCTTCACATCCTTGGGAATTATGAGGAGGGGCTGCGGAGCTTCGATAGAGCCCTGTCCCTGGATGGCGGGGACAAGTTCGCCTGGAACAGCAAGGGTCTGGCGCTCGTGAAGCTGGGGCGCTACGAGGATGCCACGAGGGCGTTCAACAGGGCACTGGAGATCGACCCTGATTTCACGGCAGCGCAGGAAGGGCTGGGGCTTGCCAAGGAGCACAGGGAGCGTGCGGAGGCTGAGAGGTATGCCAATGCCCTGCTCAGGTACGAGTTTGAAAGAGGGGAACCCCCAGACAGAGAGAGCGCGTTCAGAGAGGTGGGTGTCCCGTACCAGTACATCGATGCAGCCTTCGCCCTGATCTCCGAGGGCGAGGGGATCAACCTCGGTGCGCTTAGTCCCGGGGAGCGGGAGGAGCTGGAGCGCGCGTCACAAAAGGTGATCGCGGCTGCGCTGGGCAGCACGGCAGCAGGCGAGCGCAGGCTGCGGCTGTGCGACATCGTGGTGAGGTGCCCTGAGCATGGGATAGGGTACGCGAAGAAACTCCTATCGTACATAGAGGCTGTGGATGGCACGAGCTTCAGGGGTGTGCCCCCAGACCCTGAGCTCGATGGCTTGATACGTCGTGCGCTGGAGCTGCCCCCCGAGCGCCGCACGGTGGTGGGGCTGGTCGAGAGTTTGGGGATAGGGGTGCAGAGGGCGAAGCAGGTGCAGGCTGCGCTCTCGATCCTCAGGCAGCCTGGCTACGCCGCGCCTGAGGCGGAGGTGCATTCCCTGCTCGGCACACCTCAAATCAAAGAAGCTCCCAAGCCTGCTCCGAGAGCACCGAAGGACCCGGAGCTGGCAGGGAAGCACTGCAGGGACCATGGGAACATGGCTGTGATGAGGCACTTCTGCGGTGCGTACCTCTGTCCCACGTGCATCAGAGGGCTGTCATACTGCGTGGTCTGCGGCAATCCGCTCCATGCGCCGAGGAAGGATGCTGTCATCGAGGAGAAGCAAGCGCGCAGAGAGGCGCCCAAGGAGGAGAGAGCGGAGCCATCCCTGCCCAGGGATTACACGAGGCTGTAGCGCGCTGGACAAGAACAAGTACCGGCAACGAATATAATACACGGGGGAGAGAGCACTGCGGCAACGACGGCGCGGGTCATGGATATCCCTCGCTTTATCACCTCTTTCGATTTGCAGTATGGACACTGCCAAACGCATTTCATCACCACGGGTGCACTATCACAAGAAGTATTCATAAGTCCCGTTAAGTGGACAGTGGCGAAGTTAAGTTAATATATCGGAATGAACATGCACCGAGCATGCGATTTGAAATGCGGGATGAAAGACGATCGGTTACAGGTGGGGCGAAAAGAGCGCTTGCAGTCGTTGTATGCTTTGTCGTTGGGATCAGCATGATTCAGGACATGGCTGGGCAGGGGGAGGTGGACCTCAACCCTACTGCTGGAAATGCCTTTCAAGAACAAACGAAGGAGACAAGGGTCTGTGTAGATTTCTCTGGCGATGAGCACACCATCCTCACATTCGAGACTGGAAACGTAATCGAAAATACAATGGACACCGAAGAAGGAACTTTCACGCTTTTAACTATTCCGAATATGGGATATACAGGAGAAATTGGCAAGCCACAACTTCCGCACACATCATGTTTTGTAGCAGTTCCCAATACTCATATCAGGATCGAAATATTGAGCCAAAATTGTTATGAGCGCGATGTCGGGCGCATATACCCTGCCCAGGAATTGGAAGGGGATCTTTGGGAGGCTAGCAATAACGAGATCGTGTTTGATGATGCAGCATATTCCAAAAACAAAGCTTACCCTGGGGATCCAATTAAACTTCTGGATAGCGGAAAAATTCGGGCGATACCGTTTGCCAAAATAGGGTTCTATCCTGTCCAGTATAACCCTGTAACAGGAAGGGCTCGAGTGTACACAATGCTTCAAGTTAAAATCAGTTGGGACCCCCATCAGCTATTAAATGTGGAGGAAAGACACAAATCAAAGTATTTTGATCCCCTCTACGAAAACAGTTTCGTCAATTGGCAAGAGTTTGAGAAGACCCACTC
>JBFMEL010000032.1:0-19033 GCA_040753455.1 Thermoplasmatota archaeon | reverse complement strand
ATACGATACATGGTTATAAAACTATCGGTCTGTACCATTCAGAATCGTTACTGGCTTAATCGGTTGAGAAATGAAACGAAGAACAGTTACACAGACATATTACCCAAACTCTGGGAAGTTTCGGTGTCCCACAGCCGCTGGCGAAGTTAAGTTTATATAGCGAAATCCATTATCTTGGTGATCTGTATGAGGATATGTTATGTGGCTGATGCGACATCAGTCCATATGAGGAAATGGCTGAGCTGGTTGGTAAACAGAGGACACGAGGTTCACCTGATCACCGACATGCCTGAAGAGATAGAGGGGGTGCGCGTGCACACACTCACGGGAAGAATGGGAGTCTTCCCTTTCGCATTGAAATATCTGCAGACAAGAAGAGCTGTCAGAAGGATCAGGCCGGATATTCTACACGCCCATTTCCTGACTGGTTATGGGTCATGGGCAGCGTCCGCTGGATTTCATCCGTTAATCATGACCGCTTGGGGATGTGATGTCCTCATCGACCCGAATAGAAGCGCCTTGAAGAAACTAGCCGTCATCTATGCTTTGCGGAGTGCAGATGTAATCACCTGTGCTGGAGAACATATGGTTCAAAATATTCAGGAGTTAAAGGGGAAGCCTGGAAGAATTCGTATAATCTATTTCGGCACGGATACAGATAAGTTCAGCCCCAAAGGAAAGAGTCTTTCCCTCGCCACAGAGCTCGACGTTCGCGGTTGCCCAACTATCATAAGTACTAGGAACTTTGAGCCGATATATGATGTCGAAACTCTCGTCAGAGCAATGGCTCATATAATCAAAGAGGTACCTGATGCGAAGATGATCGCAATCGGTAAGGGGAGCCTAGAGGGGTATTTGAAGAATTTGGCCAGATCACTTAACCTTTATGAAAGCATTAGGTTTCTTGGATTTATTCCAAACGATGTTCTTCCGAGTTATCTCGCATTATCGGACATATATGTGTCCACATCCTTGTCTGATGCGGGGCTCCCAGTAAGTACAGCCGAAGCGATGGCTTGTGAACTGCCTGTGGTCACCACTGACATAAAGGCGAATAGGAAATGGATCAAAAACGGGGAGAACGGTCTCATCGTGCCAACGGAAAATCCTGTAATGCTGGCGAAAAAGATTATCGAGCTTTTAAACGACTCCGAGAGAAGGATTAGATTTGGAAAGGCTGGCAGAGAGATGGTCGTTAAGATGTTTAATCTCAACAGCAACATGCTCCTTATGGAAAAGATATATATGGAACTTACGGGTTAAGTATTAACGAGGTATGATTGCATGAATGATACTATTGTGATTGGGGGGAGCGGTTTCATCGGGCAAGCAATACAAAGATCCGTTAGGAAAGAAGGGCGGGAAAACGATTTTACTTTCGGATATAACAAACATCCTGAAAACATTATTTCAGGCATGAAAAAGATCATGGTCGAACAGAAATCAGAGAAAAACAGAGTTATTTCAAACTTCGAAACAGCCATTTATGTAGCCGGGAATGTCCACCCGAGCTTCAAGGAAGTTCCGCGTCCTAATGATCAGAATTATGATGTCGAACTATTCATGAATTTTGCCACACAATTCAGGGGTGCGCTGGTCCTTTTGTCATCTCAATCCGTTTATTATGGATTGGAAGGTTGTGTTCATGAGAGTATAGACCACGTACCAGACAGCCCCTACGGAGTTTCGAAGCAAACCGTGGAAAGTCATGCAAAATTTTTATTGGATAAAGGACACCTCTCGAAGTTGTGGATATCCAGGCTAATGTATGCGTTCGGAAAGGGTGAGAGAGAACAAAGATTGGTTCCTCAATGTGCAAATGTGAGAAAGAATAAAGGTGTATTAAAGGTCTTCGGCAACGGGTGCTCTTACCTAAACCCATTGCCTGTCGATTTTGTGGCGGATTCCTTGCTTCGCGCCACGGCCCATCTTTCAGAAGAAACGATGGGGTATGCGAACATAGTAAACATAAATCATCCAAAAAGAATTACCACCGCTGAGGTAGTGAGGTATCTCGCCAGTGTAAGACCGTTCGACTATGAACATGTGGAAATAGGTGAGAAATATCCCGTGAGATTCTGGGGAGACACCAGCAAGTTATCTTCACATTTGAAATGTTGGGGTATGAGATACCCAGATCCGTACGAAGAGCTAAAAAAATATTTCTTGAAACTCACTGAAGGAGATGAACGAGAATGAAACAGGATCTGTCGCCATATTACCCGACAATTCGGACCACGAGTGTCCTCAATGCGTGGTGTTTGAAATGAGAGTAGTTCTTATAAATCCCCCGTCACTCTTTCTGAATATTCCCAACGCCTATCCACCTACAGGTCTTCTCTATCTGGGTGCGGCGCTTGAGGCAAAGGGTGCTGAGGTGGAAATCGTTGATCTGTGTGACGATCCTAACTGGGAACAAACCGTAAAGGGGTTGGGCGGTAACATATTCGGGGTCACCTGCGTTACTCCAAATTATAACTCTGCAAAAAAAATAATCAATTTGCTCCCAGAAGATAGTATAAAAATGATAGGTGGTGCCCACGCTACTGCCCTGCCGCAGGAGACCTTCAAAGACCTAAAGTGCCATGTGATTGCTGGTGAAGGTGAGGAAATGATTTATGACGTTGCACAGGACGAAGTGCCAAAATTATGGAATTGCGGCTTGGTAGACGTCAATAAATATCCTATACCTGCCAGACATCTTGTGGATGTTCGTAGGTATGAACCTGAAATGACTGGCGGGAAATCCACCAGCATCTACACCTCCCGCGGCTGTCCCTATAACTGCAATTTCTGTTTTAAGATCACAGGGAGCATTATCAGATATAGAAATAAGGACAACGTGATCGCCGAAATTGTGGATTGCAGGGACAATTACGGGATTAAGAATTTTGTCTTCGGGGACGACAACTTCCTGCTTAATCGAAAGAGGGTGATGGGCCTGGTAAAAGAACTGGACTGTTTGGACATAAATTTCAAGTGCATAGGCCGCAGTGATCTAGTGGATAAAGAGTATTTGCAATTTCTATTCGACCACGGCTGCACAGAGATTAATTATGGTGTGGAGTCTGGTTCACAACGAATCCTTGACCTCATGAACAAAAGAGAACGCGTGAAGGACAGCAAGAACGCAATTCTGTGGGCCAAGGAGGTGGGATTAGTGGTGAAGGCCTTCTTTATTGTGGGCTTCCCTGGCGAGGACGAGACATCGATCCAAGAAACGAAGAAGTTTATCCTCGAAACGCAACCCCATAAATGGCTGTTGTCTCAATTCGTTCCCCTGCCCGGATCAGATGTATTCAAATATCCTGAAAAATACGGAATCACATGGATAAGCCAGAATTGGGACGACTATGTTTTGGTAGGCAGGGGAGGGAAGGGTGGCATAACCTTTGAAACAAAAGATTTAAATAAAGAACGTCTTATCCGGATGCATGACGATTTGCATAATTTCCTTATGGACACGTTGGGTGACATGGGGCGGTAAAGAATGAAGATCGGAGTAACTGGAGGATCAGGATACATTGGAACATGGTTGGTAAAAGAGCTTCTGAGAGAGGGACATCAGGTCCGCATCATCGATATTGCTCCCCCGAATCCTACTATTGGGAGTCACGTAGAGTTTATTAATGCAGATGTAACCAATCGAGAGGATATAACGCACGCCTTACAGGACTGTGATGCGGTATATCATCTGGCGGCCGTTGTTTCGAAACTGAGGGGACTGGAAGATCGTGAGCACTGCATAAGGACGAACATAAACGGGACACTCTACGTCTTAGAAGCTTGCAGAATTCATGAAGTGAAGAGGCTTATTTATATGGGAACGAGTGAGGTTCTTGGAGAGCCTCTCTTCACACCAACGGACGAGAGGCATCGCAGAGCCCCTAAAACCACGTATGGGATCACTAAATGTACTGGAGAGGATTTGTGTTATGAATATCACCTCTCTTACGGGTTGAATGTGGTAATGCCCAGACTTTACATGGTGTACGGGATCGAGGATGTAAGACTCGTAAAATATCATAATGTAATAATGAAATTCATCTGGAACGTTATGAACAATAAACCCCCGATCGCCTACAAGGATTGCGTGCGGAGCTTCTTGTATATTAAAGACTGTGCCGAAGCGTTGTCTTATTTGCTTGAAAAGGGAAAAGCCGGAGAGATATACGATATCTGTGACAGGCCAGAACATGCGGTTACTATGGAGGAACTTGCATGGATGGTGATTGACTTATTCGGAAAAGACATTACGCCCATACTCATGGATCCGCCACCCACCGACACCAAGGTCAAACTTCCAAGCGGTTATAAGGCCTACGCAGAGTTGGGCTGGGCGCCAAAGGTCATGCTGACGGAGGGATTGAAAAGGGTGGTGGAATGGATGAAGACCGGGGTAGAACTGCCCACCTCAAATGAAGATCGACAAGCCCGGGAGTTCACAAAAGGGATTGCCCTATAGGGTGATTGAGTGGTTTCGGTCAGCGTCATTCTCCCCGTGTATAATGGGGAAAAATACCTGGAACAATGTTTAAGCAGCATCTTCGATCAGACCTTCAAAGATTACGAGCTTATAGTCATCAACGATGGAAGCACGGATGACACAAAGAACATCCTTGAGAAACATAAAGACATGGCGTTGATAGTTCACCAAGAAAATTCCGGTATTTCAAAATCCTTGAATAAAGGATTGGATCTGGCAAATGGAGAGTACATCTGCTTCATTTCACATGATGACTGGTGGGTGCCGAATAAATTGGAGATCGAATTGTCCAATATAAAAAAATCGGAACGCATTGGGGTGGTTTACAGCGATTATTATGCCGTCATCGGGGAAAAAATATATCTGATAAAATCGAGGGAGCACGATCCTGAGCGTTTGAGAAAAGTATCCACTTACATCAATTGCTCATCCACGATGATCAGGAAAAAATACCTCGAGGAGGTCAAAGCCGCATACGGTTATTATTGGGATGAGAACTTGATGTCGGCCATGGACGGTGATCTCTGGATAAGGCTGTCGAAGATTTGCCATTTTAAGTATATCCCCATCCCGCTTGCCTACTATAGATTTCATGATGCCCAGACCTCAAAAAAGTTATATCATCATAAGAGCGTTTTACAGGTCTACATGAAATATAATGGATTCTCTCTAACCTATCTCTTTGGGCATTTCATGTTTGAAATTTTAAAAATGCCTTTCGATAAGATGTTCAGGAAGCGATTTACCAAAAAAAACAAACCGGTGGGAGAAATTCATGAATAAGCCACTGGATTATTGGGACAACAGGGCTTTGAATTTACAACCTATAAAAGCGGTGCTCATGGATGTTCCGGAATATATCAATAAAGTAGCCGACATCTTCGAAAAGGGTATTATCTATCCTGAGATGGATTTAAGGGGACGTGGTTTGATATTGGACTGCGGGTGTGGCATCGGCCGGCATTTGTGGGAGTGCAAGAATCGCGAATACGAAGTTGTCGGTGTGGATTTCTCGATAGAGATGTTAAAACTGGCGAAAAATCGGGTTGATGCCCCGTTGATCAATTGTGACGCTACGAAATTGCCATTTCAGAACTGCAGTTATGACGCGGTATTGGCGGTCGCAATGCTGTATCATGTCCCCTCTTTCGATGCAAAAAAGACTATTTTGGAAGAATTTTTCAGGGTGCTCAAGGAAGACGGCACACTGGTTCTCACAATAAGCACCGATGATCTAGGATTCAAAATAAGGAAGATTCTCGTGGGGGATACCGGAATAAATATCCTGAGAGAAGACGGATACTATTGCGGAACTGTGAGTTATGCCGAATTTCGTGGAATTCTCATGAATCTCGGGGTGAGAGAGATCAAAACCTACGGCAACCCTGCTTTCTCTACATTTCTGCTCCTGAGAGAGTTTATTTTTAAAATTGGTAAATCACTGTACAAAATAAAAGGCGGTGGCCTCGGATTAGTCCACGGTAAGATGAGCATCGATAACCCGAGTGATATAAGTGTCCAAAACGTAAAAAAGCTGATCTCAGCATTTGATGAAATGGGTAAGATTGCCATGCCCTTCGTCGTTTGGTTCGACAAAAATTTCGGCAAATATTTTATGAGATTTGGCTGGAACCTTATACTCATATGCAGCAGGAACCCCAGAGGTGCTCAAAACGATATACAAAGAATTGTTGGGTAAAGGGGGTATGGGTGAGGGGTGACCATTGATCGCAGCATCCTTTTCGACGGATTTCGCAATAAAAAACCCAGTAACGCGATGGTAGAGGGAAAAATGTCAGTAACCAGACGAATTTTCGGGCAACACTGGCCCCTATCCCTTCACCACTCCCAGTGGCACCATCCGCGCCACCATCTTGGAGATCCCTGCGCCATGGGTGATCCTCACCACGTCGTCCACGCGCTTGTAGGCAGACGGTGCCTCTTCGGTCAACACCTCGCGGCTCGCCGCCCTGACGTATATCCCTTTGCCTGCCAGGTCTGCCTTGATCTGTTCGGGGGTGAAGCGCCTGATCGCCTCGTTGCGCGACATCACCCTTCCTGCGCCATGGCAGGTGGATCCGAACGATTCCCTCATCGCCATCTCCGTGCCAACGAGGACGTAGCTTGCTGTGCCCATGTCCCCGGGGATCAGCACGGGCTGTCCCACCTCCCTGTACATGGGGGATATCTCGCTCCTTCCAGCTGCGAAAGCGCGCGTAGCCCCCTTCCGGTGCACGCAGAGCTTCATCCGCTTGCCATCCACGGTATGCTCCTCGATCTTCGCGATGTTGTGCGCCACGTCGTAAACCAGGTGCATTCCTATGTCCTTGGCATGCGTCTTAAGCACAGCCTCGAACGATTCTCGCACCCAGTGGAGGATCATCTGCCGGTTCGTCCAGGCGTAGTTGGCTGCCGCAGACATCGCCTTGATATATCCATCTGCCTCACTGGATGTGAGGGGAGCGCATGCAAGCTGTCTGTCCGGGAGGTTGAGACCATACCTGCGGAGGGCGCGCTCCATCTCGTTCAGGTAATCTGTGGCGATCTGATGCCCCGCACCTCTTGAACCAGTGTGGATCATCACCATGATCTGCCCCACTGCGTCTATGCCGAAGCGTTTTGCCACCTCTGGTTCGTATATCGTCTCCACCCTCTGGATCTCGAGGAAGTGGTTTCCAGCGCCCAGGCTGCCCAGCTGCGGCATCCCGCGCTCCTTCGCTTTCATGCTCACCCTGGTAGAGTCTGCGGTCTTCATGCGTCCCCTATCCTCGGCGCGCTCGAGGTCTTCCTTCCAACCATATCCCTTCTCAACAGCCCATTCCATCCCCAGATCGAGCACATCGTCTATCTCCTTGCGCGAGAGGCGCACTTTACCGCGCGAGCCTAGTCCAGAGGGCACGTTGGTGAAGAGAGCATCCACGAGGTCCTTCACCACGGGCTGAATCTCCTTCACTGTCAGGTCGGTGCGCACCAGCCTTACCCCGCAGTTGATGTCGAACCCCACGCCGCCAGGTGATATCACGCCCTCCTCGGCATCCATCGCAGCCACCCCTCCAATGGGGAAGCCGTATCCCCAATGGATGTCTGGCATCGCCAGGGACCTGCCCACTATCCCAGGCAGCGTTGCGACGTTCGCTACCTGCTCTGGGGCGCTGTCCTTCCTAATCTGCTGCACCATCTGTTCGTCCGCGTATATCAGGCCAGAGGTGCGCATGCCGGGCTTGTACCCGCGTGGTAGCTCCTGCCTGAAGTCATCGATCCTCTGCAGCGGGCCGTTCCATGTCATATCATTTCACCGTCAGCGCCATCCCTTATCTCATGTAAATATCTTTTCCCCTCTGGCGAGTGCTAGCCTCACAGAATGTATGGGCAATAGCTGGCGCTAAACTTCGCACTACACCACAACCCATATAACCCCCCCGCTCCATCCCCAACCCATGAGCGCCGATGACAAGCTCGCGCTCCTGCTGCGCAATGCCCAGGAGGTCATCACGATCGAGGAAGCGCAGGCTCTGCTGGAGAAGGCTGGTGCCAAGAGGGCATACGTGGGGTTCGAGCCTTCTGGGCTCTTTCATATAGGGCAGGGGGTCGTCGTGGGGCAGAAGATCAAGGACCTCTCATCCCTCGGGTTTGATCTCACGGTGCTGCTGGCGGACTGGCATGCCTTCATCAATGATAAGTGGGGGAGGGACATGGAGAAGATCAGGGTCTGTGGTGAGTACATGCGCGACTGTCTCCTTGCCCTGGGGGTGGAGGAGGAGAAGGTCAGGTTCATGTACGCGAGCGAGCTTGTTTCTTCCTCCTCGTACTGGGAGCGGGTGATTAGGATCTCGAAGGCTTCCACTGTGGCAAGGATCAAGCGCGCGCTGACCATCATGGGGCGAAAGGAGAGCGATGCCGATGCGGATGCCTCGAAGCTGATATATCCTGCGATGCAGGCTGCTGACATCTTTCATCTGGAACTGGACCTTGCGCTGGGCGGGATGGATCAGCGCCACGCGCACATGCTCGCGCGGGAGGTGTCCGAGAGGCTCGGATGGCGGAGGTTCGTGGCACTGCACACCCCTCTGCTGATCAGCCTACGTGGTGGCGGAAGGATGGATGCTGCAGATCTGAAGATGAGCAAATCCGTTCCGGAGAGCTGCATATTCGTGCATGATGCGCCTGAGGAGATAGCGCGCAAGATCGAGGGCGCCTATTGCCCGCCCAAGGTGGGTGAGGGGAACCCTGTGCTCGACCACTGCCGCCTGATCATCTTTCCTATGATGGGGAGAATGGAGATCGAACGCCCAGAGAGGTACGGGGGAAGCTTGAGCTTCGAGAGCTACGAGGCGCTCGAGAGCGCTTATAAGGAAGGAAGGCTGCATCCCGCGGACCTCAAGGCAGCCACTGCCCATTATCTGAGCGCTGTGCTGGAGGGCGCCAGGGCATATCTCCGGAGGCATCACGAGAACCTGGACAAGGTATTGGGGATGGTGAGCGGATGATCCGTGTGCTGTTGATAGGCGGCATAGATCCGAGCGGGATAGCAGGGCTGGCGGCAGACATGCGCGCCCTCAGCTCCCTGGGGATCAACGGGGCGATGGTAGCCACGTGCATGGTGATAGAGAACAGCCGAGGGGTGGAGAGGACTGCTCCCGTAGCTCCTGCGGATGTGAGGGACGCGCTCAGGGCTGCGCTGGGCGATGGCGAACCCCATGCTGTCAAGCTCGGGATGCTGTACGGGAAAGAGATCGCCAGGCTCGTGGCTCGGGAGCTCGATGCCCTCGAGTGCCCGATCGTGGTGGACCCTGTGCTCACAGCCTCGATAGGCATGCCGCTGGCAGAGGAAGGGCTGGAGGATGCGATGGTGGAGCACATCCTTCCCCTGGCAGATGTGGTCACCCCCAACGCCCCGGAGCTGGAGGCGCTCTCGGGCTGCCGGGTGAGAAGCTATCAAGATGCGGAGGATGCCGCAAACCACATCTTGGAGCGCGGAGGCACTGGTGCAGTACTTGTGAAGGGCGGGCACCTGCGCGGTCGAATGGCGACAGACCTGCTGGTGGAGCCCCGAAAGGTCTCGGAGTTCGCAGCCCCGAGGCTCTCCATCGCACGCCCCAGGGGGCTGGGATGCACATATGCATCGCTCATCGCAGGCTATCTGGCGCTGGGGGAAGGGCTCGGCAGCGCGGTTGCGCGCTCCAAGGACAAGCTGCATGCCAGCCTGGAATGCGCCGAGGAGATAGGGGAGGCGCAGGTCATCAATCCCTTGAGGATAGTGGTGAGCGAAGGGGAGCGGTACAGGGTGGGCGAGGAGATGCGTGCCGCCCTCCCGGAGCTGCTGCTGCTGCTCACGCCAAACCTCGTCCCAGAGGTAGGAGTCAACATCGCCTACGGCATATATGGGGCGAAGGATTTTCACGACGTGTGCACGCTGGATTCCAGGATCGTGCTAAAGGGGGGCAGGGCAGCGACGGTAGGCTCTCCATCCTTCGGGGCAGGGAGCCATGTAGCCAGGACCGTGCTCGCGGTGATGGCATACGACTCCACCATGCGCTGCGCGGTGAACCTGCGACACTCTGAACCCCTGCTAAGGGCTGCCAAGCGCGCCAGGTTCTCCATCGGGAGCTTCGACCGCTCCGCGGAGCCCAAGGGCAGGAAGACGATGGAGTGGGGTACTGCCAGGGCGATCGAGGCGCTGGGCGGCATCCCTGACCTGATTTGGGATCCCGGCGGCATGGGCAAGGAGCCGATGGCGCGGGTGCTCGCACAGGATCCTGCTGCGCTGCTGCAGAAGGTGGAGAAGCTATCCAGAGCGCTATCTTAGCTCTTCTCGGTGATCGAGAGCACCGTCACCCTGAATATCAGCGTTCTCCCAGCGACCTCCGGGTTGTAGTCGAGCGTGAACGTGCCCGCATCCAGGTCCACCTCAGTAAGGCGGTACTCTCCCATGTCGTCCCTGCCGCCGATCCTTCCCACGTCTTCTGGGGTGAGGAGGTGATCGATGGTGATGATCCCTCTGCCTCCGTGCGCTGCCTCGTCTATGCTCCTCACATTAAAAGTCCAGGATCCCATGCGCACCACCTCTCCGGGGGACGGCTCGTTCTTCAGCGTGACCATCGTCGTGATGCCGTCCACGAAGTACACTGTGGCGTTCCAGTGCCAGTCCTTGTGCACGACGCGCACCCCCGGGACCGCGCTGACGTTATAAAGGGACTGGAATGCCGAGGCATTGAGGGTGGTCTCCAGGACGCTCACCTGCTCCCGCAGGGGACGAACGATGATCCTAGTGGGGTCTGGAGATCCATAGCCATCCTCGGGGCTCACCCTTATGGTCTTGGTCTGCCCCACGTGCATCCCCCGCACTCCCTGGTCGAACCCGTTGATCATCTGGCCAGCGCCGACCGTGAAGTTCAAGGGGGTGTAGCTCTCCCTCTTCTGAAACGAGAGCGCCTTGGGATAAGCAGCATCGTCCGATGCCACGGATTCCATCGAGGTGTCGAACACCCGCCCGTCCTCGAACATCCCTATGTAATGCACAGAGACGCTATCCCCCACTGCGACCACGAGCGTTGGGAGCTCTGCTGGTTGCTGGGGAGCTCTTACCACATACACGTATGCAGCGGTGGTGGAGCCGACCAGCACCGCGAGTGCCAAGAGGATAGCCGAGAGCACCTTGGGAGACATCTGCCCCTTACCACCGCAAGGTCCACTACAGTGTCTTGATCTTGTCCGCCACGAAGTTCTTTATCTCGGGATCGTCCGGGATGGTCAGCGACCTCTTGAACCTCTCCGAGCCGTCCGGGAGGTAGTATCCCCTCGACAAGGAGATGAACTCATTCACCGACCCGTCCTTCGTGGTGGCTTTCTTCCTTGCCACTTCCAAGAAGTTGTTCTTTCCGAAGGAGACCTTCTGTGAGTTCAAGGTCTCAAACACCACTTCGTTCGCTTTGCCTCTCTCGCTCGTTCCGACTTGGCTCAATTCGTTTTCATCCATGTTGTCGCCCCCTTTCGCCATTACCGCCCGCGATCGCGCAGGCGGCACTGTGTTGGGCAGCGGGGGGAGCTCATCGTGCCTAATAAAGCTTTTTGCGCTCCCCTACACCTCCCAAGGGAGCCGCTTGTCCAGGAGCGCGCTCAACAGGCGCTCGTATCCACCAGCTAGTAATTGGGAATGGCTCAGCACTTTGCCTTTCTCCTTGATCAGGCGGTTCAGGTTCTTCCCGAGATCGAGCGCTGCGGACTGCGTGGAAAGCACCGCCTTAGGTGTGCGGTGCTTCCTGTATAGATACACGAGCCATCGCCCTTCCTCCAGAAACGGCGGGGAGAGCGCCCGGGGGCTCGCGCGCCACTTCTGCACGAAGCGCTGGGACTGCACGCTCCATGCATAGGGTCCTGTATGCCTCAGCGCCCGGGGCAATCTGTCCTCCACCATTTCGAATACTATGCCCACCTCCTCCTCGATGAGAAGGGCGGAGGACAGCACCCTGAAGCCATATCTCTCCAGCAGGACCGCGAGGCGGCGCTCGCACTTCCTTGCCTGCGGCCAGAGCATGTCCTCCGTGAGGTTCGGTGCTGGGAAGGACAGGGCTGCGAGACGCGTTCCCCTCTCCCTCATCATCTCGACGATCGCCTTTTTGCTCAGCGCCTTCCGCGCCTTGGGAAAGAAGAATTTTATGTTTGGGCGGGAGAGGTAGTCGTGCGCTGCCTGGACAAACTCAGCCATCCGCTGCTCGGAGACTGCCGAGGCAGCGTTCCTCCGCGCGTCCACGGGATCTATCACTATCAGCGGGTCATCGAACTTGGTGGTGGAGGGTGCAAGCACTATGCGCTCCTCCCTGCGCCATCCCTGAGCCGCTTTCAGGACAGCCCTGAGATCGCCGTAGCGCAGGACGAGCAGCTCCACCAGATATCCCGAGAACCCCTGGATCTTCGCCTCGGCACCATATACCCCGACCCCCTTCATGAATTGCTTCAGGAGCCTTACCTCGTCCCTCTGGGCACCAGAGAGGTGCTCCCTGATGTACGCAGTGTGGAAAGGGGTGCGATCCACTGCGGAGATCCTCTCTGCGGGCGAGCTGATATGGTACGAAGGAACGATATCTACGTCGTATCCCTCCACCCTCCCATGTAGGTATGGATGCTCTGCGTAGCGCTCCTCCCCGTCCATCACCGCCCTGGCGATCCTCAGTCCCTGGCGCTCCAGGTCCTCTCTCGATGTCTCTGTGGGAAAGAGGATGAAGAGATCGATGTCGGTGTCGCGCAGGTGCGTGTCCTTGGCGATGGAGCCCACCAGCATGGGGATCGCATCTATCCCTTCCTCTCTGATCGCCCTCTTCAGCCCCCTTTCCAGTGATCCTATCACCCTGCGTAGGAGCCTCTCATCCCTCGGTGCGGGTCTGACCGCCCTCAGCACCTTTTCTTCGATGGAGCTGCAGGTCATCACCTTTGGTAAGGGGGAGGGGGATATCTGCTTTTCCATGCCGCCTCTGCAACGCGCCGCGAGCGCCCTCAGTCCATAACCGCGGCTACGAGGAGGGGCAGGAGTATGGTGGCGTCGCCCTCCACATTCACATGCCTAGCCCTCTCGCTGATCTTTCCCCATGAGATCGCCTCGTGGGTCCTAGCACCCGAGAGGGAGCCGTCGTATTCCACAGCGGTGGATATGTAGATCGCGTAATCCAGACCATCGCGGAACTGGTTCCACCAGATCGTGTGGTGCTTCGATATCCCACCGCCTACCACAAGCGCGCCAGTCCTTACCGAGTTGAAGATGATCTCAGCCAGCTCGCGCTCGTCTTTCAGGAGGTCTATGCACAGGTCTTTGCGCTCCTGGGAGAAGAGCCAGAGCTGGGAGCCGACCGCACCGTCCGTGATCCCGGGCACGTAAATAGGGATCTGGTTCTTCCAAGCCCAGTACAGTATCGAGCCTTTGTCTTGAAACCTGGAACCCAGCGCCCACAGCAGCTCCTTTGTCCCGGGACGGCGCATGCCAGCATCCCAGAGCTCCTCGAGGAAGGGGCGCATCCTGCTCTCGATCACGGTCCCGTAGCTCTCATTGGGGATCAGGACGTTCCCGAGGCGGCACACCCCCTTGCGCCTCAGCTCAATATCGTTCATATCGAAGGAGCCATGATAGTAGTCCTTCCAGATGCGGGCGAGGTCATGGTCCACTGCTCCACAGGTGGTGATCACCACGTCCACCATCCTCTCCTTCAGCATCTGGGCAATGACCCCTCTCGTCCCGGTGGCGACGATGCACCCTGGAAATGAAAGGAATTTTGTGCATCCCTTGTCCCTGAGCATGCGCTTGAGTATATCTGCTGCAGCAGCAAGGTGCGCGGCTGTGAAACCGCCGGCAGAGGAGAAGCCCCTCACTAGATCTGCTGTGCTCATCCCCCTGCGGAGCCTGATGTCCCTCACAGGCTTGGGCACTTACTGCCTCCGGAGTATCCCGGCCCAGGGGGGGCGCTGCTCCTCCCCCCCATAGGTGTACTGGTATGGAAAGACATAACCGCAGGAAAGGCATTTACCATATCCTGTGTCCAAGAGGCGGGCTGATTCCATGTGGCAGTTCGGGCACTCCCTGAGAGGGGTGCTCATGGCCTCCACGCGCGCCCTGCCCTCCTCCACGAGATGCGACAGCTGATGCGCAGCCTCCCTCGCCTCCTTGGCGGCTGTGCCCGCGCCGAAGGCATCCCCGCGCTGGAGCGCCACCCTGCCCTGGGCGACCTTCTCCTCTAGGGGTCGCCAGCCCTCGACGTTGTATGCCATTGCATCCATCAGGGTTTGATGCGCAGACGCCAGGTCCTCCTCTGCGCGCTGCATCTGCTTCCGCCTGACCTCCTCCATCCTCTGCACCTGCGCCTGCTGCGCCTCGATCGCCCTGCGCTCCGTGCGCTTGAGCAGCTCGAAGCACAGGCTGTAGTCCCCGCCCTGCAGCGCCACCTTGGCTTGATCCAGGAGCTTTCTAGCGTCCGAGACATCGGCGCCGAACTGCTCTGCCTCCTGCACCAGCCCCTCGACCGCTGGCACGCTCTCCTCGACCTTGACGATCCATGCCTTTCTGCTCTCGAACGCAGAGCGCTCTGCCTTCTCCAAGTACGATGCCGTGTCCTTGCAGGATTTTTGATCCAGGGCTTCCGCTGCCCTCCGAAGGAAGCGCTCTGCATTGAAGACATCCACGCCTTGAGATTTGAGACTGCCCACGAAAATCTGCTTCGTCTGGAGGATGGATCTCAGCCCTACCAGCTCCTCCCTGTAGACCTTCAATGTGTCTTCGAGGAGCGCCAGGATCTGCTCCTTTGCCGTGGGGATCCCATCCCTGTATGCCCGCAGGGCGTCGTGCAGCATCCTCTCCATGTGATGAGCATCGTGAGAGGATAAAGTGCAAGAGGACAAGATCTCCCTCGCCACCATGAGGGCACGTGCCAGTGCCATGGATTCAAAGTCAGCGATCGTACGCTTCGCCTGCGCAAGAGCCGCGATCAGGCTCTCGATCCCGTCCTCCATGTCCCCCTGGGATAGTCGGGCAAATGCATGAGTGGCTATCTCCTCTACCGCATGGAAGGTCATCGTCATCTCTGCCTGCTCAGCGAGGAGCGCCTCGATCTCTGCCATCTCCTCAGTACTCATCAGGTCTGCGCGCTCGACACCCTTGAGCGTCTCCTCGATCTCCGCCCCTATCTCGCTGAGCGCCATCTCTCTTCTCTCGTGCTTGGGATGCTCCAGCCCTAAGAACTCCTCGGCAGCACCCAGGAGACCCGCCTCTGAGGTTAAGATCGCGCTCACGAGATCAGCCTTCTTCCCCTTGGGAAGGGCTATCCCCCAAGCACTAGCCCGCTCCTTGAGCTGCGCCACCGTTAGCTGGCCCAGCAGCTTGTCCAAATGAGCGGTGATAACAGATATCGCCCTCTCCCTGCTCCCGATCTCCGCCTCGGCAGCGCCCGCTCTGACAGCCGCACCTCTCAGCGCCTCGTCGGGGAGCCCTCTCAGAATCTCCTGAGCGTCTGGGGTCATATCTGTCGCCTGGTGCCTCAGAACCTTCTGAACACTTTGGAGCATAATAAACCTTTCGGGTTCAACGGTTCTATGTGGGGTGCTAAACGATCCTCACGCCGTTCCCAGGACCCTCGGGCCACAGCATCCCGCTCTCGAATCTCGGCGGCGAACACACATCGTGCACCAGCATGAAATGCGAGTCCAGGTCCGCCCAGCGCACCACATCCCTGCAAGCTGAGGCGAAATGCAGCGCGCCCGCGATCGAGATTCCGGTCTCACCCATGCAGCCGATCATCGTACCCCTATCCATCTCCCTCGCCAAGGCTGCAATCTCCACTGCCCCGTGGATTCCTGCACACTTCATCAACTTGATGTTCACCAGCCCTATCCCTTTCTCGAAGGCGTGCCTTGCATCCCCCGCATCATGCACAGCCTCGTCTGCCATGATGGGCACCGGCGATGCGCGTGCAACCATGCCCAGTGCGTCCATATCCTCTGCCTTCACGGGCTGCTCCAGGAATTGAAGTTCGGCTTCAGCCACCCCTGCCGCGAACTCCAGCGCCTCCTCCACGGTATAGCCCTGGTTCGCATCTGCGCACAGCAGCACACCCTCGCCCAGCGCCTCCCTTATAGCAACCACGCGCTCAATGTCTGCGCGGAGCGAGGTGCCCACCTTGATCTTCAGCGCTTTGAACCCCTGCCTCACATGATGTATGGCTCTCTGGACTGCCTCCTCCCTTCCCATAATCCCAATGGTGATGTCCGTGAGCACTAGTGCGACCCGTCCCCCTAAATACTCGCACAAAGGGATGCCCTCTATCCGAGACACCAGATCATGAAACGCCAGGTCCAGCCCTGCCTTTGCCGCAGGTGCGCCGTCCAGCGCGGATGCCATGAGGCGGTGCAGCTCCACGGGATCCTCGATATCGTGATCCACAAGTGCATGCCTCAACGCATCGAGGGAGATCTTAACTGTGTCCACTGTTTCGCGCGTCACACTGTTCGGCGCTGCTGCACCATAGCCAACCATGCCCTCGGCATACATGCGCACTATCCAGTTGCGCACCACATCAGATGCCCCGGTGGCGATGACGAAGCGCTCGGTCCTTGGGAGTTCCACCAGTTCGAACTCGATCTCATCGATGCGCATGCCCCGCTATCTGTCTGGAGGTTGATAGAGATTGCGGTCTTTACCATGAAACTGTACTATCGCCCTACATCGTGAACAGATGACCAGCGCACAACGATGGGTAGAAAGGTCAGGCAGATAAGGAGGGCCTCATGGCACTTGTAGGTGATACAATATGCCAAGAGGACCCAGAAGCGTGATAGGCAAGGAAGTACATGAAAGAAGCGATAGGGACCGGTACAAGGCGCGAAAGACCGCAGTCAGGAGACATCGTGAAGGCTGCACATCAGGATATCTTTTCTTCAATCAGTTCCAGGGTTTTGATGTACCGACGAATGTCCAGCCCTGCCACAATCGCAAGCGTGTTCTCGATACTGCCTGGCTGTTTAATTCTGCCCTTGAGCTTCGGCATCCTTCTCAGGACAATCTCCGCCCAATCGTCATTGGATTTTATGGCTTGGATTACTTTATCGATGTCGCTTTTCACAAGAAGCATCGCGGCGTCATGGATGTGCTTGTAGTCCGCCGGAAGGCCGAGTTTCACGGCGGCCATGTGCTCGATGGGCGGCACGCGCACCTCTATGGACCTGCCTATATTGTGATATCTTATTTCCCGGACCTCGAACTCCGTCAGGCTGAACTCGAAATAATGATGCGTATCATGCTCCCTGATTCTCGGGGGCGAAATCTCTATCCTCAACTCGATCCCGCCGACCGCAATCTTCGCATCCGCTGGGATATCGACCCTCGGAACGTATTTTTTAAAGAACTTGATCCCCCATTCTGCCGGTTTCTCGCCAAGTCCCATCGAGGCGAACGATTCCCGCAATTCGGCGAGCGTGTCTTTGTCCGCGACTCCGTCCACGTCGAGCGTGCACCGGTTATGCCCGTCTCCCAAGTGGGCGCGCACGCCCCAGCCCCCGATTACCCCGATCCTCGAAGCGATGCCCTCAAGAATCTCCAGGCTCTGGTCCTCGACGTCCATTCTCACCGGTACTGGCAATCCTTCCATGTTCATAGCGACCCTACTCCGTGCCTGATGGCTCCGAGGTCTATGTAAAGGTCAACGTTCCACCGTTCTTCGAACGGCGTTTCCCATCCTTGCTTTCCATGCCCCTTTTCCTGGGGGAGGAAGGTTTTTCTCCGTTTTGGCTCGCACGCCAGGAACATCTCGATGACTGAGGGTGGGATCATCTTTTCGTCAACGTGCCCCAGGATGTCAAGATAACAGCCCACCACGTTCACGGCGTCCTGTTGGATGGCCAGAGCCGACAGTTTTTCATAGTCCAACAGCCTCTGTTTCACCATCAGGATGCAGTATTCCTCGGCACCCTCGGTGGTGAATAATTTCCTCAGGAACACCTCCTCGTTCGTGAGTTCCCTATCCACACTCTCCACCACGGTGACCTTCCCAGAATCGCCTTTGACCAGAAAGCCCGTGTTTTTGACCGCGAGGCTTTCGTCGATCTGCTGGTAAAGGATTTTCTCAACCTGCTCCGGCGTTTCCATGACGTCCCGGAACGGCGCCTCTCCGGGGTACGGCACCGCCCGCCCTTCCTTCTCCGGCGCCAGATATTCCTTCAAAAGCGTGCTGAGTGTGTGTTCCGCGTTGCGCTCAACCACGATGGGCCTCCTCTTGCGGTAGATGACCAGGTTTCCATCCTTGAGATAGGCGAGAATCTTCTTCACGGACACCACCGAAAGGCCAGTCGCCTCCACGACACCCTTGACCGTCGAAGCCCCTTCGAGAGATTTCCAGACGGAAATCGTCGATTCCCGGGTCAGAATCTCGGGGTCGATGCCGTGGGCCAGGCTCTGAACGTAGATCCCGGAAAGTTTTCGCGCGCGGTATCCCTCGACGACCATGACCGCACCGTTCTCGATCTTCACCAGGTTCTCGCTCTCAAGCCGATGCACCGCGTTGTAGACCGTGGGCGGGGCGTAGGGTAGCCTGTTGACGAGCTTCCGCAGCGGCTGCGACCTGATGGAGATCAGGGCAAAGACGGCGCTTCTCGCGTTCATGTCAAAGTAAAGTAAAACGATAAGTTATATATAAAGATTTATCTAAATAGTTTACGATGTACTATCGCCCTACATCGTGAACAGATGACCAGCGCACAACGATGGGTAGAAAGATCAGGCAGATAAGGAGGGCCCTCATGGCACTTTGCAGGTGATGCAGACTTTATAACCCCGAGGACTTCGCCCATAGCGCAAGTGTTCACGAGGTCCCCTGATAGTACACTCGCTCCCATCATGGACGCTATAAAAATAGTATAGTCCCGGGCAGACCGAGGCGAGAATCGAACAATAAGCGTTTTCTCGCCGAGGCGCAGACCTGTCCGATGCAAATAGATGTGTTCATAAGGACAGGTCTAGCGTTCGAACTGAAGGCGCTCTTGCTCCCATCGTGAGCATTATAAAAATAATATAGTCCC
>JBFMEL010000031.1:0-19065 GCA_040753455.1 Thermoplasmatota archaeon | reverse complement strand
GCATTGAAACTTTTCCCCTCCTTCACTGGCATACCATAGTATATAGTCGTTCCCGTCTGCCCACGAGGCATTGAAACCCAATATCCAACCGCAGTCGTCCCTTGGGAGTCGTGTCGTTCCCGTCTGCCCACGAGGCATTGAAACTCGCCGGAGACACAGTCTCCAAAGGCATATCATACGTCGTTCCCGTCTGCCCACGAGGCATTGAAACTTCTTTTTGGGGGCATATATTTCACCTTCGCTTTTGTCGTTCCCGTCTGCCCACGAGGCATTGAAACGAGGCGGAGATCATCGAGACTGATGATCAGAGCTTGTCGTTCCCGTCTGCCCACGAGGCATTGAAACACTTGGTCGCTGGACCAGCAGAGCCCTGTGCATGTGTCGTTCCCGTCTGCCCACGAGGCATTGAAACTATTCCACGATATGAGGGGGTGGAAGGTTCAACTTGTCGTTCCCGTCTGCCCACGAGGCATTGAAACTAATCATCCTTCTCGTAGGCAAGTTCGGGGGGTGGTCGTTCCCGTCTGCCCACGAGGCATTGAAACCATCGATCTAATCTCGTCATAATAGACGCGCACAGTCGTTCCCGTCTGCCCACGAGGCATTGAAACACTTCTATGTGAAAAGGGGCGGCGAAGTCCGGCATGCGTCGTTCCCGTCTGCCCACGAGGCATTGAAACTCACTCACGGTAACCAGCAGTGGTAGCGGTGAGAGTCGTTCCCGTCTGCCCACGAGGCATTGAAACTTACGTCCTCGATGTGGTGAGGGTGCGAATGCCCGTCGTTCCCGTCTGCCCACGAGGCATTGAAACCATCGTGGTTGTCCGCCTCGATGGCTGCGAGTTCTGTCGTTCCCGTCTGCCCACGAGGCATTGAAACCCTCAGTCATGCGCTCAGTCCTCCTCTGCCCTTTGTCGTTCCCGTCTGCCCACGAGGCATTGAAACCCTCGCCCGCTGCTCGTCCGTTCCATGCTCCTCGGTCGTTCCCGTCTGCCCACGAGGCATTGATACTTTGCAAGCCCTAGGTTGTACTTCGCCTCCAGGCGTCGTTCCCACGCGCCCACTTCGGCCTCGGCCTCTTCGTCCCCGCCCACGAGCGCAAGTATAATGAATCCCAATCCGATACACGATAGCTAACAAAAGCGTCAATCAAGGTGTATTAAAATGGGAATCGAACTACTCAGGAAACTCGCCCGGCGCGGCAGCATGTTCACGCTGGACGAGGTCGCCGGGACCGAGCGGGTTGACAGGAGCGTGCTGCGCGTCCTGCTCAGCAGGCTGGAGCACAAAGGATACATAGGTCGGATCGAGCGCGGCAAGTACGTCATACTCCCGCTCGGGGCGGAGAAGGGCTCTTTCGCAATCCATGAGTTCATACCCGCCTCGGTCCTCGTCAAACCCTACGCCATCGGGTACTGGAGCGCGCTTCATCATTACGGCATGACAGAACAGCCGTCCCGGACGGTCTTCGTCCAGACCACGACACGGAAAGGGAACTACCGGAAGGAGGTGTTCGGTCTCCCCTACTGGCTCGTCCGCGTGAACGGGAGGAAGTTCTTCGGCATGCGCAGGGAATGGGTCGAGGACATGGAAATACGCATCACCGACAGGGAGAAGACCATATTGGACTGCCTTGACCAGCCGAGATACTGCGGGGGAGTCGTGGAGGTCGCCAAGGCGCTGGGCAACGAGCGCACGGAGAGGGCGCTGAACCTGAAGCGTCTGTCGGGATACGCGGCGAGGTACGGGAACTCAGGGGTGGTCCGCCGGCTCGGATACCTCTGTGGGAGGGCGGGCCTGGATATCCGCCTGCCCGAACCGAGGGCAAACAGCTACCTGTACCTCGATCCGACGATGCCAAAAAGAGGGCATACCGATCCGAAATGGCGGCTGTTCGTGAACCTCGACGACAGGATGCTGGGAGCCCTCGAATGATCCCCCAGAACGAACTGAAGATCGCTGCGAACAGGAACGGAGTCCCGTTGACCACGATCGAGCGCGATTATGTCCAGGGTTGGATCTTGCAGTTTCTGCCGCAGGCCCTGTTCTTATTGAAGGGCGGGACCGCGATCAGGAAAGCATACATCCCGGAATACCGGTATTCGGATGATATGGATTTCACGGTGACGGCACATACAGATGCTGAGGGCATCCGGCGGGTCCTGGTCGATGCCATCGCGCGCGCGGGAGATGCAAGCGGGATAAGATTCTCGGACGAAATCCGCCTCCAGGACGGCGAGAACGGATTTGTGGGGGCCATCCATTTCCGCCTGCATCGCGCGAAGGGATCTCCGGTCAGAATCAAACTTGACATGACGAAGGCGGAGAACGAGCCCGTGGCGCTCCCGGTCAAGTCCATGCCGCTGAACCACCCGTATTCCGACGCACGCGGGTTCAGGCTCTCGGTATATTCCCCGGAGGAGATATTTTCCGAGAAGGTCAGGTCGCTGTTCCAGCGGACGCGGCCGAGAGACCTCTATGACGTCGACTGTCTCGCAGGGAAAATCGAGACGAAAGGGCTTGGAGACCTGGCTCGGGAAAAATGCAGGATTAAAGGAGTATCCATAGACCTCGGCGACCTTGAGCAGAGGAAAGCGGACTTCGAGATGGCGTGGAGGGCATCCCTTGAACACCAGATCGCGCCTCTTCCTGACTTTCGGACGATCTTCGAGAGGGTCATGGGCATCATACGGATGTACGAAGGAGACGGTGGGAGCGCATGAATAAGACCGGCGACGAAGTGGCGTCTGACCTCCTCCCCGCCCGTATGCTCAACGAGTTCGTCTACTGCCCAGGCTGTTCTACCTCGAATACGTCCAGGGCGAGTTCGAGCACTCTACGGATACCATCGAGGGAAAATCCAGGTATCGGCGTGTCGAGAAGGAGGGTGGTGCCCCCCGCCTCTGGAAGAGGGGAAACAAGATGTGGTATGGCCCGCAGACAGGGTCCAGCTCTGCGCCCAGGTGCAGACACCCCCGAAAAACCGGCGCACACCAAGAATAGGGGGTATTTGAGGCCGTTTCCACGGATGAAAATCCGTGGCCCTATTGAAGCCGCCGAACCGAGGTGTAGTGGACATCTTCGAACGCAAGTACATCGCGAGTGCGCTGTCTCATTCACGAAATAGCAGATGGCAAGCGCATGGCAAACTATATATGCATCCATGCCATAAGGAGTGGCATGATGATGTGTCCGTATTGCGGGGAAGGCGCCCGATATAAGAACACGCGGCGGATCAGGCAGGGGCGAAAGGCGAGGTATTACGTCTGCCAGGGTTGCGGGGCGCAGATACGGGCGCTGTTGAATCCCTTGCCAAAGGAGATGGAGGATGAAGGATAGCCAGAAGGCGCGATCGGGGGCACTGATGGGGTGGATCTGTGCGGGATGCGGAAGGGTGCGGAGCCCCTTCCAGATGGCTTGCATGTGTGCGCCGCCGTCCAGATGGAGTAATTCGTCGATCTGCGCCCGCAGTCGGTCAGGAACGCGCTTTCTGCGCTCGCCAGGAAAGGTCTCATCCGATATTTTGAATTATACCATGTAGGTGTCCCAAATGCCGAAGAGAAAAAATAAAACCGACCTCATCGTACTCAAGATTGTCGAAAGGATTAAGGTAAAATATAAACCTCAGAAGATAGTTCTCTTTGGCTCCTATGCTAGAGGCACTGCTACGGAAGACAGTGATATAGATCTTTTAATTGTCAAAGAAACAAAAAAACCGTTTCATAAAAGGTGGGCAGAAGTTTGCAGGGCGGTATCTGAATTGCGCAAGGGTGTGGGGTTCTCTCCATTCGTAATAACTCCTGATGAACTTAAAAAAAGGCTTTCGATTGGCGACCCATTTCTTGAAGAAATAATGAACGAGGGGAAAGTTCTATATGCCGCATAAAAATTCTCGTTTGCCAAAAGATTGGTTTGAACGAGGACAAGCAGACATAGAGTCCGCAGAGCTTCTTTTAGTTCATGGAGGCGATACCGCTGTGATTGCAATGCACATCCAGCAGGCGGTAGAGAAGTACCTCAAGGGTTATTTGCTCTCAAAAGGTTGGAAACTGAAGAGAACGCATGATCTGGCAGAACTTTTGAATGATGCAATCGATTATGCCTCCAAATTCGAAGAGTTTCGTAGTTTCTGCGATGAGGCAACTGCATACTATTTTGAATCACGATATCCTATGTTTGCGGAAGGACCAACGAAAGAGGATGTAGAATCTGCCTTTAATAACGCAAAAGAAATTATTAGCATGATTGCGCATGAGGCGAAGTCCTCGGGCGCTCACGATGTAGGTTGATGGTACAACCGCACGAACGCCAAATCACAAGAATGAAATCGTGCGAAAAGCACGAATCGCCCGAACTCGACCATGAGAAAGATGGATATCCTAATATAGGATGCTTGCTATTACCGTAACCATGGTTACCGAAACGACGATTACCCGCAGAGAGGTCGAGAGGGCGAGAACGTCCAAGGGCTGGCTGCTGATCTACGGCAGGAGGAAGGTGGGCAAGACCTTCCTTGTGCGGAATTTCATCGAGCATGACCTCTACGTGCTCGTGAAAAGGGGCGGGGGGGCCCTGTTCGACGGCGGTCCTCTCGAAAGAACGGACGATTACGGCCAGGTCATGGAGATAATCTTCAACGCCCTGAAAGAGGGAAAGACCGTTGCAGTGGACGAGTTCCAAAGACTGCCCGAAGAATTTGCCGAATCCCTCCAGATGCATTACCCGGACGGGAGGTTGCTGCTCTTGGGATCGTCCATGCACGTGGCCAGGGACATGCTGTCCAGGAGATCCCCCCTGTTGGGCATCCTCTCCGAGATAAGGCTCTCCCTGATATCCCCCGTGGATATATTCACGAGCCTATCCGATCATGTCGGTCCCGAAGGGGCCCTCGCACTGTCCCCCTACCTCCGCGATCCCTGGGCCATTCGGTTTCTGGATGAGGATCCGAAAAAGGCAGTCTTGGACATCATGGAATATTCCGAGAGCGCCATTCCCGCCCTGATAGGAGAGGTGTTCCTGGACGAGGGCCGCTTCATGTCCGGGATATACGAAAGCGTTGTACGGGCCGTTGCCGGCGGCAAGACCACGCTGAAGGAGGTCAGTGATCAGCTGTTCTCCAAGAAGCTCATCGACGCCAACGACCCCTCCAGGATCAGGCAGTATGTCAGGAACATGGAGCAGATGGACCTGCTGGAAAGAGTGCCGCTGTTCGGGAAGAGGGGGAATTACTACACCGTAAAATCCAAAATAATGGATTTATATTACTACATCGACGAGAAATACGGGATCGAGCGGAGGACGTCCTCTCTTTTAAATGAGATCATCGAGGAGAGACTGCCGCATCATGTGGAATCCTTCGTAGGAGAATTGATGGGGGAGATCCTTGGTGGAACGTTCATGTACCACATGAGCGCCAGCTACGATATGGATGTAGTAATCGCAAAGAGGGGCAGGCCCGTTTTTATCGGGGAAGTAAAATGGAGAAAACGCGTCAGGAAAAGCGATGTGCGCAAATTCTTGAGGAACACCGAAAGGTTCGACTGCAGAAAGGCATTCATAACAAAATCTTCCCTGGCCACCGACGAGGTGGAGGTTATAACACCCAAGAAGTTGTTGTCGATGGCCGAGGGGGAGCCATGAAGGACTATTACATATTCCAGCACTGCAACGATGAAGATCTACTTCGCATCGAGGGCGATAAAAGCCGCAGGCTTCCGGTGGAGGGCGAGATGGCATGACCGGACCCCTCCCTGACCATAATAGCCCCATGCCTGAACCGAAAAAGATCACATCTGCAAGGGCTGCCTGAACAAGGACTGGTGCGGGCAACGATGTTTAAAAAGGCTTCGCATGGAAAACGAAGAAAAACATCAAAAGCTTCGTATGGCGTGCGAAGCCTTTATAAGGAATAACTTTCATAGAGGTGTCCATGCTCGAAGAAACCCTGAGACAATTCAACCCCTGGTGGGCGAAAGAGTTCACACCGCCTGGCATTCAGAGGCCAGGTTATATCCAAAAGATCCAGCATGCCCTTGACCTGCGTAAGGTGGCTGTCCTGGTCGGCCTGCGCCGTGTGGGCAAGACCACCATAATGAAGCAGTTTGTCGGCCACGCTCTCAGCACTCTGCCGCCCGATAGGATATATTTCGCCTCCATGGACCATCCTGGCATGGAGAGAACGCCCGTCACGGATATCCTGAGAGAGGCTAGGAGAATAACCGCTGCCAGGACCGATGAGGAGGTACTGCTTTTGCTGGACGAGATCCAGCACAGGGATGGATTCGAGCAGGAGGTCAAAGCCCTGGTTGACGTGGATGAGAGGGTGAAGATAGTCGCGTCCGGGTCATCGAGTCTCGCCCTGGCCCATGCGAGCCCACATCTCACCGGCAGGTATCGCCGGATCCCTGTTCGACACCTAGGCTTTCGCGAGTTCCTTTCCTTCAGATCGCAGGAGTATCTGGAACACGAACCCCAACTCATGGAGGCGTTGACGGACGAGTACTTGTTGACGGGGGGGATGCCCGAGTATGTGATTACAGGTGACCCGCAGACCTTGACAGACGTAATCGAGGACGTCATTTACAAGGACATATGCAGTCGGTACGATGTCCAGGATCCGAAACTGCTCAAAGAGCTCTATTTTCTTCTTATGCTTCGAGTCGGGAAACGACTGAGCTTCAGCAAAATGGGCAGGCTGGTCGATGTGGGCGTTGACACGGCCCGGAGATATGTGGGATATTTCGAGGAAGCGTATCTTCTCGATGTCATCGAGAGAGAAGGACCCCCCAATGTTCGCAAGGCCTCGCCCAGGAAGTGCTATGCGCCTGACAACGGTATATGTGCAATCATCGCTGGCGAGAGCAACATGGGGTCGCTTGCCGAGAACGCGGTATATCTCGACCTTAAAGAGGAAGGGGAAGTGAGATACCAGTTGGAAAAAGAAGGAGAAATAGATTTTCTGGTCAGTGGAAAGGCGGTTGAGGTGAAATACTGGGACCAGGTGAAGAAGGAACAGATAGAATGTCTCTCACGGTACAAAGGCAGGCGGGTGAAGGAGAAATATGTCGTGACCAGGAGAGCTGGCCCAGATATGGGGAATGTCAACAGGATTCCCCTGTGGCGCTTCCTCGGCAATGAGGGGAGACATGAAAGATTGTTACGTTTTCCAGCACTGCAACGATGAAGATATCTACTTCGCGTCGAGGGCGACAAGAGCCGCAGGCTTCCGGTGGAGGGTGAGATGGCATGACCGGACCCCTCCCTGACCATAATAGCCCCATGCGGGAACCGAAAAAGATCACATCTGCAAGGGCTGCCTGAACAAGGACTGGTGCGGGCAACGATGTTTAAAAAGGCTTCGCATGGAAAACGAAGAAAAACATCAAAAGCTTCGTATGACGTGCGAAGCCTTGATGTCGGTTGACATTACACACTGCGCGCCTCGCAACCCTTAAATATTCGGATTACAATCCTAATCATCGTGTTCCGAAAGTTCGTTGACCGGGAGTTCGAGCGCTCGTTCCTCGAGGAGCGCTACGGGAGCGGCGAGTTCGAGCTCGTCGTCATCTACGGGCGCAGGCGCTTCGGGAAGACCGAACTGATAAAGAACTTCGTCAAGGGCAAGCCGCACTTGTACTTCCTTTGCGACAGGGCGGGTACCGAGAGGAACGCGCGCAGGCTCAAGGCAGCGGTCGCCATGCACCTCGGCGAGCCGGAGATGGAGACCACCGACCTGAGGGAGATTTTCGCGCGCCTGGCCAAGCGCAGCGCCGGAGACCGGCTGGTCGTCGCCATCGACGAGTTCTCCTACCTGGCGGAGAAGGACGGGGCCATCCCATCCATCTTTCAAGCCGTTGCCGATGAAGTCCTCAAATCCACGGACGTTTTCCTGATACTCTGCGGCTCCAGCGTCTCGATGATGGAGAAGGGGGTCCTGAGCCGGGCGAGCGCCCTCTATGGCAGGAAGACCGGGCACATCCGGCTGGGCCAGCTCCCGTTCGCTGCATTCGGGGATTTCTACCCTGGCAACGACCTGGCAAAAAACGTCGAGTTCCACGCGGCGGTCGGCGGCATCCCGTTCTACATGGAGCGGTTCTCGGACAGGAAGAGCGCGATCGAGAACATCCGCGAGCAAGTGCTGGAAAGGGATGGCCACCTCTACGAGGAGATCGATTTCCTCCTCAGGGAGGAGATGCGAGAGCCGGACGTGTACAAGGGGATACTGTCCGCCATCGAGGAGGGGCGGACCAAGGTGGTGGAGATCGCGAACAGGACTGGGATAAGGGTTCAGGACATGGACAAGTACCTGAAGGTTCTCATCCGCCTGGGCTTCGTCAGGAAGGAGACGCCGGCGACCGAGCCGAGGGGAAAGCGGAGCCTGTACGCCATCGACGACAACTTCGTCTCGACGTTCTTCAGGTTCGTCGAGCCGTTCAAGTCCGAGCTGGAAATAGGGAGCACAAAAGCGGCGGTGAGGAGGCTGGAGCGCGACTTCGATTCCCACGCGGGAAGGTCCTTCGAGAGGCTGGTAAGGGAGGAGGTCGTGCCGAGGACGGGCATGATCCGAGCCGGACGCATCGGCAGGTGGTGGGGCCATCAGCGCGATCCAGAATCGGGGGAGCGCAGGGAGATGGAGATAGACATCCTCGCCATCGATGAATCCGAACGGGCGATCCTCTTCGGGGAATGCAAGTGGAGCGACGGCGTTGACGGCGTTCGGCTGCTCGGAGAACTGAGGGACAAGGCCAACTTTGTAAATTGGAAGAGACGGAGGGAGCACTTTCTCCTGGTCTCCAGGTCTTTCAAGAGGGTTCCTGGGGAGAGCGAGGCCCGCTGCCTCGATCTAGAGGATATCTCGGAGCTGTTCGACATGGCAGGGCGCCAATAGCTGTCCTTTGCACCATGCAGCTCTGTCTGCGCCCCGCAACCTTTTCAGCCCCTAACAGTCATGTACGTCCGTGGGTCACGAAGAACGCGAGGCGGACGTTGCCGAAGAGGAAAGGGTGTTCCCGGGCGTCCTCTCCTCCGCCCGGATAACAGGGGTCATGGACTCCTGCTGCTCGGGCTGCCGCCGCAAGCTCTGGCTCTTCGCCCACCACATCGCGCTGGAGAGCGAGCATGAGAATGTGGCGACAGGGCGCTATATGCACGAGAAATACATCCGTTCAAATCAGACCTTAGAGGGGGTGTGATCCGTCGTTCCCCTCTGCCCGCGAGGCGTTGAAACCATTGGCAGCCCATCTTCTTTTACAAGAGAAGGTACTGACCTCACCGCAATCGTTAAATATTTTGATACACTTGTCCAATCCATGATACGCGTGTATCAGAAAGTTACACCGTTGAAGGTGCTCAGGCACTTCTTCGATCACCCTGACGAGGAATTTTACCTGAGGGAGCTTGCCAGGTTGCTCGGGACGAGTCCCATGACCGTCAAGCGCTCTCTTGATCTCTTGGTCAGCGATCTGTTGATCCTGAGGAAAGAGCGAAAGAACCAGATATTGTACAAGGCGAATGTGAGCAGTCAAGCCTTCAGGTTTGCAAAGGTCTCGTACAACCTGTCCATGTTGGAGAGTGCAAAGGTGGTGGAAACCCTTCTGGACAATATGCCAGGGATCATCTCCATTATACTCTATGGCAGCTTTGCAAAAGGCGAGAATGACAGGCACAGCGATCTGGACCTCCTCGTGATCTCCATGGCGAAGAAGGTGAGACCCATGAAGATCGGGGAGCGATTGGGGATGGATGTGAACGTGATGAACTTCACGGACGCCCAATGGACCGCACAGGCAAAGGAGAACAGGGCTTTTTATCTGGATGTAATCACAGAGGGGATCGTATTGCACGGTACAAGACCGGTGATAGAATGAGGATTGAGGATTGTTATGAGATGGGACTGTTGCGCAAGAGGCGTCCTGACCTTCGCAAGAGCGAGAGGGCGGTTGAACTGGCATATAGGGACCTAGAGAGGGCAAAGAGATTGCTCGAAAGCGAATTCTACATGGAGTCTAGGCTGCTGAGCTATACGGGGATGTTCCAGGCTGCTAGGGCATTGTTGTTCAAGGACGGAATATACGAACGGAGCCACGCGTGTGTCGTTGAGTATCTCAAAGAGGTCTATGTAAAGAAACACATCCTTGACATGAGCTTCGTCACCTGCCTCGATGCCTTGCGTGTAGTCCGACACGAATCCTTATACGGGCTTGATGTCTCTGAGGTACCTCAAGGAGAAGCAGAAGATTCATATCTCAAAGCCTCGAAATTCGTGGACAAGGTCGCTGATATATTGAGCCACCTCAATAGGAGGCATGCGTCTTTCTAAATCTGGCAATCGATTGTAACATCAGGGTCGTTCCCCTCTGCCCGCGAGGCATTGACCCCTCTCCCATCCTAAGGATCGGCAGATCGGGCGCCACAAAGTTTTATCTATAACGTGCCGTTCACCTGCCCTGGCTCGAAGCGTGATACCATGGGAAACATCAGGCCCACGTACGTGAAGCGCGTCGCGATCGAGCTCGTCAGGAGGTATCCTGGGGAGTTCAACTCGGACTACGCCCACAACAAGGCGAAGGTAGCGGAGCTCACAGATGTCTCTGTGAAGCACCTGAGGAACAAGATCGCGGGGTATGTGACGCGCTATCTCCGGCGCTACACCAAGCGCCCGGTGCACGTGACATAGGAGCGCCTTTTTTCTCTGTTGGAGTTTGAGATGTCCCAGCACGCAGTTGAGACCAGGGGATTGTGCCGCAGTTTCGTGACCAGGGGTAAGCGCAGCGGGGGCTCTAAGGCTGTGGAAGCCCTGAGGGACGTGAACATAACGATCGAGCAGGGGGAGCTGTTCGGCGTCCTGGGGCCCAACGGCGCGGGCAAGACCACACTCATCAAGATACTGGCAACGCTGCTGCTTCCGTCCTCGGGCGAAGCATATGTCCTGGGTTATGATGTGAAGAGCCAAGCCTCGTCCATAAGGCAGCGGATCAACATGGTCTCAGGTGGGGAGACCTCGGGCTATGGGCTGCTGACAGTGCGCGAGAACCTGTGGATGTTCTCCCAGCTCTACGGGGTGCCCAGCAAGATCGCCAAGGAGACGATCGAGGAGATGCTGGTGAGGATGGGGCTCGAGGACAAGGCCAAAGAGAAGGTGCGCACGCTGTCCACAGGGATGAGGCAGAAGATGAACGTGATACGCGGCTTCATGACCGACCCCTCGCTCATCTTCCTCGACGAGCCCACGCTGGGCCTGGACGTGAACGCCAGTCGGGATGTGCGTTCGTTCATCAAGGGATGGGTGCGCGAGGAGAAAGAGCGCACGATCCTTCTTACCACGCACTACATGATGGAGGCTGACCAGCTCTGCGACCGCGTGGCGATCATCGACAACGGGATGATGCTGGCATGCGACTCCCCGGAGCGGTTGAAGGGGATGGTGAAGAAGGAGTCTGTCCTGGTGCTGGAGGTGCGCAACCTGCAGGGACCTGAGGGGCTCGGCGCGATGCGCGGCGTCTCGAGCTATATCTTCACCAGCAAGCCAGATCTCACAGAGCTGAAGTTCATCATTGAAGATGAGAGTGTGGTTGCTGAGATCGTTTCCGCTGTGACGCAGCGCGGTGGAAAGATCGTTGCACTGCACAAGACAGAGCCTACTCTGGAGGACGTCTTCGTGGCGCTGGTGGGCAGGGGGCTCACGAATGGGTAGGGTGGCGGAGCACCGCGACACCTCCTGGCTGAAGATGAACCTGCGCGCGGTGATAGGCAGGGCATATCCCAGGGTGATCGGGGCGAACCGAGAGCCCTCATGGATATTCTTCGAGACCGCGCTCCCAATACTCGCAGTGGCTGCCTATATCTTCTATTACCATGCGCTGCATGCCGAGGATCGCTACATAGGCTATGTGATCATCGGCGGGGCGATGACAGCCTACTGGATCAACGTGCTCTGGTCTATGGCTGCGCAGCTCTACTGGGAGAAGGAGATGGGCAACCTGGAGATATACATGACCGCGCCGATCTCGCGCATGGCTGTCCTCGGGGGCATGGCGCTGGGCGGCATGTTCACTACCACGATAAGGGCAGTGACAATCATCGCGGCAGGGATGCTGGTCTTCAATGTCAGGTTGATGGTAACAGAACCTCTCACACTGCTGGGGGTGTTCGGCTTCACGATGCTGGCGCTCTATGGGATGGGGATGCTGTTCGCATCGCTGTATCTCCTGTGGGGGAGAGAGGCATGGCACATGTCGAGCCTGCTCACCGAGCCGATCTACCTCGTCTCTGGCATATATTTCCCAGTGAGGTACCTGGGCTTTGCAGTGGCTGCTGCTGCCTCGCTCATCCCTGTGACCCTGGGGCTGGATGCCATGCGCCAGCTCCTCTATCCTGGGACGATAGATGGCTTCCTGCCCGTGTGGGTCGAGCTGGTGGGGCTGATCGCCCTCTCTGTGATCTTTCTGGGCTTCGCCAAGGCTGGGCTCGGATACATGGAGTATGTGGCAAAGAAGAAAGGGAGGCTGACGATGCGATGGCAGTGAGGCAGCATCTTCGAACATTTTGGCATGCCACATGGCTCGGCTGGCAGTTGGAGAGCAACTGGACCGACCCCTTCCTGTTCATGATCTACTCGATCGCCAAGCCGATCGCTGGCGCGCTCATCTTGGTGGTGATGTACACGATCATCACCTTAGGCAACACCACGGGTCCCATGTTCAGCTATATGTACGTGGGCAATGCCTTCTACATGTTCATCGCGCAGGTGCTCTTCGGTGTCACGTGGATCATCCATGACGACAGGGAGCACTACCAGACCCTGAGGTACCTGTACATCTCCCCCTCGAACTTCTTCGTTTACATCCTCGGCAGGAGCGTCAGCAAGGTGCTGATCACTACCTTTGGGGTTGGGATCACCTTAGCTTTTGGTGTGGCAGCGCTGGGGGTGCAGATCGATCCCTTCACTGTAGATTGGCTCCTGCTCTTCCTCTCCCTTGCCTTGGGGCTGGTCTGCATCCTCGCATTCGGGCTTGCGCTTGCAGGTATATCGTTCCTCACCGCCAAGCACAGCATGGGGATGAACGAGGGGATCGCAGGCATCTTCTACCTCTTCTGCGGCGTGATCTTTCCGGTCCAGGTGCTGCCCTCCTGGTCCCACGGGCTGGCAGTAGCGCTCCCGCTCACATACTGGATGCATGTAACCCGTATCGCTCTCTTCGGTGCAGGGAGCAACATAGCCGCCGTGGACACTGTCCTAGGACCCGTGGGGGTGGCGCATAGCCTGGGCATCCTAACTATGAGCACTCTATTATTCTTCCTCCTCTCAGTGCTCGTGTTCAGGGTGGGCGATTACATTGCGAGGAAGAAAGGGCTCATAGACATGACCACTGCCTACTGATATGCCCGCTCCATTACTGCTCAGCACCGCGCACTCCCTCCCGACAGTAGGTCTCCCTGCCGATATCCCACAGATACAACGGATCACCCTACGATCCTCACCCTTCCGTCCACCACCTCGACCTTCAGCAGGGTCTTGATCTCCTGGGCGAGCTCACTTTCCAGTGCCGCCTTGCCCTCTCCCTTCTCAAAGACGATCACGATGTCCCTGATGAGCACGCCCATCGAGCGCAGCGTGTGCACTATGGCCCGCAGCGTGCCCCCTGTGCTGAGCACGTCGTCCACGAATATGACCTTATCACCCTTGTTCAGCCCGTTGACGAACATCGCTCCCTTGGAGTAGCCGGTCACCTGCTGAAGCCTCACCTCTCCAGGCAGGCTGTACTGGCGCTTGCGTATCACTGTGAAAGGCTTCCCAGTCCTGATAGATAAGGCGGTGGCTATGTGTATCCCCATCGCCTCTGCCGTGACGATCTTCTCCCAGCCCTTCTCAGCCACCCTCTCGATCTCTGCAGCCACCTCGTTCAAGAGTAAAGGCTCAACCGCAGGTATGCCATCTGTGATAGGGTGCACGAAGTACTCATAGTCCCCAAACTTCGTGATCGGGCAGTTATTCAACGAGCTTCTCAGGAGTTCGAGCATCAGAAGACCTCCGCATTACCAGCACATCCTCCAGGTCATGCTGCGCTCACGTGCATCCGATATTCTTCCCCGCATCAGCGTGTCCCCCAGTCCCCGGACCTTCTTGTATGACCCGGTCATCAGCCGCGCCTCGAAATCCGATCCCATTTGATCTCCCATCCATGCTGCCTTCTCGCAGCCAGACCTGTATGCCATTCCAGCTATTTTTTAGTTGGGGTGGGGGGTTATTCAGGAGGATAAAGAAGTCCCTCTTTACCGGGGACAGACACTGCAAGGTTAAATACTCAGAGCATCATCCATGTTCATGCCTAGGAAGGGCGCGCTCAGCGTTTGGGAGATGATCGTGCTGCATCTCCTGCGCTTCGGCAGATTCCGCGAGGAGTTCGAGGTGCCGGAGGGGACATCGCAGCAGGGGATCGCGGATGGAGTGGGGATCACAAGAGCACATGCCGCGGTAGAGCTGAAAACTCTGAAAGAAAGAGGGCTGGTGGTCGAGAGGCTGGCGCATGTCCGGGGTGCAAAGACGAAGAAGAAGGCATACTTTCTCACCCATGAGGGGGAGAGGGAAGCCAGCAAGATGAAACAGGGAGCGAGCAGCACCTCTGCCACCATTGTATGCCCAGATGGAAGGGAGATGGGGATGCCGGGCGGAGAAGCCCTCGTCTACCTTGTAGGGGTGGGGGGTATGAGCGAGGCGCGTGCAGTCTCCCTGCTCCTCAGTGTGGAGAGGATAGATCTGCGGGAGATGATGGCTGAAAAGCCAAGGTCAAAGCTGGTAGCAGGCAGAGAGATGGATGCGCTGCGTCGCTGGCTCGGCCCAAACGCGCGGTTCCTCATTCGACAAGGAAGGCTCGACGAGGCTGAACGCCTCATCAATGATCTGATGCAGGATGCAAGAGGGGAGAGACGGGCAGAGCTGGAGCGCTTATTGGGCGCAGTCTTCAGCAAGCGCGGGGAGCGCAAGAAAGCGGAAGAGGCGTTCAAGCGGGTGCTGGCTATGTGTTCGAGGACACGCGCCGCCGCTGAGGCTGCGAACGAGCTTGCGGTCCTGGAGATCAAGAACGAAAACTACGAGGAGGCGGAGCGCTGGCTGCTCTACGGCATCGAATCCAAGCCTCCACCTGAGATGGGGGTGCTGCTGATGGCAAACCTGGGGCTTGTGTCTGCAAAGAAGGGGTGCACGGATGCCGCGCAGGCGATCTTCAGGAGCGCGCTGGAAGAAGCCGAGCGGCTCTCGCTCCCCAGGCACGAGGCAGCCATAGGCGCGAACTTGGTGGATCTCCTGGTGAAGGGAGGAGCATACATGGACGCCATCCCCCTGGCCGAGGAGTGCGTGTCCCAGCTCAGAACACTCGACGACAGGCATTTCCTGGGAATGGCGCTGGTGAACCTGGGGACGGCAAAAGCGCATGCCGGGCTTGCTGGGGAGGCTGTCGATGCCCTGGACGAGGGGCTGGCGCTCAGCGCTGAGCTCTGCGATCCCATGACGCTGATCGAACGCTACAGGGAGGCGGCTGAGGCATATCTGATGGCAGGGGAGGCTGGTAAAGCAGGCGATGCCAGGAAGCGTGCAGAGGCGCTATCGCATGACAGGCGCAGCAAGGCAGGCAAAGGATAATAACCATCCCTGCTAATCACCTTCGCAGATGGTGATGCGCTGTGACAGACCCGACTGTTGAACTCCTGGCGGAGGTCAGAAGGCTGCGCGAGGAGCTGAGGCAGGTCAAGGAAGTGGTAAACACACTCGTGCAGATGGTGATGGAGATGGAAGAGATGGACGATGATGCGCCCCCTCCCTTGCCAAACCAGCACTTCTCGCTCTACACATAGAGATGACCGCCTCGCTGTTTATCGAGCTCGCGCGCAGACATGACCACTGGAGGACTGAAGAGTGCATCAACCTGATCCCTTCTGAGAACATCGTGAGCCCGCAGGTGCGCTCGTTACTCTCCAGCGACATGGGCGGGAGATACACGCTTCCTATAGGGGGAGAGGTGCATGGCGTGCACGTGGAGAACGCCTACCGGGGCACACGGTATGCAGATGAAGTGCAGAGAAAGGCAGAGGCACTGGCTTGCAGGATCTTCCACGCAGCGCATGCAACGCTCGCTCCCCTCTCCGGTCATCTCGCTGGGATGCTCATGCTCTCCTCGTTGTGCCGCAAAGGGGACACAGTGCTCACCCTCAGCTCTGGCCACGGGGGCTACGACGGCTACTGCGAGGGCTACATGCCTGATCTCCTCGGGCTCAAGGTCGCCTACCTGCCGTTCCACCCACCATCGTGCAACATCAGGGTCGAGGAGGCGTGCGCCATGATCCATGCTGTGCGCCCAAGGCTGGTGATCCTCGGCGCGAGCTACTTTCCGTTCCCGCATCCTGTGAGGGAGCTGGCGGCAGCCTGCAGCGAGGCGGATGCAGCCCTGGGCTACGATGCTGCGCACGTCCTTGGGCTCATACCGATCTTCCAGCATCCCCTAGCCGAAGGTGCGGCGATCGTGGTGGGCAACACCCATAAGACCTTCTGGGGTCCTCAGGGGGGAATAGCGATGACCAACAGTCCTGAGATATGGGATGCGATGCTGCGCAACCTCACCTGGCGCACTGTGGACAACACCCATCTGCACAGGATCGCTGCTGTCGGACATGCCCTCTTGGAGTTCGAGAGATTTGGCGCGGAGTACGCGGCGCAGGTCGTGCGCAACGCAAAGGCACTGGCTGGAGCGTTAGATGATCATGGCATTCCCATCAGATTCAGGGAGCATGGATACACCGCCTCCCATCAAGTGCTCCTCGATCCCGAGCGCATGCCCAAAGAGCTGGGCTTGGACTGCAGCGAGCTCGCGATTCGCTTGGAGCGCAGCAACATCATCACCGATGCCTTGGGGCGCTTGGGCACGCAGGAGATCACCAGGATGGGGCTGAGGGAGAAGGAGATGAGCGAGCTGGCAGACCTAATCTCCCAGTGCGCAGGTGGAAAGGACGTGAGTGATGGGGTGAAGGCGCTCAGGGAAAGGATGCAGATGTGCTATGTGCTGAGCTAAATATCAAGTGCGCACTCGATTGCCACTCCAAGATATCGCTCCACAGCCCCTCTGAGGGTGATGTCGTTCTGCACCTCGGCAAGTGTGCGCGGCTGGTATCCTCTCAAGATGCTGACATAATGTCTGAGCTGCCCCAGTTTGGATGCGATCTCCATCATCGCAATCCCACCAGCGCCGCCCGTCGGAGGGTCTCAGCAGCATTCCTCGTCAGGAACGGCTTTCTATCCAGATATCTGGAGAGGATATTCGCCTCCAGGATTATCCTCGTGCGCTCGTCCGACTTCAATATCCTGCCATGTTTGATGATGTTATGGTTCAAAAGGAGGGGTGCATCGTTCATCACCACGAGATCGACCTTGTCGGCTCTTAATATCGATGCGACCTTCGCGATGATCCTCAATTTCAATTGGAGGATCTCCGCCTTTGGTTTTCCATCGTCGAGATATAGAGCTATATCCACGTCGCTCAATTTACCAGTGCTGTTCTTCGCAGCAGAACCGAACAGATACGCTACCTTGACATCCCTCTCGCTCTTAAGGAAGGATGCGATCTCCTCGAACTCGCCCGTTCTCATGAGATGTAGGTATATGCCTGCGGATTAAGTATCTTTCGTTCGACCATCCACAAAAAGGTAGGGGGTCAGGGGAGGTTCCATGTCCCTTCTGCATCCTCCTCATCCCAGGATGGAGAGCGCATCCAGCGCTACGTTGATTTCTTGGTTGCTCCCCTCTTCAGTGCATGCAGGGCTCTCACAACATGCAGTTCGTACATCATCTCATCGTTCGGGAATTCCTTTTTGATCTTTTTTTTCAGTCGTTCCATTTCCCTGCGCGAAAGACCGGATTCCTTGAATGCCCGTTCTATATCATACAACATCGGTCCCACTCCTTTACAGTTCAGGTGGCGCAATTAGATCGACATGTCCATACCCTAACAGGCTGTTGACCAGATTTACTTGAAGGCGTGTTTTTCTCTTCACGATATGTCTGAAATTCCAGCTCACCAAGATGTCTATTTTGTTTTTGGACGCTGCAGCGATATGGAGTGCATCGTTCATATATCTGTTCGGGAGTATCCCCCTTTCGATGTATTCTTCGGCCAAGCGTTCGGTCTCCTTATCAACCTTCAACACTCTGAAATCTTTTGTCAGCGCGACGAGTCGTTTCCTCATCGGAACACTGCTGACGAGTCCCAGCTCTTGCAAGACTATCTCTGAGATGTATCTGTCGTATCTGCTCAGGGTTCCCCAGAACTCCTTGGTGTGCATCTGTCTCGACTCGTCCCTGTCGTCATGGTATGCGCTGAAGACCGATGTATCCAAATATATTTTTAACCGCATAGCTGGTCCTCAGGTAATCGTCTGCAACGATTAAGAACCTTTCGCCCCTCTTTAGGATTCCGTGCTAGGGAACGCACCCAGCGCTCAATGAACTCACTGGTGAAGCGCGTCATCTCTTCCTCCTCCGCCGTCCATAGATGATGATCGGAATGCCCATCGAGGCGGGCGCAGCCACGAAAACCCTATTGTCAAACTCAGGTATAGGGCAGCAGCACATGATCCACGCCTTCCCAGCATCGCTGCCAACGATCGGGTCGTCGAAGTCAGGGGCGCCGATCGCAACATCATTCTTACTGTCGTTGTTCAGATCACCAGCGCGGCACACAGACCAGCCGAAGTGCGAGCCAGCATTGAAAAAAACACACGTTCAGAGAGCTTTGATTTTTTCAAATTCGATGGCCCTCTGATCTTGTCTGAAATGCACATGAAAATTGTCAAAGATGTCCAGCCGACCGAGCAACGGTGGGACATCTTCTATTAGTGCCCATGCTGTTCTTGTCTTGATTCTGTGCTCACCGATCTTGATATTGATCTCCCTGATCACTACCGGGACAGCTCGCTCTCCGACTCCTCGTAATTCATGGATGTCTTCTTTCTTCAACTCCAGTCCAAGCAATTTGCCTAAGGATAGGGGTATCAGCGTTAAATCTGCACCTGAGTCAATAT
>JBFMEL010000030.1:0-19226 GCA_040753455.1 Thermoplasmatota archaeon | reverse complement strand
GGGGAAAGAGATGAAGCTCACGCACCTCACGATGGTCGTGGGCGGGCTATCCCTAGCCGGCTTGATCCCACTCAGCGGCTTCTGGAGCAAGGACATGATCCTTGCGGAAGGGTTGCATGAGCTGGGGGGTCCAGGGACAGTGCCGTTGGTGCTTCTGGTGCTGACCGCGTTCCTCACCGCAGCATACACCTTCCGCATGTTGAACTTGGTCTTCTGGGGCAAGAGCCAAAGGAGCAAAGCAGCGCACGAGGCGCCTTGGCAGATGTCCGTGCCCCTGCTCATCCTGATGGTGGGCGCTGTGATCTCGTGGATAGCCGTGGGCTTCCTCGTCAGGGCGTACGCATCCTTCTTCCCCTGGGTGCATGGCATCGATCTTGCGGGCTTCATCGTCGAGACGCTCAGCACTCCTGCAGTAGCCCTCTCAGTAATTGCGTTCTTCCTGGGCATCGGGCTGTTCTACGTGCGCAGAGCCTATGCACATAGCGCGTTCGGCAGGGGGAGCATAGCGCTCGCGAGCGCAGGATACGGCTTCGACAGGTTCTACAGGGGGATCGTGCTCGGCTTGAAGGAGTTCGCGATACGGTTCAGGCGCACGCACACCGGCGATCTCAACATCAATATGGCTGGCATAGCCATTGGGATACTGATCCTCATAGCGGTCGTGCTGCTGTTAGGGGGTGCTTAGATGGAACCGATCCTCCCGCTGCTCCTGCTGCTGGTCGGAGCATACCTGAGCTATGCTCTCGGCAGGATCGAGCTGGCGTTCAAGAAGAAGCACTGGGTTGCTATCACCTCCCTCGTATTCTTCGTTCTATCTGCTGCGGCTCAGGCATATCTCGCCAGGGAGGTATGGCTGCACGGCACCCTGAGCTACACGATGGGGGGCACAATACTACGTATGGACGCACTTGCGATCTTCCTGGCGCTGGTGGCGCTGGCGCTGGGCACCACAGTGAACATATACTCTATCAAGTACATGGAGCACGACAAGGGGCTGGAGTACTACTATCCCCTGCTCCTCCTGATGGTCGCTGGGATACTGGGGATCGGTCTGGCTACAGACCTGCTGGTCCTCTTCCTGTTCTTCGAGCTCATGGCTATACCCTCCTATGCACTGGTAGCGTTCAGAAGGCAGGACTGGCGCGCGGTCGAAGCCGGGATGAAGTACGTGGTGATGAGCGCTGCAGGTTCGTGCATCGCCTTCTTCGGGATCTCGCTGATATACCTGCAGACAGGGACGCTGGGGTTCGAGGAGATCGCTCTCACAGATGCCCCGCTGTCCCAAGCAGCGATGGTGATGCTGATCGCTGGTTTCGGTGTGAAGGCGGCGATCGCACCGCTGCACACATGGCTCCCGGATGCGCATTCCGCAGCGCCGTCAGGCATCAGCGCCATGCTTTCCGGCATCGTGATCGGCGCTGGCTTCTTCACCCTGTTCAGGACGCTGCTGCTCTTTGCGGGCAGCGGGATGCCGGTGGGTGAGACGCTGATCATCATGGCATTGATCACGATGACTGCAGGGAACCTCATGGCGTATGTGCAGCTCGCGTATCGGCAGGCAGACCTCAAGCGCATCCTGGCGTATTCCAGCGTGGCGCAGATGGGCTATATCGTGCTCGGTGTGGGTGTGGGGCTCGCCTATGGCATCGAGCAGGGGTTCGCAGGCGGGCTGTTCCACATCATGACCCACGCCTTCATGAAGGGGCTGGCTTTCCTGTGCGCAGGTGCGATCATACATCAGCTGGGCACGAGGTACGTGGGCGAGATGCGCGGCATCGGGCACACGATGAAGTTCACGGGGTTCGCCTTCTCGCTGGCTGCGCTTTCCCTCTCCGGGGTGCCGCCCCTGAGCGGCTTCATGAGCGAGTGGATGATATTCAGCGCAGGGATACAGACCTATGGGGAGATAGGTGCATGGGGTGTTGCGATCGCAGCGATCGCGCTCATCAACGTGCTCATCTCACTGGGATACTACTTACCCATCATCAAGACCTTCTATCTGGGCGTGAGGGAGAAGAAGGTGCTGAAGGTGCGCGATCCCCCTGCCGCCATGATCTTCGCGATGGTGCTGCTCGCCGCGCTCACCATCGTCCTCGGGGTGTGGCCAGAGTTAGGGCTCAAGGTTATTAAGCCAGCAGTGGATGCGCTGATGGCTATAGGAGGCTGATAGGATGCTCGAGGCACTGATCAACCCTGTGGTGACCTTTCTGATCGCGCTGTTAGTGGTTGCGATCATCTACGCCATAGCCGGAAGGCTCGGTCCTCCGTTCAAGGAGGCGATGCACAAGCTGGAGAACTACGCCTGCGGGGAGGACTACTCAGGGCAGAGGGCGCTGCCCTCTTACGGGCTGTTCCACGTGGCATTCTTCTTCACTGTGATGCACGTGGGCGTGCTGCTCCTGGCGACCGCTCCGGAGGGGAACGCTGCGCTCCTCGGGATCGTCCTCATAGGCGCGATGGCGCTCACAGGGATCGCGCTGTTCGTGGGGGGTGGACAGCGTGCTTGAGAACCTTGTGAAATGGGCGCGGATCAAGTCCCCATGGCTGCTGCACTTCAACAGCGGAGGCTGCAACGGCTGCGACATAGAGGTGCTGGCTGCGCTGATACCCCGCCTGGATGCAGAACGCTTCGGCGCCCTGCTCAAGGGCACGCCGAGGCATGCCGATGTGCTCGTCTGCACCGGTCCGGTCAACAAACAGATAAAGCCGCGCCTGCAGCGCGTTTACGACCAGATGCCTGAGCCTAAGTTTGTAGTTGCAGTGGGGCAGTGCAGCTGCTCTGGGGGGGTCTGGCACGGCTCTTACACTACCCAGGAGGGGATCGAGAGCGTGATCCCTGTGGATGCATACATACCTGGCTGCCCGCCCAGACCCGACGCGATCCTGGACGGGGTGGTGAAACTGCTTGCGAAGATCAAGGGGGGAGGGGAATGACCAGCAAGGAGGAGCATCTCAGGGATCTGATACATCATGCGATGCCAGGGATGGCAGAGGTGCACATCCAGCGTCCCAGGAGGGTCTTTGTGAGAGTGCCCAGGGAGGCGCTCAAAAATGTTGTGCATGTCCTAGCAAAGGAGATGGGGGTGACGCATATATCCTCGATCACGGGCAGGGACGCTGGCAGCGAGCTGGAAGCCCTCTACCACTTCTTTGCGAACGGCGTCGTGATCACGGTGCGCACCACCTGTCCCAGGGACGATCCCACCTTGGACACCATCACGGAGATCATCCCAGGAGCATTGTTCTACGAGCGCGAGGTGCATGATCTCATGGGGATCGTGCCGAAGGGGCACCCTGATCTGAGGAAGCTCGTGCTTCCCGATGATTGGGAGGAAGGGCATCCGCTCAGAAAGGACTGGAAACCCGTAGGGGGTGAGGGCAGTGGCTAGAGTGAAGATACCGGTGGGGCCGCAGCACCCGGCGCTCAAGGAGCCTGAGAACTTCACGCTCACGCTGGACGGCGAGATCGTCGTGGATGCAGACGTAAGGATCGGCTACAACCACAGGGGGATCGAGTATCTTATCGAGCGGAGGAACTACACCCAGATACTCTACCTGGTGGAGAGGATATGCGGCATCTGTTCATACACCCATGTGCAGAACTATGTACAGGTCGTAGAGGAAGTGCTTGGTCTTCAAATCCCTGAGCGCGCGAACTACATCCGCACATTGTTCCTGGAGCTGGAGAGGATACACAGCCACATGCTGTGGGTGGGCGTCGCAGGCCATGAAATAGGGTTCGACACGTTCTTCATGTACACCTGGCAGGACCGCGAGCTCGTCCAGGACCTGCTGGAGATGATCTCGGGCAACAGGGTGAACTACGCCATCGCCACGATCGGCGGAGCGCGCAGGGACGTGAGCGAAGAGCATCGAAGGAAGGTACTCGAAGCAATGGACTACCTGGAGCAGCGCATGAGGTACTATCTGGATCTGGCAGGCAAGGAGAAGACGATCCTGAAGAGGGCTGAGGGCGTGGGGATACTCAAGACAGAGATAGCACGAAGGCTCTGTGCTGTGGGTCCCACAGGCCGTGCATCTGGTATCAGTTCAGATATCAGAAGGGATGATCCGTATGCTGCGTATGCCGAGACCCCCTTCGATGTGATCACATCAGATGGATGCGATGTCCTCGCAAGGATCGTCGTGAGGGTGCTGGAAATCATAGAGAGCATAAAGATCGTTCGCTACCTGATGCAGCACCTGCCCCCTGGCGAGATCAGGGTCAAGGCTCCGCGCAAAGTGCCAGAGGGAGAGGCGTTCAGCCACACAGAAGCCCCGAGGGGGGAGGATATGCACTACCTGCGCTCCAACGGAACAGAGAAGCCAGAGAGATATAAGGTGCGTGCCCCCACTCTAGCCAATATGCTCTCGATGGCTGAGATGCTGAGGGGTGGGTACTTGGCAGATGTGCCGATCGTGGTCGCAGCGATCGATCCCTGCATGGCATGCATGGACCGCGTCCTCGTCCTCAGGGATGGAAGAGAGGAGGGCGAGATATTGAGCGGGGAGAGCCTTCGACAATACGGCATCAAGTGGTACGCTGAAAGGGGGTGGAAGCAATGAGCATCCTCCTGGCTGTGATATACGCCCTCATCTTCCCGGGCATCCTGTTCGTGATAGCCTTTGGACTGTTCGCAGAGTATATGGACAGAAAGATATACGCGAGGATACAGCGCAGGGTCGGTCCCCCGTTCATGCAGCCGCTGGCGGACTTCATCAAGCTGTGCGCCAAGGAGGATGTGGTGCCAAAGACCGCGGAGAGACTGCTCTTCTCCGCGGTGCCCATCTTCGGGCTCGCAGCGGTGCTGTCAGCGATGCTGTACATCCCTGTTGTAAAGGCAGGGGCGCTGCACAGCTTTGAGGGCGATATCATCGTGGCGCTGTATCTCCTGACGATCCCGGCGCTTGCGATCTTCCTTGGTGGCTGGCACTCGGGAAACCTGTTCGGCAAGGTGGGCGGGATGCGCGTGGCATCGCAGCTCTTCTCCTATGAGATCCCATTCTTCCTTGCTGTCCTGGCACCAGCACTGCTCGCCGGCACCTGGAGCATGTCAGGCATAGTAGGGTTCATGAACGGGCACTGGCTTTTGCTTCCGCTTGTGCTGCTGGGGTTCTTCATCGCGCTCATCTCCCTCCAGGGCAAGCTCGAGCGCCTGCCGTTCGACATCCCCGAGGCTGAGACGGAGATCGTTGCAGGTCCGCTGGCAGACTACTCCGGGCGCAGGCTGGCGCTCTTCAGACTGGCGAAGGACGCAGAGCTGGTCGTGGGCGCAGCGCTCTTGACGGGGGTGTTCCTAGGGGGTCCATACTGCCCGCTCTTGGACATAAGCACGATCCAGCCCTTCTATCTCGCTTGGGTCATAGGCGCGATCATCTTCCTGCTCAAGACCTTGGTAGTCATATTCCTGCTGATCCTCATGAAGTCCGCGGTGGCGAGGATCCGGATAGATCAGATGGTCTCGGTAGCATACAAATGGCTCATACCGCTGGCACTGCTGCAGATGCTTGCTGCAGTGGTGGTAAGGTTCGGGGGGTGGCTCTGATGAAGCGCCCTGGCGCGATGCTGCCCGACATCCTCAAGTACATATTCAAGAAGCCGGCAACAGTGCTGTATCCGTTTGAGCGCTTGACCCCACCACCCGGGCTGAGGGGCAAGATGAAGTTCCACCTGGACAGGTGCATCAGCTGCGGGCAGTGCGAGAAGGTATGCCCATCAGGCGCGTGCAAGATAAACGAGATAGAGGGCAAGAAGCGCCCTGTCTTCGATCTGGATTACTGCACCTTCTGCGCGCAGTGCGCAGAAACCTGCCCTAAAGAAGCGATCGAGATGACCACGGAGTTCGAGCTGGCGCACTACAAGCGCGGAGAGGCGATAGTGAGGTAAGGGCTATTCGCCACAGGTTTCATGCTGCTTATACCTTGGCCATGCACACGGGGCATTTCTCCACACCTTCGAGGCACTCCCTGTGGAAGTGGGTGCCGCATCGGCACACATATCCTTCCTCCTCCTTTTCCACAGGGCGGTGGCATGCCCAGCACTTTCTTTCCATGGGGCTCCACCTCGTCACTGTGCGGAAGAGGGCGGTAGGACCGGGCAGCGGCTTGGCTGTGGATATATCCCTGGGCAGCACAGCGGTCTGGAGTTCGATCTCATCGATGAGCCTCCTCCCTGCCTCGGGGGTGATCAAACCCTTGCCCAGTGCATCCTTTACCATCTCGCACTTCGACCTCAGCGTCTCCCTCACTGCCTCAGCGTACTCCTCCCTGGGCAGGAAGCCGTGCTCATGGATCAGCGCCCCGACGTCTGTCAGGAGCTGGGAGTTCGCCTGGGAGAACCTGTGCGTGAGCCATTCGTACCCAGCGCCGGACAGCTCGCCGTCCTCGTGCATCTCCTTCAGCTCGCTCACTGTATCCTTCACAAAAGCCTCCTCTGTATCCTCCTTTCTCTCGGCCTGGAACCCTAACAGCCTGAGCATCGGCTTGAGTGTCAGTCCCTGCACCAGGAGGGTGAAGAGCACCACGCCGAATGTGGCTGTGAGTATCGTATCTCTATGAGGAAACCCCAGGGGGATCGAGAGCGCGAGCGCGATCGGGATCGCACCCCTCAGCCCGCCCCACCACATCATGACCTGCCACTTTCCAGGCAGCTCCTTCTTCCTCTTGTTTATGATTCTACCAACGCTGGTCACGGTGAGCGCCCTGGCACACCACAAGGCGAGCACGGCGATTAGAATGATCAGCACCTCTCCGCCCAGTGCGCCCAGCGGCACGCTCATCCCGACGAGGATGAAGAGCAGGGAGTTCACAGCGAACGCCAAGAAGCCCCAGAAGCTCACCAGTGAAACCCTGGTCGAGGGGGTCATGGCGAACCTTGTGCCGTAGTTGCCCAGGATCAGCCCTGCGATCACCACTGCGAAGACCCCTGAGCCTCCAAGGACCTCAGCTAAGGAGAATATCCCGAACGCCAGGATCATCGTGATCATGACCTCCGTGAACCGATCATCTATCTTCCGTAGGATGTGAAAGGTGATGTAGCCGAAGGCTGCGCCGAGCGCGATCCCTATGATCGAGAGCCTTGCGAACTGCAGGGCTCCCTGGGCAAGGTCCAGATCCCCTACCACTATGAGCCCTACCAGCACGTTGTACATCACGATCGCTATGCCGTCGTCGAAGATGCTTTCCCCCTCCACGATCGTTCGCATCTTCTGCGGTACCTTGGTCTCCTTGTAGATCGCCAGCACAGATGCAGGATCGGTAGGTATGATGATTGCAGCGAAAAGCAGCGTGATGTAGAGCGGTATCTCTGGGATGAGGAGGTTTATTATGAAGCCGACGAAGATCGTCGAGAGGATCACACCAGGGATCGCCAAGAGCGAGATCGTTTTGGCGTTCTCGCGCAGGTGGCGCAGGGGCATGTGCAGCGCACCCTCGAAGAGCAGAGGGGGAAGAAGGATGTGAAAGATGATCTCTTTATCCAATGTGACGGGCGCGTAGAAATTAAAGTAGCCGCCCAGGAGCCCCACGATGATCCCAGAGATGAGCAGCGCTATGGTGTATGGCCACCTGATGTGCTTCGCCAGCACTGCCACGATGCTCGCGATGATCAGGATGATGAGGAACTGGGCAATCTCCATGTGAAATCCCTGTGTGGTGCGTATATACGTGGTGTATAAATATCTACTTGCCCAGCAGCCGCAGCCCCAGCGCCTCCCTTATCAACCTTGCTGCCAGCGATGCTGTGTTGCCGCTGTCATGAGGTGGGCAGACCTCCACTACGTCCATCCCTACCAAACGCGGTGCGAAGCGCTCGACGACCCTCTTGACATCGAGGGGCGAGAGCCCGAAGGGCTCCGGGGTGCCTGTAGCTGGAGCGTACGCTGGATCTATGACATCGATGTCCAGGGAGAGGTGGAGGGGTCCAGAGCCCAGTAACCTTTCTGCCTCGGCACAGATCTCCACGATCCCAGCCTCCCGCACATCCTTGGCCGTGGAGAAGCGCAGCCCCATCTGCTCGGCATCCCTCAGCTCCTCCGCGCATGCAGATCTCACACCGATCTGGTAGATATGCTCTGTGCCAACGAGCTCGGCGATCCTGCGGCTCGTGCAGGCATGGCTGTACCTCTCCCCCTCGTAATCGTCCCTGAAGTCCAGGTGCGCATCGAGCACTATGACTCTCGAAGCACCCAGCCCTTTGACAGTGGGCACGGTGATCAAGTGCTCGCCCCCCAGAACGACGATGAACCTGTGCCCAGATGCGAGAGCGCGCACTGCTTTCTCCACCTCCGCCATCATCGCCCCAACGGTCTCGAATCCTGTAAGGTTGCCTGCGTCGTGCACCTCTGCCTCCAAGAGGTCTACACCATGCTCCATCAGGAACGTCTCGAAGTTGTGCGCCTCCTTCCTTATGGCGTCGGGGGCGCAGGCTGTGCCCTTGCGAAAGGATACCGTGCCCTCGAAGCAGACACCTATCACTACAGCCTCTGCCCTCTCCAGCGGAGAGTTTGCATCCGCGAACTTTATCAACTCATGCCCTCGTGATCTTCTTTCTGTCCATAGCCACGATGTATTGGATGTCCTTGCCGGGTTCCAGGCTGCCCCTCATCTCCTCCTCTATCGGCACCTGGAAGACCTCGTAGCTCTCGGAATCCATGAGCTGAACCTCCTCCCCCATGATCGCCAGTACCTGCGCCTGGCGCCTATCGATCATCGGCACACGGACCTTGTGCGTCACTGGAAAGACCACGCTGCGCTTTTGCCCATCGAACAAACCGACTGCGTCTATGCGCGCCTTTGCCTCGCCATGCTTCCCAGGCTTTGAGGTCGTGATGCTCAGTATCTTGCATGGCTCCTCGTCTATCAGCACGTACCTGTTCGGCTTGAGCGCACGGACCTCGGACTGCTCCCAGGCCATCGGATCACTCCAGTGAGGGGAAAGGCATACCTGTATAAAAAGGATGCAGGGGCGTAAAGAAATCTTCCTGACCGATTGGGTTAGGATGATAATCGTTATATTGCGCTTTGTAGATATCTCCCACAGTAGCAGGGAGCTCAATGCCAAAGAGAACAACGCCAAATAACGGCGCGAACTTGGGGTTCGAGGAAAAGCTCTGGCAGGCAGCAGACAAGCTTCGAAGCAACATGGACGCAGCAGAATATAAGCACGTTGTTCTAGGTGTGATCTTCCTAAGATACATATCCGATGCATTTGAGGAAAAACATCAACGAAACAAATTTAACTTGAAATCACAGATTGTGATGTCCAATTCCAGCCACACTCCTTGTCCGATTGGAGGCAGGTGATGACACTTAAGGAATCCGAGACCCTGGAATTGAAAAGATCCACATCCGAGTTGAAAGAAGGAGTCATATCAATAGCCTCTATATTAAACAAGCATCAAAAAGGACAGCTGTATTTTGGAATCAAGAACGATGGTACGGTTGTTGGCCAGCAAGTTGGAAAGGACACTGTTAGAGACATATCCCAGGCTATTTCTAATCATATTCAACCAAAGATTTATCCAAAAATCGAAAGTGTGACAATAGAAGGCAGAGATTGCATCCTCGTTGAATTTGATGGCACGAGCGTTCCATACTATGCCTACGGCAGGGTCTATATGAGGACCGCTGACGAAGACAAGCCCTTGAGTCCTGGTGGGATTGAAAAGATCATACTAGGGAGGAATAGGGACAAGCTTTACTGGGACAATCAGCCATCCAAAGCTGGATTGGAATCCATCAATGAGAATATTTTAAGGGATTTTATTGATAAGGCTAGACGCGCGGGTAGGCTCGATTTTGAGTACAACGGTGTTAAGAACACTCTGAATAAGCTCGGACTTCTTGAAAACGGCAAGCTCTTGAAAACCGCCGAGTTATTATTTTGCGATGAGAACCCTCTCGAGTTCCAGACTGCGATTTTCGCAGGCACGGATAAAACAACGTTTTTGGATATCAACCAATTTAAAGGCAATCTTTTTGATGTGCTGAAAGAGACCGAGCTGTACATTAAAAATCACATGAGGTGGAGTGTGACCTTCGGAAAGCTGGAGCGTGAGGAAATACCGGAAATCCCGATTAAGGCCATCAGAGAGGCGCTGGTGAACTCCCTATGCCACAGGGATTATCTCAATCTCAAGGGGAACGAGGTCGCGATATTCAAGGACAGGATCGAGATATACAACCCCGGCACATTTCCCGAAGGACTGAATCCGGAGGACTTCATCAAAGGCGAGGAGCGCTCTGTTCTGAGGAATCCACTGCTCGCTAACACGCTTTATCTCTCTAAAGACATCGAACGCTGGGGTTCTGGGCTGAGGAGAATATATACCGAGTGTGAAGCCAACGATGTAAATGTCGAGTTCAAGCCCTTAAAAACTGGCTTTATTGTGGTATTCGGAAGAAAAGAAGAGTTGGGCGAAAAGTTGGTGGAAACTGGGGTGAAAGCCAGGGTCAGGTCGGGTGAATATCAAAAAGAGATACTAACCAGAGCATACGAGGGAGTAAATGAGGGAGTACGTGAGGGAGTAAACGAGGGAGTAAAACAAAGGCTAGCCAGAGAGCTGGTAAAGATATACGAGGACAAATCCATCACCCGCATGATGATGGAGAAAACCTTCGAAATCTCCACTGCTACGGCAGAGAGGGACATTGCACTCTTGAAAGAGGCTGACCTTATACTGTTCGAAGGCCCACCAAAGACTGGACGATACGTTCTCACGGAAAAAGGAAGAAAGATACTGGAGGAGACAGATGCCTGATTGGAACTCGGAAATAGAGACCGCCATGACCGACTTTCTCAGAGTAGCGGAGCTTGCTGGCGAGCCTATTGAAAGAGAAGAAATAACCGTTGAATTCCTACATTGCCCCCACCAGCAGCCAAGGGATTTGCCCCATGGTAAAATGGCTGTTTACGGGTTCGGAATGGGCGGAAAATGGTTGAAGATAGGTAAGGCGGGGCCGAATTCCAATGCTAGATATACAAGCCAGCACTATACTGGGAGTGCCAAGAGCACGCTGGCTGGCTCTCTTAGAAAAGACCCGGATTTTCCAGAAACAGACAGTCTGGGTAAATACGAGTTATCTGATTGGATTAAGCTGAACACCTATCGCGTAAACATTCTGATTTCATCCGAAAAGCCCAGGGAATTATTATCACTGATCGAAGATTATTTACATCTGAGATTGAAGCCGAAATATGAGGGATGAGACGAAGGAGATCGAATATGGATGTTGAGACGTTGGAGGTCAACGGGATAAAGCGCCCAGTGAAAATTCATTACGAAAAGAGAAACGACTGCAGAGTATCCATCAGAAAAACGGCGATCAACATACGAATTCCCTCCTTTCTCAGCGAGGAGGAAAAACGCAGACAGTTAACGAGTTTGAAACAGTGGGCGATAGATAGGTTGAAGGAGAACCCGGAGAGATTCAGACCGGAGGTTCAAAAAGGATACAAGGACGGGGACAGAATAACGGTGAGCGGTGACGAATACGTTCTAAGGATTGGGTTCAAGGACAAGCAGGGGATCTCCGCAAGAATAGATGGCTCCGCGATCCGGCTTTCAATACCCAGCACCCTGTCAAAAGAGGCGCAGAACAAGCACATCTCGACGCTCCTCAGCAGATGCATCGCCCAAAAGAGAATACCAGAACTCAAGAAGAGGATCGACGAGCTGAACAAAAAACATTTCAATCAACCCCTGAGCAAGATATTCTTCAAGCACAACAAGTCGAACTGGGGCAGCTGTTCAAGCGCAGGCAACATCAATATTTCGACGAGGCTGCTGTTCGCACCGGACGACGTGCTGGAATACGTATGCGTGCACGAGCTAACCCATTTGATCGAACCCAACCATTCCAAAAATTTCTGGAAACTGATCGAAAAAGCGATACCAAACTATAAGGAAAAAATAAAATGGCTCAAGGAGAACGGAGACAAATGCAGATTCTGAGAGAGAGAACGGAGGGCGTATGTGCGCGGAGATGAAAAACAGGGTGTGTTCTTTGGAGAACAGACTCCGGACTCTCGGAAAGGAGAAACTCATCAAGCTTCTCCTGCATCTGAGAACGAGATACGATCATTTTGATTTCGTGACTTTGAACTGGCTGAAAACCAACCAGAAAAAAGACGAATCCGTAGAAACGCCGAACGAGACCGGCCTGACCGATCAACTTTTCCTTGAAACGTGGTGTTTAGCAGAGAGCATCATCGAGAAGTTCAACGAGTACGGAGGAGGGGACGAATCGGAGGAAGAGATGGCCTACGACTACCTGAACGAGTTGGAGGAGATTGCTGAAAAGGAGAACGTTTCGCGGGAGGCAAGGTCTGAGGTGATAGGCAGGGCCTTTGAACAGTACCATTTCCACAACTCGGGATTCGACGACACTCTAAACGATATCATGTTCGGTCTCTGCAAGGATCGGGAAGACTGGGAATACCTTGCTTCGCTGTACATGAAGAATCCCAGCAGGTGGGAGAAGGAAAAGGCCATGGAGATATACGCGGAGCATCTAGGGGACGATAAATCATACCTAGCGCTTCGAACGAGCCAAATGAAGTATGGAATGGACTATTGGGACCTCGTGGGATATTACATACAGAAGGGAATGGACGAGAAAGCGCTTGAAACCGCAGAGAGGGGTATATTGGAAGGCGAGGGGAGGTGCACCGAGCTTTTCTCATATTTGTTCGACCATTACGAGAAGCTTGATTGCACCGGCGATATAGACAGGCTGATACGAACCGCATTGGAGAGAAAGACCGAAGAGCTGGAAATGCTCAAAAGAGGATTCGGGTACCACAGCAAGAAGGGAAATTACAACAAAGCCAAGGAATACCTGCTGGCGGGTTACGACCATCTCCGGTGGGGTGGGCATTTCGATTATTTCATGAAAATGCAGAATTACATAAAAAGGGAGGAATGGGACAATATAGAGACTGGTTACCTGAAAAAGGTCAAGAAAGATAACCTCAAGGACTATCTGGCCATCCTGATGCAGAGGGGGGAGAAGGCCGAGGTCCTGAGACTCGTGCTCAACCCTCCCAACGATGTCGGCGGTGTTTGGTTCAGACCAAATGTAGATGTGACCGAAGAGTTCGCCGCAAAGCTCAGAACAGATTATCCCAATGAGATAGCTGGTTATTACCTGAGGCGGGCCAGAAAGTACATCCTGGCAGGCCAAAGAGGCAACTACCGCGTTGCCAGAAGATATCTGGAAACGGTAAGGGATACATACCTGGAAGAGCTTGACGACGAGGACTCATGGAAATCTGCCATAACGCGGATCAGGGGCGAATTCCAGAAGCGCAGAGCCCTACTCGAAGAGCTGGAGGGACTGGAATGAACCAACTTAAAACCATCTATCACTGCCATCTCCGTAATGGTATGCTGGACAGCGACCTCGGCGGCAAAGCCCTAACAGTACTTGACCTGGACATCTCGGACATGGAGGATCGGTCAAGAGTGAAGATTGGAAAACAGTAAGATTAGGTGATTACTGCGTGCACTACCAGCCCGTGAAAGAGTGTGTAAGGGCCAAGTTAAGGGTGATGATCAAGAGGGTGTTGCGGAGGCATGGGTATCCACCGGACAAACAAGAAAAGGCCACCTTGACAATCTTGGAGCAGGCGGAACTTCTGGCTCAAGATTGGGCAGCCGTATAAGACGGTGTCGTTTTGGTGGACAGGGCACCGGTGTTCTAGAGGGGCAGGATGCCGCAGCCAACCCTTATATACTTCGGGAGCGATGTGGCTTTAATGACATATAGCTGTCCGGTCTGCGGACAGGGGAACCCCGAGGGGGCGCTGTCATGCTCCAGGTGCAAGACCGTGTTCGTTGCTAAGGGTGCAGTCTCCGCGCCGCCCAGCCTGCCCGTGGAAGAGGTCAAGGTCGATGTCAGCGATCCAGAGACGAAGAAGGCTCTGGAGGAGCTGACGATGATCCCTGGGATCTCCAGGGCTGGTGCTCTTGCGCTCTACAAGAGGGGGATCAGGAGCATCGAGGAGTTCACCACATGCGTATTCGGAGGGGACGAAAAAGGGGAGCGGACCGGGCGCATGATCGCGAACAGGCTGATCCTCGCCCACGCCAAGATGAGGGGAGAGAGGGCTCGCCTGGTGCGCTGTCCTGCGTGCGGGTCCCCCGTGCCTGCGACAGAGAAGGAGTGCGGCGTGTGCGGCAGCGCGGTGCTCGCCACGGTCACTCAGGAAGATGCGATGAAGATAGGGATGCGGGTATCCGAGGCTCTGGAGGAGATGCTGGGGGAGGTTGCAGGGGATCCGGAGATCGCGGCGCTGCCCGATGAGATGAAGGCGCAGATAGCCGCTGTGCTGGCATCCGATGCTGAGGTCTCGGACGATGACGCAAGAGCTGTAGCAGCGTCGATCGCCGAGCTGCCTGAGGAGTTCTCAGAGGTATTGGATGATCTTGTCGGAGTAGAGAAAGCACCACAGACTGCTCAGGAAGAGAAGGTCCCTGCACCAAAACACGAAAGACGCAGGGCGATCCTTCTCCAGCGCATAGAAAAATGGCGGAAGATGGGGTTCGACGTGAGCGAGCTCGAACCGTTGGTGGACGGGGACTTCGAGGTGTTCAAGGCGAAGGCGAAGGCTGTACTCTCCCGAGCACCGAGCCCCACACACGAACAGCACCAAGGGAGCAAGGAGATAGAGGCATACAAGAGGCAGATCGCAGCCTGGCGCTCCAAGGGGTTCGACGTGGAAGGGCTGGAGGAGCTGCTGGCGAAGGACGTGGAGGAGTTCAAGCGCAGGGCAAGGGAACTCCTTACAGACAAGGGAGCACGGAAACAGGTCACATGAGGACCTATATCAATCAAGGTGAGCGGCACCCCGGCTGAGAAACCCCTTTATAATGGAATTCAATCCCCTGCTCATGCCCAAGAGCGCGGTGCTGAGGGTGATAAGGAGCAGTATAGAGACCTGCGGATGGGCGAAGCTCTGCCCCCCTGCCTTCGAGGATCTGGGGCTGCGCCCTGGGGACGTGGTGACTGTTCAGAGCGGTGATCGCACCATCACGCTTCAAGCCTACCCGGATCCGATCTACGTGGATGGGGCGATAAGATTGACAGCACTCGACATCGAAGCCCTGGGAACCGAGGAGGGGGCGCGGGTGGTGGTCTTCGCAGGGGAGCCGAGCCCTGTGGAAGAGCCGAAGCCGAGAAGAGGCAGGAAGCGCAGGCGGAAATAGGCTACGCGGTCGCCATGCCGATCAGCTCGCCTGTATCGTCCCACTCGAACCTCAGCCTCTTTCTTCGTTCGGCTGCACCGCTGTGGATTAAGTACCCTACCAGGAGCGGCAGCCCGACAGTGGCTTCGAGATAGGCTGTCGCCCTCCTTGCATCCCTGTGCACCTTGCCCCATGACTGCGCCTCCTTGAGCGTCGAGCCGCTCAGACCACCCCAGTGCGGGGCATCGGTCGTGAGCTGCACCGCATAGGTGTGTCCCTCTACCTCCCGCTGGAAGACATAGTTGGCCATCACCACGCCGTCGTTGACCCAGTTCTTGGGCGTTCCCCCGCCGACGTACACCACGCCCGTCTCCTTCGAGTGCCTGATGATGGAGAGCAGTTCGTAGTTGTCCTTGATGGAATCCAGCATCACATGCGGGCTCTTCCTGTGCTTCGCGTGGTACATCGTCATCCCGATGCCGATGCTGCTGTCGTTCAGCGCCGGGGAGAAGACAGGCACGCCATGCTCATTTGCAGTGCCGAGGATCGATCCCGCATCGTTCTTGGCATAGTCGCCCAGGATCCTCAATATCTCCCGACTCGAATACGCCTTTGGCTCCAGTTTCTTCATGGTCCCGCAGATGAACTCGTCGGTCTCCTCGAACTTCTGCTCGTCCACGAGCGTGTCGTATATCCTATCGATCTCCATCCCCCGCAGCATCACATCGTCCATTGATGGCTCACCAATATAATGCTGGTAGCCCAGCGCCTGGTAGAAGTCCTGATATACGATGGCGCCTGTCGAGACGACCACATCAGCCAAGTTGTGCTCGATCACGTCCCTGATCACCTTCCTCAGCCCGCCTGCGATCAGCGCGCCCGAGAGCCCTATGAAGATCGTGGGTCTTGTTTCTGCGGTGAGCATCCTTTCCCAGACTGATGCACAGGAGCCCAGCGCCCTGGCTTGGATCGACGCGCCCTTGAAGCTCTCCACCAGCTCCTTGATCGTGCTCACCTTCTCGAGGTCGATCTGATGGACCTGTCTGCTCAGGATCTCCTCGCGCCGCATGTGAACGCCTCGTGTGGAGATGGAACGATGTTATAAAACTTTAATCACCAGGTAAGAGGCACCTGCATCACTGAGCGCTGAGGCGAAACCAGCAGATCGAGGCTCCCATTCTTAGAGGGCTCTTACATCCTCAGCCCGATGCACGATGGCTCTTTCCATATCTTCCTGCGTTCCAGTTTATGGGCTGGGTGGCAAGCCCAGCGCAGGAAAAAGCTTTTGATATCCGCCCGCATGAGGGGATCGGTGCTGAGATGAGCAGGCTGGTCAAGGCAGATAGGGGCACGGAGAGATCCTGCAAGGGATGGGGGCAGGAGGCAGCGCTGCGGCTCATGATGAACAACCTGGACCCTGAGGTGGCTAAAGACCCCTCGAACCTCATCGTGTATGGGGGCACGGGAAAGGCAGCGCGGAACTGGGAGTGCTTCGATGGGATCGTGCGCGCCCTGCGCTCCCTCGAGAACGATGAAACGCTGCTGATACAGTCAGGGAAGCCTGTGGGGATATACAGGACAACGGAGTGGGCACCGAGGGTGCTGATAGCCAATGCCCTCGTAGTGCCGAAGTGGGCTACATGGGATTACTTCAGGGAATTGGAGGCTAAAGGGCTCACGATGTACGGTCAGATGACCGCAGGCTCATGGATATACATCGGCACGCAAGGGATCCTTCAGGGAACATATGAGACGATCGGGGCGCTGGCAAGGCGCGAGTTCGGCGGCACGCTGAAGGGTAAATGGGTGCTGAGCGCAGGGCTCGGCGAGATGGGCGGTGCACAGCCGCTGGCGATCACGATGAACGATGGCGTGGGGATCATCGCTGAGGTGGATGAGAGCCACATCGACAGGAGGATCGCTGGAGGATACTGTGATCTGAAGGCAAAAACCCTTGAGGATGCGCTTGCACTAAAGAGCCGAGCCCTGGCTCAGGGGAAGGCTGTATCCATAGGCCTGCACGCAAATGCCGCGGATGTGGTGCAGGAGCTGGTCAGACGGCACATCGTGCCTGACGTGGCTACAGACCAGACCGCTGCGCATGACCCTTTGAACGGCTACGTGCCCCAAGGTCTCACTGTGCAGGAGGCGGAGGAGCTCAGAGCCCGTGATCCAAAGGGATATCTGCGCCGGGCGCACGCCTCCATCAAGGTGCATGTGAGCAGCCTCCTTGCCCTGCAGCAGATGGGCACGAGGGTCTTCGAGTACGGGAACAATCTGAGGGCTGTCGCCCAGGAGAATGGGGTGAAGGATGCGTTCGAGATGCCTGGATACGTGCCTGCATACATCAGACCGCTGTTCTGCCAGGGCAGCGGACCGTTCAGGTGGGTGGTGCTGTCTGGCGAGGCAGAGGAGCTCTTTCGCACAGACCGCGCCCTTCTGGAGACCTTCCCAGAGAACAGGCACCTCAGGCGCTGGATCATGATGGCACAGGCGCGCGTGAAGTGCCAGGGACTCCCTGCACGCATATGCTGGCTCGCATTAGGGGAGCGCGCGAGGTTCGGGAAGGTGCTGAACCACCTGGTAAGGGATGGGGAGGTGAGTGCGCCGATCGCCATCGGCAGGGATCACCATGACTCAGGCTCCGTAGCCTCGCCCAATAGAGAGACAGAGGGGATGAGGGACGGTAGCGACGCGATCGCGGACTGGCCAGTCCTGAACGCGATGCTGAACGTGGCTTCTGGAGCCACATGGGTCTCGGTGCATCACGGAGGCGGGGTGGGCATAGGATATTCGATCCATGCCGGGCTGGTGGTTGTAGCTGATGGGACTGAGACCGCAGAGAAGCGCGTAGAGCTCGCGCTGACCAACGACCCGGCAACGGGGGTGATGCGCCACGCGGATGCGGGTTACGAGGAGGCGAAGGATGCTGCCAGGCGCGCGGGGCTCAAGCTGCCGATGGCGTAACTGCATCTCACTACCAGAAACCCTATCAAGATGATGCGCTAATATGCCCGCAATGCCTGCGCTCGAGGATCAGATACGGGATATAGAGGCGGAGATACAGCGCACGCCCTACAACAAGGCGACGCAGCGCCACATAGGGCGCCTGAAGGCGAAGCTCGCCAGGCTGAGGGCAAAAGCAGAGATCAAGGCTGCCAAGGCTCCAGGTCGAAGCTATGGTGTGAGGAGGTCAGGGCATGCCGCAGTGGGGCTGGCAGGTCTGCCCAGTGTGGGAAAGAGCACGCTCCTCAACAGGATCACCGATGCCCAGAGCCTGGTCGCCCCGTATCACTTCACCACACTCGATGTGGTGCCCGGGATCCTCGACTACAAGGGGGCAAAGATCCAGGTGCTGGACATGCCCGGGCTCATCTCAGGGGCATCGAGAGGCAGGGGAAGGGGCAGGGAGATCCTTTCTGTGCTGAGGACGCTGGACATGGTGCTGCTGATGGTGGATGTCTTCGACACGAACCTGAGCGTGCTGGTGAACGAAATATACGAAGCCGGGATTCGGCTCAACACCCATCCGCCTGATATTCATATCACGAGGAGGGAAAGGGGCGGCATCACCGTGAGCTCCACCCTGCCTTTGACAGATGTGACCATGGAAGAGGTAGCGGATGTGCTCAAGGAGTTCGGCATCGTGAGCGCGGATGTGGTGATCAGGGAACAGGTGAGCGCAGAGGATGTGATAGACCATGTAGCAGGGAACAGGGCATACCTCAGAGCCTTCGTGGTGCTGAACAAGATCGACCTCGTGAACGAGGAATATCTCACCGGGCTGGAAGAACGAATGAAGGGCTGGCACGTGATCCCGATCTCTGCCGAGAAGGGAGAAGGGCTGGAAGAGCTGAAAGAAGCGATCTACGATTCGCTCAGGTTCATGCGCATATACATGAAGCCGCCAGGGAAGAAGGCTGACATCACAGAGCCGCTGATCGTGAAGGAGGGCTCCACCGTTGCCATGGTCTGCGAGGCGATCCACACCACGCTCAGGGACAGATTTCGCTACGCGACAGTGAGCGGCTCGAGCAC
>JBFMEL010000029.1:0-19402 GCA_040753455.1 Thermoplasmatota archaeon | reverse complement strand
CTGCTGTCCAAGATGGATATAGAGTCATGGTCGCGGTTCAAACCATATACCGATATCCAGGCAGGCTTATCTGCTCTCGTGGCGAACGCCAGCGATGTGGAACTTCTCCTCGACGCACACGACCTCGTGTTGGAATTGAACGTGACCTTGGATTTCGTCACTGGCGACTGGACAGACATCAAGGATAAAGAGAAAGGGATTCTTGCGTTGGTGGGATTGAGACGCATCATGTATCTGGCCGAGTTTGAGAGCGCGTCGTAGGGTCACCCAAACTTCTTCAGGAGATGGGAAGGCGAAGGAGATGGTGAAGGGGATAGTCGAGGACATTCTGGGCGGTTCTAATAGCTCGCCTTGACGTACAGAATCCTCCCTCCGACACATATTTCTATCTCTGACCTAATCCCCTCTCAACAGGGGCAGAGCTTTGAAGGAGCTAGCACTTCACCACCCAGAGCTGGTCGGCAGAGAGGAGGAGCTTGGTAGGCTGCGGGCAAAACTCGAAGAGGCTCTGCAGGAGGAGGGCAGCACAGTCTTCGTGGCCGGAGAAGCGGGCATAGGCAAGACGCGCCTGGTCTCGGAACTCATCAAGGATGCTGAAGCCAAGGGCGCGCAGGTCATCCGGGGCTGGTGCCTTGCGGAAAGCCTGGAGCCGCTGTTCCCGTTCAAGACTGCGTTCCGGGAGGTCGGGATGCACCATCTGATCGCCGGGGCGCCGCCCCCGAAGGTGATCTCGGCGTACCTGATGAACAAGGCTGGGATCCTTGCAGCCAAGGCGGAGCGCGAGGAATCCGGGCTGGATCCCGACATCTTCACCTCGATGCTGAAGGCAGTGGGGGACTTTGTGCAGGACTCTCTATCCATGATGGGGAAAGGGGGACAGGGGATCAACATCATCGGATACGACCGCTACCAGATCCTCCTTCAGTCCAGGGGCAATGTCTCCCTGACGTGTGTGATCGAAGGGACGCAGAGCGAGTTCCTTGTCGATGACATGAGGCGCGTGCTCGAGACAGTAGGGGACAGGCTGGATGGATGGTCAGGGGAGATGTCAGAGGTCCCAGACCTTGCGCCGAAGGTTTCGTGGCTCATCGAGTCCGGCAAGTACGACGGCAGGTTCCTAGTGGATGATCCGAAGCTAAAACAGGAGAACTTGTTCGACAACGTGCTGCTCGGCATCCAGAGGGCTTCGATCGAGCGCCCGATTGTGCACTTCCTGGACGACCTGCAGTGGGCAGACCCGACCACACTGAGCCTCCTGCACTATTTATCCAGGAACACAAGGAAAAACAGGGTGCTGATCATAGGAACATACCGCCCCGAGGACCTCGTGCAGTCCTGGGACGGCAGAACGCATCAACTGGAGACTGCGATGCAGAACATGAGCAGGGAGGATTTACTGGAGAGGATGGAGCTGAAGCGCCTGGACAGGAGTAATACCCAGACGCTAATCAACAGCGCGCTGGGGAGAGCGGATTTCGGGTCTGCATTCTATGAGAGGGTGCATAGAGAGACAGAGGGCACGCCGTTCTTCGTGCTGGAGGTGGTAAAGCTCCTTGCCGAGGAGGGGAGCATAGCGCAGGACGACGAGGGCGCATGGAAGCTGGTCAAACAGATCGAGAAGCTGGACATACCATCAAAGGTGTACGATGTCATCAAGCGCAGATTGGACAGATTGATGAAGGAGCAGCGCGAGATACTGGAATGTGCGAGTGTGGTAGGCGAGGAGTTCACACCAGAAATCTTGGAAGGGGCTACAGAGATGCGGAAATTGACCTTGCTCAAGAATCTAAATGAAATAGAAAAGATCCATCGTCTAATCCATTATTTGAAAGACAAATACATGTTTGATCATACCAAGATTCGAGAGGTGTTATACAATGGTATCAGTGAAGTCTTGAGAAAAGAGTATCATAGGATAATCGCGGACACAATCGCAGAACTGCACAAGGACAACTTAGAGGATGTCATAAGCGAACTGGCGCACCACTACTACGAGGCAGGGGACGAGAGAGCTGGCGAATATCTGGTAAAGGCGGGCGACAAGGCGAAGGATGGATACGCGAACGAGGAAGCGCTAAGGTGCTACGAGCACTCCTTAGAGGTGATAGTGGAGGAGGAAAAACCAGTGATCCTGGAAAAGTTGGCCGATGTCCAGGCCCTAATGGGCGAATTTGACAAGGCGATCGAGAATCTTGAAAAAGCAAAGGAATCGACCGAGGAAAAAGAGACGAAGGCCAGGATGCTGAGGAAAACAGGCGATGCCTATGAGAAAAAAGGCGAGTATGACAAATCGCTGGAGGTGCTTGCCAAAGCAAAAGGGCTTGTCGAAAAAGGGACGGCGGAATACGGCAGGATAACCCGAAGCGAGGGCATGGCCTACCTTAGGATAGGAGATTATGATCAAGGGCTGTCATCATCTCGAACCGCCCTGAAAATATTCGAAGAAACCGGCGCAGCCCAGAAGGACATCGGCAACGCGCTCAGGGCGATGGGTAACATTCACTATAGCAAGGGGGAATATGACCCTGCCCTCGAACATTACGAAAAAAGCCTGGCAGTGATGGATGGGTGCGGGGACAAAGTAGGCATCGCCGCAACGCTCAACAACATCGGCGCCGTGCACTGGAACAGGGGCGAGCTGGACAAAGCGCTGGAGTACCATGGGCGCAGCCTGGAGATAAGGGAGAAGATAGGGGACAAGCAGGGCGTCGCGCTCTCGCTCAACAATATCGGCCTCGTGCACGATTATAGAGGCGAGCTGGACAAAGCGCTGGAGTACCACGGGCGCAGCTTGGAGATGTTGGAGAAGATAGGGGACAAGCAGGGCGTTGCAGCGTCGCTCAACAACATCGGCCTCGTGCACTATGCCAGGGGCGAGCTGGACAGGGCGCTGGAGTGCTACGAACGCAGCCTGGAAATCTTAGAGAAGATAGGGGACAAGCGGGGCATCGCGCTGTCGCTCACCAACATCGGCCTCGTGACCCATGACAGGGGAGAGCTGGAGAAGGCGCTGGCGTACCAACAGAGATGCCTTGCGATCTGTCTGGAAATTGGAGACAAATGGTTGTCAACTAACGCCTACTGCTGCCTAACCGAGGTCAAACTAGAAACGGGCGATGTTGAAACAGCCCTTGAGAATGCAGAGAAAGCCGTTGGAATCTCCGTTGAGATAGGGGTGAAAAAGGAGGAGGCCATGGGCTGCCGCGTTCTTGGGATGGTCTATCGGGAGATGAAGGACTGGAACAAGGCAGAAGAGGAGTTTAGTAAAGCTAGGACAATCCTAGAAGAGGTGGGCGATAAAAAAGAGCTGGCCAGGCTGTTTTATGAATACGGCTTGATGTGGAAAGCGAAGGGAGAGGATGGAAGGGCCAAGGAATATCTGGATAAAGCTCTCTCCGGGTTCGAGCGCATGGGGATGAAGATGTGGGCTGAGAAAGCGAGGAGGGCGCTGCCGCAGGGGAGGGAGCATACTGACAACGAGAACTCACCGAGGCAAAGCCCCCACCAAGAGGACAGGGGGGCGCTGCCGCAGGCGAGGGAGCATACTGACAACGAGAACTCACCGAGGCAAAGCCCCCACCAAGAGGACAGGGGGGCACTGGAAGGACTGTAGTTACTGGCGGTCTCCAACCTTTGCATCCCACCCCATCCCCTCTGCACCTTCTCCACGCACACCTTGAGCTTCTCCAAGTCCTCCCGGCTCATCTTGAACTTGATCCAGCCCTTGAACGGGGTGTAGATGCAGAGCCAGAGCTGGTTTTTGTGTAGCGCCCGATTGTAGCGCTGGACATACTTCTCCGGACCTATGATCTTCCCGCAGCAGATGCCGCTGTATCCCTCGTCTATCTCCTTCTGGGTGAGGGAGTGGGCGTTGTGGACGAGGGCGCAGTCGTCGGTGTAGTATCTGTACCTCGGGCTGTGCAGGCGCTTCAGGCTGGTCATCGAGAGGATATCCTGAGATTTTAATTCCCCGCGAACTAAATTTTAGCCAGCCTTCCACCGGGCGAAACCTAAATATATCGTTCCTGGTTGCGGTGGGTGCGAGGCTGCTGAGATGCCCATGAACGATAAGATAGCGAAGGAGCGCAGGCGCTGGTACACTGCCGTATATCCCCAGGAGAGGGAGCGCGTGAAGCGGTTCATGACCACATCCAGTGTGGAGGTCGCGCCCCTCTACACCCCTTCGGATCTCAAGCCCTTTGATTACATGAGGCGCCTGGGGTTCCCCGGGGAATATCCGTTCACGAGAGGGGTGCATCCCACGATGTACCGCGGGCGCCTGTGGACGATGCGCCAGTTCTCTGGGTTCGGCACCGCGGAGGAGACGAACCAGCGCTACAAGTACCTCCTTGCGCACGGCGAGACAGGGTTGAGTGTCGCGTTTGACTTTCCCACATTGTACGGTCTCGATACCGACGATCCAAGGGCTGAGGGTGAATTTGGAAAGTGCGGGGTGGCGATCTCCTCCCTGCGGGACATGAAGCTGCTCTTCGACGGCATACCGATGGGGGAGGTGAGCACCTCGATGACGATCAACGGTCCTGCTGCGGTTGTCTGGGGGCTGTACATCGCTGCCGCCGAAGCTCAAGGAGCAAGGATGAACGTGCTGCGCGGCACGATCCAGAACGACATCCTCAAGGAGTACATCGCCCAGAAGTCCTACATCTTTCCCCCTGAGCCATCCATGCGCCTGATCGTTGACACCTTCGAGTTCGGCGCTCGTCATGTACCGGAGTGGAACACCATCAGCATCAGCGGTTACCATATCAGGGAGGCTGGAGCGACCGCAGTGCAGGAGCTGGCATTCACCCTTGCCGATGGACTGGCGTACGTGGATGCAGCGATGGCGAGAGGGCTCGATATCGACGATTTCGCTGCGAGGCTGAGCTTCTTCTTCAACGCGCACAACGACCTCTTCGAGGAGGTGGCGAAGTACCGCGCTGCTCGGAGGATATGGGCGAAGGAGATGAGGGATAGGGGTGCAAAAGAACCCAGGTCATGGTGGCTCAGGTTCCATACTCAGACAGCTGGGTGCTCGCTCACTGCCCAGCAGCCAGAGAACAACATCGTGCGCACCACGATACAGGCGCTCGCAGCAGTGCTGGGAGGCACGCAATCCCTCCATACCAACTCCATGGACGAGGCGCTGGCGCTCCCGAGCGAGAAGGCTGTGAAGATCGCGCTGCGCACGCAGCAGATTATCGCGCACGAGAGCGGGGCGGCGAACGTCATTGACCCCCTGGGGGGCTCGTACTACGTGGAGTACCTGACCGATTACATGGAGGAGGAGACCTATCGGTATTTCGACAAGATTCGGGCGCTGGGGGGCGTGATCCCTGCGATAGAGCGGGGATTCTTCCAGCAGGAGATCGCCAACGCTGCCTACCAGTACCAGAGGGAGATCGAGCAGGAGGAGAGGCACGTGGTGGGTGTGAACCTCTACAGAGAGGAGGGAGAAATAGAGATCCCGCTCCTGCAGATGGATGAAGAGGGGGAGAGAAGGCAGATCGAGCGCCTGCGGAGGATCAGGGCTGAAAGGGACAGGGGGGGATGGGAGCGCGCGCTCGCCGCGCTCGATAGAGCGGCAGAGGGCGAGGAGAACATCATGCCCCTGATCTTGAAGGCTGTGAAGGCTGAAGCCACCCTGGGAGAGGTGTGCGGCGTGCTCAGAAAGGTCTTCGGGGAGTACGAGGAGCCAGCGGTGTATTGAGCGATGTCAGCATACATTATAAAGACAAACCGGAAGATACTTTCGCTCACCCCATGTTGAACTCAGCTATTGTTTTGTATATACTTCGAGCGCCTCACCCAGTGTGTCTGCATCGAATATCTCCAGCTTTCATCGTCGGAGATAAGGCTATGGGAGTGCTATTGATGAAGGGGATTTTTCACAACAACAAAAGTTCCGCGCATGATTAGAGGACGAGGTTCTTCGGGCGGGGTATCACGATCCCCGCATCAAACTAAGGTGGTTCTCGTGGAGGGAGCTTCGCTGAAAAGCGGTTGTGTGCCCCCTGCTGATTGACGTTCCCATAAGCGTACGATACGGGGGGTGTTTGGCGGAAGGATTTCACACAATTAAAAACTCAACGTGAATGTATTTGTATATCCCGTATAAATGAATACGCCATGTTGGAGAATATCTCGACCTATCAAACATTGATATGCTGACCCACTAATTGCGCTGCAATCGCTACTGTTTCTATCGTAATGTGATTCGGTAGAATTAGACGTATTAGATATTCGTAACATTGAACATTAGTTGAAGATGGAGTTGTTATTGAGGTTACCCCAACAGGATTTAATCCTAATTGCTTAACCAAATCCTCCCTTACGACAGTTCTCGTAGCTCCTGTGTCGATCATTGCATGAATTGGCATTGGATTTGGAATACTTTTTGAATCACGCTTAAGGATGTCTTCAAGAACTTTACCTACGATGATTCTAGTTTCAACGATTGGGCCTAATTCTTGTAAGTTTGGAACTTGGGTTGTAAATGAAGGCATTCAGACACCGAGTAGGTTAGAAGTGAAATTCTGTGGAGTTTCGACCTCAACTATTTGCTTTACTAAGAATGGTACATTTCCAAACCGTTCATACCCTTGGCGAATCGCATCGATGATAGTGTCAAAAACACCAACAACCTTATCATCTTTAACCAAAACAAATTTACCCTTCGACCTACCGACGAGTTCGTTTTTTTGTGCATTGTAAGTCTCGACCTCTTTCTGAAGAGCGGATATCATTTTTATATCACCTCGGTTGATATAAAATATTTACAAGTATATATAGCAATCGCCCTAACGACGACGCAAACACCCCCACGGGTAACGCTTATTCGAGACATGCCCACAACCTACGACGGAAACGTCCATCTCCTAAATCACGTCCTTTATCCTTTGCCTTGTGCCTCATCGTTTGTTTCTGCTGTTTTTCGGACATGGTTATCACTGAAGGTATATGCACATCCCCATAAATAGTTGTTGTATATAATAACCGAATATGTTTCTCAACGATGGCGAAAAAATATAGGAATATCCGATGCCTCACCTGCTCGTCCGCCCTCCTATAGCCCTCGGGCGCAACCCTCATGCCCTCCAGCGCCTCAAAGAACCTCTCTATATCTTCTTTCTCGATTCCGATCCCCCTTGCCGCGCCACTATCCTGGGAGTGCTCATAGTGCGCGTCCAACCCCGGGTACAGCATGGCATCTCGCCCCTGCACCCCCTCCTATGCGGGCTTAAGCATGCCATCATCCTCTTGAAACGCTACAGGTCGGGATAGGGCGCCCAAAGAATGCACGAATGCTCCTTACTGCATCATGCTGTAAAACGCCCTGATCTCTTCAATAATCTCCTCGATCTCTTCGAACCTTGCAGGTCTCATCTCTGGCGGCAGGAACTCGAGATACCTGCGCTGTGCCAGCCTTTCGTCCATGAGGATCACGATCCCCCTGTCCCTCTCGCTCCTTATGAGACGACCTGCGCTCTGCACCACCTTGTTGATCGCTGGTGCAACGTAGCCGTAGGCATTGCCGAGCACTGCCCCGAACTCGCTCGCGTAGTGCCGAACCAGTGCCTTCACCTCCAGATTGGGTGGTGCCAAAGGTAGGCCTACCACAGCCACTGCAGAGAGGATGTTCCCCATGTAGTCTATCCCCTCGCTCAGCCCACCGCCCTGAACAGCCAACATCAGGGACCGCTCCTTCCGCTCGCGCAAGAGCTCGACGATATGCTCCCTGTCCCTCTTCGTCATCGAGCGCTCCTCGATCACCAGCCTCTTCCCCTTCTTCTGCAACCTCTCGGCGATCTCCTCCATCACTTGGTACGAGGGAAAGAAGGCAGCCACGTTGCCCCCCACAGCCCCTGCTATGGCTGATATGCAGTCCGCGTAGCGCTCGTACAACAGGTCGCCCCGCTTCGTGTACTGGGTGGTGATCCCCTTCAGCCCCATCATCTTCCTGCGCTCGGCTGGAAACGGAGACGCATAGGTCCTGGTCATGCGCCTCTCCGCAGGCACCCCCAAGAGATCAGCGTACATCACAGGGGGGCACAGGGTGCCGGACATCAGCACAGCCATGTGGACAGCGGAGAACACGGGTCCAGCGAGCATCGCTGCGTCCAGAAAAGAGAGCTTGAGCGCCCACGAGCGATTCGATCCTCTGGACAGGATCCTGGTGGCCCCCTTCTCCATCGAGGTCCACCTGTGAATGAACTCCCCGAGCTCCAGCGCGTGAGAGCGCTCTGCACCTGCCTGAAGCGCCGTGTTTCCAAGCCCGATCAGCCACTCGACATAGTCCTGGATCGTATCCTGTTCCCCTATCACCTCCGAGAATGCTTTTCCAAGCACCTTTTCCAGCCTTTCCTTCTCCACGTACTCCTCCTCGTTCTCTCGGAGTCTCTCGGCCCAGCGCTCCATCGCGTCCCTCAGCGCGGCGGTGTACCTCTGCCCCCTCAGCCTTCGACTGCCCACCTCCAGCATCACCTCCCTCATACCGCGAGCGCTCAGATCCATGCTCAGGTTCCCCCTTATCCTCTCCGGCAGGTTGTGCGCCTCGTCCACCACCAGCACGATCTCATCGAGCGCCCTTCCTGCCCTGTCGAGCACTCCCTGCGCCATGACATCGAAGACGTAGTTGTAGTCGCAGACGATCACCTCTGCCCCTGGCATCGCGTCCAGCGCTGCCTTGTGGGGGCACACGCCTGCATCAACGCAGACAGCCTGCAGCTCTTGGACATGCATGATCTGCCCGTGTATCCTCTCCCTCACATCCCCTGTCACCTCCCCTCCATACGGACATGTGCGGCTCTTGGTGCGCATCCTGCAGTACTCCGCGAAGGCGTATCCGGGCATGCTGGTGTCCACAGATGGGCACAGCGCCTGCTTCGCGATCACGTCCACCACGCGGATCTGCCGAGGGGAGCACTCTGCGATCTCCCTTAGCGTATGGATCACGATCGTGTGCTGGCTCTGCTTCGACGTGAGGAAGAATACCGCCCTGCGCTCCTCGGTTGTTCTCTCCAGGAGCACGGAGAGCGTAGCCACTGTCTTTCCGATCCCTGTGGGCGCATGCGCGAGGAGCACCTTCCCGCTCTCCATGGCACTCCTCACATCCTTCATGAACTCGCGCTGACCCCCCCGTATCTGCTGATAGGGAAAGAGAGGGAACTCAGGATGAGCGGTCTTCCGCTGCGCTCTACCGCGCGCCCTGGGACCATGCCCACATCTTGCGCATGCCCATTCGAGCGCACCGTCGCGCCTCCGGGGGCTCAGTAGCGCACCGCAGCGCGGACAGAATGTCTCGGCAGGCATATCCCGCGCCATGTGGGTTGCATATAAAAGCGTATGCGCAGTCGCCTATCTCCTGCCCGTTAGGTATCTCTTCACCATCTTGATGGCGCACAGGTCGCCGCACATCGAGCACACCTCCTCCTCGGAGGGACTGCGCTGCGCCCTCAGCGCCCTGGCCTTCTCAGGGTCTATGGCGGTGCTGAACTGGGCTTCCCAGTCCAGTGCCTTCCTTGCTCTCGCCATCGCGTTGTCCCTCTCTATACCGATCCCCCTCACCACGTCCGCGGCATGGGCGGCAATCACACTCGCGATCGTGCCTTCCTTCACATCTTCAACCGTGGGAAGGGAGAGGTGCTCCGATGGCGTCACATAGCACAGGAAGTCCGCGCCAGCCATTCCAGCCAGCGCACCGCCGATCGCCCCCACGATGTGATCGTATCCCGGCGCGATGTCTATCACCAGCGGACCAAGGACGTAGAATGGAGCGTTGCGGCATATCGTTTTCTCGATCTGCACGTTGGCTGCGACCTGGTGCATCGGCACGTGCCCTGGACCCTCGACCATTGCCTGCACCCCAGCAGCCCTGGCGCGCTCGACGCACTCCCCGAGGGTGACGAGCTCCTGCACCTGCGGGGCGTCTGTGGCATCGGCGATGCATCCTGGTCTTAAGCCATCACCCAAACTCAGGGTGAAGTCGTACTTTCTAGCCAGCTCGAGGAGATAATCGTAGTTGGCGTACAGTGGGTTCTCAGCCTCGTTGTGCAGTATCCAGGCTGTGAGAAATGCTCCTCCTCTGCTCACCACGTCCATCATCCTCGAGGATTGGCGGAGCAGCGCCACGCTCTCCCTGGTGACACCGCAGTGCACGGTCATGAAATCCACACCGTCCCTTGCGTGGAGCTCTATCGCATTGAAGATATCGTCCTCGGTCATCTCCACGATCGCGCTCCTGCGCGCCTTCTCCATCCCTGCCTGGTAGATGGGCACGGTGCCCAAGGGCGCCCTCACCTCCCTGAGGATCGTCCTGCGGATCTCGTCTATATCACCGCCGGTGCTCAGATCCATGATTGCATCCGCCCCGTACCTCAGCGCCACGCGCGCCTTCTCCAACTCCTCGTTGAGGTCTGCATGGTCCCTGGAGGTGCCGATGTTCACGTTCACCTTCACCCTCATCTCCCCCCCTATGACCAGTGGCTTGGGGGAGTGAACAGGGTTGAACGGCAGGACCGCGCGCCCGGCAGCTATGGAGCTGGCTATGCGCTCGGGAGTTACCCTCTCAGCCTTGGCTGCCTCCTGCACAACCTCTGGAAGGCGTTGCCTGGCTTCATCCATCAGCGTCATCGAGACTAATATACAGGAAGGTGTAGAAAAGGCTTCCCGCTGTCTAGGCTGTGATAGGGTCATGGAGTGCGTGGCGCTCAGGGGAGGAAGTTCCCGTCTTTGAGGATGTGGGTCACATCCCCAGAGCGGTAGGAGACCTTCACCGTTGGTTTCATGAGCAGAAAGTCCATGTGGTTGTGGGACGAGTTCTTTCCTCCTGGGAAGTCCATGTTGTTCCCGAACGCCACGTGGCACGTGCCGATCATCTTCTCGGCCTCGAGGAACTCGTCGCTGAATCTGGCACTCGGATTGATCCCGAACGCGAACTCACCGATGATCCTGGACCATTCGTCCGTGTTCAGGGCTTTCTCGATCCACTCTTTGGCCTGGGGACCGCCGTCTTCTATGCGCTCTGCCCTGCCGTTCCTCACCTCGATTGTTACAGGGCTCGGGAGCTTCCCGACGCCGCCCACTGCCGTGCTGCACACCAGTCTGCCGCTGGCAGAGTTCTCGATCGGCGCTACGATCACCTCGCCCACCGGTAGGTTCATCCACTTCAGCGTCTTCCAGTCCACCTTTGTGTCCGTGAAGAACCACCGCTCCTCCACGCTGAACCTCAGCTCTGTGCCGTTGGGGTCTGTGAGCTCTATCATAGTCGCCCCCTCCAGGCGCAGGATGAGCTTGTCAGCGAAGATCTGCATCTTCCTGTAGGCTTCTGAGTCCAGCGCGAGCGCACCCTGGGTGAGCATCCCGTATGTGACACCGGGGCAGTGCCCCAGCCTGGTCCTCCGGCGCGTCTCCATCTTCGTCACCTTGATGCGGAAAGGGGTCTCCTCGCTCGTGCCCCTCAGGAGGTTGATGAAGATGTCTGGGTTCTGCGAGGCGAAGATCTCGTGGAGGTGCGAGGGTATCTCCCTCCTCGTGTGGCTGGAATCCAGCACCACGATCCGTGTCCACATCCCGATGTCCAGTGCGCCCTCGGCGAACGCCCTGCCGATATCTGTCAGGGCATCATCGCACACCACGATGATGCGCTCCCCCGGGGCAGCCTCCAGGACGTTCAGAAGCGCGCTCTTTGCAGCATCCCTGGCTTCCATTGTATCACGCCCCCCATGCCGATCCTCCATATCATATTTTTCCCGCGAAAGTGATATAACATCCTTGGGCATACGGATTAAGGGATGAAAGCCACGGTGAAATGGATCGATGGTCTGAGCTTCATCGGAAGGACAGAGACGCACCACTCCGTGCCAATGGACACCACCATCGAGTCTGGGGGTATGAACAGCGGCGCGATGCCCATGGAGCTGCTGCTCCTTGCCCTGGGAGGATGCATGGGGATGGAGTTGGTCTCCATCCTCGAGAAGAAGAGGGCCAAGCTCGATGATTTCTGGGTCGAACTGGAGGCAGAGAGGACAGATCTCTATCCCAGGACCTTCTCCACCGTGCGGATGAGGTATGTGTTTGTAGGCAAAGAGATCGATCGGGAGAGGGTGAGAAAGGCTGTGGAGATCTCTGCCGAGAAATACTGCTCCGTAGGCGCAATGCTGCGCGGCTCTGTGACCATCGAGCACGACATCAAGATACTGGAGAGGGGAGCATAGCACCGCGATGCTCGAAGAGATTGCAGGCGAGGGTATGGGCGACTCAAGATGCCGCTCTCATAGCACTGTAACGCCCGAAGAGATTGCAGGCAGTGGCATAGGGGTTTCAACCTATTGATATCATAGCACTGCGACCCTGCGCCGCTCCTCGCCGTTAGTGCACTCGATGGGCTCACCCGTCCTTATCACTTGAAGCTTCTGCTCTCCCCTAAGCCCCTGGGGCATGCAGAGGTCGTAGTATCTGCACCCTATCTTGGCGCACTTCGGTGCCTGGAACGTGATCGTGGAGCCCTCGATAGCGAGCTTCGAAGGCACTGATATCTCGAACGGCACCTCCTCGACCTCGACCACCCTCACCCCACCCTCGTGGATGTTGCATGGATGGCTCGCGTCCCTCACCCTCCGCACCACGTAGTGCCTTCCAGGCTCCAGATGGAAGCAGATGTTCCTCACCTTGCACTCCCTGCAGGCTGAGAGCGGACCCATGTAGACGAATTCGCGGCCTTCCACAGCCTGTCCCTTTCCAGCGACCGTAATCGTGACCATCCTCACCCTCCTACATCACTGTTGTGATCCTAACCATCCTCTCTGCATTAGATCCTCCTTCTTGAAGCCATCCCTATATCGCTTTTGTGATCTTAGCCATCCTCTCCTGCATTAGCTTCTCCTTCATGAAGCCCTCCCTATATCACTTTTGTGATCCTAACCATCCTCTGCATCAGATCCTCCTTCATGAAGCCACCCTATATCACTTTTGTGATCCTAGCTACCCTCTCTGCGGCGTCCTGGGTCAACCCCTTGTCTCCCAGGATGGTGTACCGCTCTGGGTTGATCTCATGCGCCCGCACCAGCGCCTCCACTATCTCCTCGGATTCCACTCCGACCTCCTTGGCTGTGATCGGAGCGCCCACCTCCCTCAGCGCTCTCCTTATCCCCTCCCAGTCCCCCCCGTGCAGATACATCATCATGATCGTGCCGATGCCGCACTGCTCCCCGTGGAGCCCAGGGCGCTTGGCAATCATGTCGAGTGCGTGGGAGAACTTGTGCTCGGAGCCGCTCGCAGGTCTCGAACTCCCAGCGATGCTCATCGCCACCCCAGAGGAGACCAGCGCCTTCACCACGAACCATGCGGACTCTTCCAGCCCTGGCTTGATCGTGCGGGCGTGCTCTATCATCAACTGCGCGGTCATCCTGGACAGCGATGCTGCATACGAGGAGTAGTACTCGTTCCTCAGCCTTGCCGCCAGCTCCCAGTCCATCACTGCGGTGGAGTTGGAGATGATGTCTCCGCAGCCCGCCGCCAGGAGACGATGCGGTGCGGATGCTATGACACTGGTATCCGCGATCACTGCCAGGGGGGTGCGTGCAGCCAGAGAGACCTTCCGTCCATCCTTCCCTGTGATCGATGCCTTAAACGAGACTATCCCGTCATGCGAGGCTGCCGTAGGGACGCTTATGAACGGCACCCCCTCCCTGAACGATGCGCATTTCGCCACGTCTATGGGTCTGCCCCCGCCGATCCCCAGGACCAGGGCAGCCTTCGCCTCACGCACAGCCTCCTGCGCCCTGAGTATCTCCTGTTCTGAGGCGTCTGCGATCTCGACCTCGATGGTATCGAATCCGGCATCGGAGAGCAGGGCGCGCACGCGCTCTCCTGCCACTCTCCTGGTGATCCCGTCGAAGATCAGAAGCGCTGGGGAGCCGGTGCGCAGCTGCTTGCACACACTGGGCACCTCGTTCAACGCGTCATGACCCACCACCACGCTGCGCGGCAGCTCCATCGCCTTGTACTTGGTGAACGCGCTCATCTCGCGATTGTATCCTCATCCTACGATTTCAAACTATCGGTGGGGATGGGCATCGCCCCACGATACTCAGACAAGCACGGAAGGCACGTTATCAGGCTCATGACCCTTGTGGTATGTGATCCCAAGCCTCTTGAGCCTTCGCACCACAAGGGGATAGAGGATCAGTTCCTCGATCTCGATCTCATGCGCGAGCTTCGGGGAGATCACAGCAAGGCGCTGCCTCAGGCGCTCGAACGCTCTTCTGTCAGAGAAGGAGACCATCACAGAGGGGTGGCACCTTACCCCTTCCGCGATCAGGTGTTCCAGTCCCTTTAGCTGAAGCGAGAACCCCGCAGGACAGGCGCCAGTGAGCGCAGAGAACTCAGCCTCCGAGCATCCTTTGATGGAGACCCTGACATGCAGGTGCCTGATGCCCCGGAGCGCAACTGCATACTCCCTCTCAGCCCCCAGGAGTATTCCGTTGGTCTCGAGGATAAAGGTCAGCCCCTTGCCTTCTAGGCTCTTGAGGAGTGCAAGGAGGTGCTCCCTGCCGATCGTAGGCTCCTGACCGCTCAAGCGGACCTGGGCGTAGCCCCTTGCACGGCATATCCTCACCAGCGCATCGGCAGCCTCCTGAGGCGAATACAGCCTGCCAGCCTTTGGATTCTCCCGCAGATCATCGCCCGCCCAGCAGAACGCGCATCTCAGGTTGCAGCCGGTCACATCCCCTGTGGCGATGCCGCCGTACCAGCGCGCCCCCCTGAAGCGGTAGTACCTGCGCCTCACACCCTCTGAAACGATGGGCTCCAGATTGCGTGCAAGGACGACAGGGTCATACACGAAGAGGTATCGATCTCTTTTTATTAAACATAACCTCGCCACTTCGTGTGCGCCCCACAGAGATGCCAGTCCTTTGGTATGTGGGATTGAAATTACAATGCCCACCGAACCTGCTCAGAGTTCGAAAGGGTAATATCGGCGCAGAGGATGTGGTGTCAACCCGCAGCCATGTGATGGCATCGCATCAGTCATTTGATGGCTTGCGATTCGGACAGGGGATGCAATGAACCCAGGGTTCGACTTCGAGATTTCGAGGATCGTGGAGACCGCCAAGCGCTCCGGCGCGAGGCAGGTGAAGCTCCAGTTCCCGGAGGGCCTGAGACGCCATGCGCATAGAGTGGCAGGGGAGATTGCCCGCGCTACTGGGCTGGAGGTCATAGTCTCTGGGGAGCCATGTCACGGGGCATGCGATCTCTGCCCTGCGGCGGAGGATACGCTCCTAGTGCATTTTGGACATGCGCCCATCAGCCCCCAGCCTGAGAACGTGCTCTTCGTGGAGGCGAGAGCCTCTCTCCCCCTTGTCCCAGCAGCAGAGAAGGCGCTGACGCTCCTGCGCTCCCCCCTGGGGCTGGTCACCACTGTGCAGTATGTGCATCGCTTGCAGGATGTGATATCCTTTCTGAGGGAGCGGGGGATTCAGGCACTGGTGGGCAAAGGAGGACCCAGGATCGCACATCCTGGACAACTGCTCGGATGCGACGTGAGCGCGGCGCGAGCCATAGCGCCTGAGGTCTCGCAATTTCTCTACATAGGGGAGGGGATATTCCATCCGCTGGCTGTGCGCTTAGCCCTGGGTACCGAGGTGATCGCAGCAGACCCTGCCGCGCATCAGGTGCAGAGCGTCGAGCAGGTCGCGGAGCGCTTCCTTAGGCAGAGGCATGCTGCGATAGTCAGGGCGCAGAGCGCAGGGCAGTTCGGTGTGCTGCTCTGCACCAAGTCAGGACAGCACCGCCCCCTCCTTGCCAGACGGATCTGCGAGATGCTGCGTGCCCATGGCAAAGAGGCTGTCATCATAGAGATGTGGGAGATTCACCCGATGACCTTGACAGAATTTGGACTCGATGCGTATGTCTCCACTGCCTGCCCCAGGCTCGCCCTGGATGACGCATGCAGGTTCAGCATGCCAGTGCTGAGCCCTTCGGAGATGGAGATTGCGCTCTCTCTCCGCCGATGGGAGGACTACGAGATAGACCTGATGGATGGACCGCTATGAGAATGCCGCGTATGTACCGCGACCTGGCATGGACATGGGCACTCATCAGCCCCGTGGAGGACTACGAGCGCGAGGCTGCTCAGTTCGTGGCGGCGATCCGAAGATATGCCTTGGGAGATGTGCACACGATTTTAGATCTCGGATGCGGCGGAGGGCACAACGACTTTCATCTCAAACAGTGGCTGAGGGTGACAGGGGTGGATCTGAGCGACGAGATGCTATCCTATGCCAGAACTCTGAACCCAGAGGTCGAGTATCTGAAGGGGGACATGCGCAACGTGCGCATGGGCAGAAAGTTCGACGCCGTGCTCATCGCGGATGCAGGCAGCTACCTGCTCACCCGCGCCGATCTGAGGATGGCGTTCAAGACAGCATACACACACCTCAGACCAGGAGGGGTGCTGTGCACCTACCAAGAAGAGGCGCAAGAGCGCTTCAGGCAGCACGAGGTGCATGTCACGCAGCATTCAAGAGGGGAGGTGCATATCGCCCTGGTGGAGTACAGCTACGATCCAGATCTCAGGGACACAGAGTTCGACTCTGTCTTCGTCTATCTCATCAAAAAGGACGGCAGTGTGGAGGTGGTGACAGATAGGCATACGCTCGGGCTCTTCACCAGTGGGACATGGTCGGATCTGCTGGAGGAGGTGGGTTTCGCGGTGAGGGAGGTGAGTTTCGAAGGAGAGGACTTCCCGCTGCTCATAGGGATGAAGCCAACCTTGTCCGGTTTTACCTCGATGGAAGGGTGAGCAGCGCAGCGCCCTCGCAGTGGTGCGGTGCTGGTGGATGACAGCTTGGGCGTCTGAGCAATCCCACTCCCGAAGCCTTAATAAGCGTCGTTGCCTTGCGGCGGAGACAGTGGTTTGACATGGATGCAGAAAAAGAAGACCCAGAGGAGTCCAATGCCAAGGAAGGGGCTGCGAAAGAAGATATAGCAGCTCCCAAGGAGGATGATCGTGCGGACCGAGGACCCGAGCCCAAGGAGCAGGGGAGCCAAACAGGCGCTGGCACTCGTGTGGTGCAGAAGGGTGACCTCACTCGGCTGGAGCTGGATGGATGGACCCTTGACCCAGATGGCGAGCACCTCTTCGAGACCACCAGCGAGGAGAGGGCAAAGGAGGCAGGGATGGCAAAGGAGGGGAAGAAATACGCCCCGATATCCGTGGTGGTCGGTGCGGGACAGGAGTTCGTCGGCTTGGAGAAGGCGCTCTTGGGCGCGAAGGTGGGTGAGGAAGTCACCATAGAGATACCTGCGGAGGAGGCGGCTGGACCCCGCACTCCTACCAACTACAAGTTCTACTCGATTAGGCAGTTCGCCGGAGAGGAGGAGTTGCAGATCGGGGGGATGGTGATGGTGGACAACAAGGTGGGTTACATAGCCGCGATGACCGCAGGCAGGGTGAAGGTGGATTTCAACCACCCGCTGGCAGGCAAGCGCCTGAGGTACAGGTTCAAGGTTCTGGAAGTGCACGACACCATGGAGGAGAAGGCGAAAGGGATCATCGAGAGGGACTACGGCACGGCAGAGGGGTTCGAGGTCTCGAAGGCGGACGAAGGGGTGGAGATCGTTCTTCCGGATATTTGCAAGTACGACACCAACTGGTCCCATGCCAAATACAAGATTGTGGCTGACCTCAGGGCACTTCTGGACATACCGAGGATTAAGTTCGTGGAGATCTATGTGAAGAAGCTGGCTGAAGCGCAGGAGGGTGAGGAACAGCCCCCTGCAGGGATCGCTGCCAGTGTGCCAAAAGCATCCTGAGGGCAGCGCTTCATTGAAGGAGAGAGAGCAACCCGAGATTGGCGTCAGCCTTGATATGCTGTTCTCGCTCCACTGCTTCCAGCGCAGAGATCGCAAGCGCTCTTGATCATCTACAGCCTTACCTCGAACCCCCTCGCCCCCTTCGGTGCTTCCCATATCACCTCGTGGCGCTCGACCCGCGCGTAGGGCTGGGAGGTCACACACCATGCTATGATCTCCTCCACCTTCGCTCTCGAGCCCTCGAAGATCGCCTCCACCGAGCCATCGGAAAGGTTGCGCACCCAGCCCATGACCCCTAAGGCGAGCGCCCTGCGCAGGGTGTTGTCCCTGAAGAACACGCCCTGCACCCTGCCGAAGAAGCGCACGTGCGCCCTTGCGTCAGCCATGAGGGGAAATATGCGCGGGTGGGAAAAAGGTTTTGCCAATCCCGGCTTGTTGTATCCCGACTTTTTGCATAGAAACGATAGCCTGTTGTTCGGAGCGGGTGGAAGAGCGAAAATCTGAGGCACAACCGACGGACAGGGTCATAAAGCATATAAAGATCGAAGTGTATGTGGCTGCCATGAAATGGGTGTTTCGGATCGGTCACTTGGGAGCGAACGAATAGGGGGGCGGGTACATTAAATTTAAAAATCACTATTATCGATTTCTTACATTAGCAGGTATTGCACATATTTCATATCTTCTCTGTATGCTTTGGCTATTATATCTCAATTTTTATCATAAGAATGAAACGATAAGAATCATCACTTCATTTTTACTTTTATTTTGGATTTTATTTTTGAGTTATTGGTTAGTGCGTGGTAGATGGATTTTAAAGGTATATCGTGCTACTTATCTTTCTGAGGAAGGGCAATATGATATCTCAGATGAATTATTCATGAAATGTAGCACTCATCTGCCAAAAATTAAACAATTATATCTCAATTGGGGCGGGATGAAAATACATCATAAACAGTATAACGAAGCAATTGAAATATTGAATAAAGCATTAGAGATAGACTCAAACTATGGAAAAGCACATTATAATTTAGGGATAGCTTATATTAAAATAGGAAAAATTGATAAGGGTATTTCGCATCTTCAAAAAGCGTTCAAAATTAAGCCTAAATTATTTAGACTATATCTATCGGACCCAGATTTAAGGCAAATACAAATACCTCACCCGACCCCCAACAGGATGAACATTAAAGAAGTTAGGTCACATAATCAAGAACTTTTCAATAAATATCGCAAGCTAGGATTTATCAATGATTTAATTCTCTTTATGATTTTACCATTTGGTTTAATACTCACATTGTTATTTTTAGGGAGATTTCATTTGATTGATGAACTTGTTGCTAGTCAAGCCCTAATAATCTTATCGTCTGTATGGTTGTTTATATTAAGTTTACATTATAAAAAATTTTCTGGCTATTATGAAAATATAATGAATCTTCGTGGCAAAATTATGGGTAAAACCTTCATGGTGGGAATATTCTCTGAGTCGGCAAAAATTATGGCAGGTGAAGGTATGCCTCCCCCATGCGAGCACCACGTGAACGAATCTTAGCAGAGTTGAAGAAATGCCAAGCCATCTCGGGGG
>JBFMEL010000028.1:0-19599 GCA_040753455.1 Thermoplasmatota archaeon | reverse complement strand
GTACAAGAGCGAGTCTGCGGGCACCCGCTGAGCCACCTCTATGAACTCCCTGATGTCCCCGGCTCGCCCCACCTCGGCACCGTCTGGCATCCTGAACACGAAGTCACCGAACCCGAGATGCTCCTTGAAGAAGCCCCTCAGGTCGTTGAGCAGCGTCTCAGAGTTCTTGTCTAGGAATGCGATGCCCATCTCCTTTGCCATCGTCCCATGTTCCGCATGGAGGGACTGCAAGAGGACAGGTACCCCCCTGTCTATCGCTGTGATGAACCTGAAGCCTGCCCCCTCCTCCTCTTTTCCATTGCAGGGAAAGGTGACGTCGGTGATCACAGCAAGGATGTAATCCCTGTAGCGCTCGTATATCCTCATCGCTTCTTCGAAGCAGCCCGCCAGCAGTATCTTCGGTCTCGCGCGCTTCATGAGCAGCTTCTCGTTCTCGTTCAAGCCTTCCGCGATCAATGCCTGGGTCTGGCTCACCACCTCTGTGTATATGATCGGCAGGAAGATGGAGTAGTATCTGGGCGAATCCTCGATGACCAGGATCACCCTCACGTTCCCGAGCCTGGTGTCTTGATCCACATTCACAACGTCCTCCAGATGCTTCACGATCGCCAGCAGCAGGGCTGAGTCGCCGCTCCAGTAGAAGACACGGTCTATGCCAGGAGCGGTACGCTTCTGCATGGCAGGCAGGCTCTCGGCCTCCGTGACCAGCATCACCACCGGGACCCCCTTCTGCACCTCCTTCGCCCTCCTACCGAACTCGAAAGGGTCCATATCTATCAGGTGGGACATCGTGATCACGAGGTCGTAGTGCATCCTCTCCAGCTCCCCCAGCGCCTCTCTTCCCGATGAGACACGTATGATCTGAGGTGGGGATGAGAGCTCGAGGTCCGAGTATCTCCCGGAGATCTGGGCCCCAAGCAGCCCGTCCTCCTCCAGGGTGAATGCATCGTACAGGCTGGAGACCAGTAAGATGGTGTTGACCTTGAACTTCATGAGGTCGTAGAACCGATGGAAGGAAGGCTTGTAATCCCCAGAGTAGTCCATATTATTGATGGCAGATGGGGTCCCCATACAAATGGAGTATCGCGGATACACTATATATCTTTATCCGTGAGCCGGCGTTAGATCTGGCGATGTGGTATCCCTCAGAGGCAGCGCACGTAATGCGCCAAATTAGACCGCTTAATGATCACCGGCTCTGGTATATTCAAGGGCACTGCCTCTGAAATACCAGCCACCGCAGGGCATGTGAGCAAAGATGAGCATGGGGCTATCAGCAATCTCAGCCTCAGGGGCTGAGCTCATCCCAACGAAAAGAATTATCAACCACCACCTGGATATCCAAGCGATGGCAGGACCATACACGCCCCCACCGCCCCCAGGGCCTTGGAACACGATCCCGGACATCGAGATGATCAAAGGCTTGGTGGGCAAGCACTTCCCCATATACGAGACCAGGGTGAGCCATGACGCGGTCTCCTTGTACTGCACCGTGGACCCCATGTCCCTGGAGCGAGAGTTCGATGCGCTCAGGCGCGAGATGAAGGGGTTCGGCTACACCCCTATCATCACGTATGAGGGTGGGGAGCACATCATCCACGTGGTCAAGGTGAGCCGCCCCAAACCGTTCGGCGTTTGGGTGAACGCGATATTCTTCGTGGCAACGATCGTCACCACCGTGATCACAGGGGCGATGCTCCATGCCAGTTACAGGGGATGGGAAGATCTCTACTCGCCGCGCGCTTTGACCTGGGGGTTCCTCACCTTCTCCCTTCCCCTGCTATGCGTCCTCGGCGCGCACGAGCTCAGCCACTACTTTGCTGCCAGGCGCCATGGCATATCAGCATCGCTTCCGTTCTTCATCCCGGGCTTTCCACCGTTCGGCACGTTCGGTGCGCTCATTAGCATACGGGAGCCTATACCGTCCAAGAAGGCGCTGCTCGACATAGGAGCTGCTGGACCTGCCGCCAGCTTCCTTGCCTCGATCCCCCTGGTGCTCCTGGGGATGCACCTCACCAACGTGGACCCAGGCGTGCCGATAGAGAACATCGGCGGCACCATGTATTTGGGAGATTCTGTGATCTTCGTTCTTCTCCTGTCCCTCGTGCCGGTGGGGGGGATGGCGCCGCTCCATCCGCTCGCCTTCGCAGGCTGGGTCGGGCTCTTCGTGACAGGGATCAACCTCATCCCGTCCGGGCAGCTGGATGGAGGACACATCGCCCGAGCCTTGCTGGGGGAGAAGAGCAAGTACGTGGGTTATGCAGCCCTCGGGATCATGTTCGTCCTCAGCCTCACGGTGTTCTTCGGCTGGATATTATTCGCGCTCTTCGTGCTCATCATGGGGGCGAGACACCCGCCGCCCCTCAACGACATCACTCCCCTGGACGCAAAGAGAAAGGCGCTGGGAGCCTTCATGGTCTTCGTGCTCGTCACGAGCTTCATGGCGATCCCTATGGGTAGTGTGGAAGAGAGGTATGAGATCGCTTTTTATGCGGACGAGAGCGGCGAGCCGAACCTCACTGCTCCACTCACTGGCGTCTATGTTCTCGGTGCGAAGAGCAACCCGGTGTCTCCATCGAACGCAACCCTCACCATCTGGGTAGCCAATAATGGAAACATGATGGGGCACATCAGGCTGCAAACAGAGGTTTCCAGAGACCTAATCGGAGAGGGATGGAACGTTCTCTTCGTGCAGGGGGGTAACAGATCAGAAGAACTTCCTCTGAACCTGAGCTCCGGGGAAGCTGCGCCCGTAAATCTGATGGTGATTATCCCCCCGAACTACGTGGGGAACGAGACATTCGAGCTCATAGGCGGGACATGGCGCGACACGCAAAAAGAAGGGGGGGAGCTAATTGACGAGCAGAGGCTCGCCATAAAGGTCGAGGTAACCCCCCCTTAGGGGACGCGCTGGACCACAGTGAAGTGCCGCGTGAGCGACCTGTGCACCCTTATGGGATGGGAGAACCTGAGCGTCAGGCCTTCTGGAAGGGAGTGGAGCGCACGGCTGTATGAGAGCGCAGCCATCCTGCCTGGCTTCAGACATTCGACCAGCATATCCAGGAACCTCCGGAGCACAGCCTCTGGACGCTCGCGCGCCGTGTACGATGCCCGCCCATACGGCAGGTCCGTGGCGACGGCATCTACCCGGCCAAAAACCCCTGGGGCTTCTGAGACGTCCACAGCCTCGAGCCTCACGCCCTCGATGCCGAAGTGGCTCAGGTTGGCTCTGCATCCTTCCACAGCATCCCTGCTGATGTCCGAGCCGATGGGGGATGTGTTTATCAGTGCCGCCTCCATGAGTATCCCCCCTGTGCCGCAGAAGGGGTCGAGGATCGTTCCTCTATCTGGAACGCGGCTCAGGTTCACCAGGACCCTGGCAAACTTCGGATGCAGCGTGGTGGGTGAGAAATAAGGTCTGCACATCGGTCTCCGCGCCTCGAAGCCGCTGCGATCGATGCGCATCAACCGCAGGCACAGATACACGCGCCTTCCAAAGAGCAGGCGCAGCTCCTTCTCTGGGTCCTCGATGTCTATGATGTGCCGCTCAGCGACCTTACTGCCCAGACTGCGCTCCGCCTCCCTCAGGTCCACCTCTATATCCCTTCTCAGGCGGCGGGCTCTCACAGCCATGCGGCTCTTCGGTATCTGCTCGAGATCGGGCCAGCTCATGATATCTTCCAGCTTGTCACCGATGACCAGCACTTCGTCCAAGCAGCGCACCAGCGCCAGGCGCTTCCCTGCAGCCTCCCCTTCCTCCTCAGAGACATGAAAGAGCGCAGCACTCCCATCAATTTCGATATCAGGGGCAGTGCACCCCACAGCCTCGAGCGCGCCGCTTATCTCTGATGCAGCCAAGCGCAGGTCCTCACCAGACATCTCCGCAAGTAAGCGCACGGGCACCACAGCACCTGCTGCATATAAAACAGCATCCTCTGCCACAGCCCACAGCGATAGATTTAATACGCAATCCATAATACACCTCAGAGAGCAGCAGCGGGGTGGGGTAGCCAGGAAACCTCAACCGACTCGCTCGGTAAGGCTATCTGCCAGGGGCCTCAAATCCCGACGGGCTCATAACCCGTAGATCAGTGGTTCAAATCCACTCCCCGCTATACATCATTTTAAAAGCAGAGGGGAGTGGATAGGACGCATGGAGCATGAAAGCTCATCTCTCAGCAAGCCCCTCCATCACTGCTGAAAAAGCCTCGGCGAACCGACGTGCGCCCTCCGCTGGTACTGTGAACGACACCCTTATAAACCTGCTGCCGAGCGTCTTTGAGACGTAGCTGCCAGCGCGCACGAAGACCTTGTGGTCGAGCAGCATGCGCTCCTGCACGTCGTCAGGGGATATGCCGGTGTTTCCTATGTCTACGACGAACATGTTCGTCGCTGATGGATAGACTGGTATGAATGTGCCAGAAACCCTGTCAACAGCCTCCTTGATGATCTCTTGGTTTCGCATTGCGGTGGACAGCATGCGAGGCATCCAATCCCTCTTGGTCCGGAGGGCTGCCATCGCTGCGCGCTGGGCGATGATGTTTGTCCCCAGCACATTGGTGTTGTACTTCGTCACTGCTGCGATCACTTCCTTCGGTCCGGCGAGAGCGCCGATGCGCATACCTGCGAGACCGCAGTTCTTGGAGAAGGAATATGCAATCACAGACTTCTCGGGCACGAAGGAGAAGGTGGAAGTGTGCGCCGGGCTGAAGTCCATATATGTCACATCGTCCACCACTGTGAGGTTGCGGTCTTCTGCGATCTCGCACAACGCCCTCACCTCCGCCATGGTGTAGGGGGTACCCAAGGGGTTCAAGGGATCGATGAGCAGCAGCATCTTCGTTCTACGGGTGATGGCTTCGTTCACCCACTCAGGGGTGAGTTTCCATGGGGGCCGGTACACGTTGATCTCCACAGGGCGGGCTTTAGAGAGGCTGACTTGATGGTGGATCGGCATGAAGCTGGGGTCTGTGCATATCACTTCATCGCCCTCAGAGAGAAGCGCTCGGCTCAGGATGTACAACCCTTCGATGGCGCCGTTTGTGATGAGCGCATCGTATTCTGCTGGAGCGCCCAGCTCATGAAGGAGGGCTTCAGGCAGCCCTTTCACCCCGCGCTCGGGATGGTAAAGGTTGTACTCCCTGGACTGGATCGCCTCGATCATCGCCTCCTCGATGACCGGCGAGGTCGGGATCTGGTTGGTGTTCTGGCTCATCCAGACGATTTCGCCTGAGTGCTGGCGCGCGTACTCGAAGAGGTCCAACGATGTTGACAAGCAAAAGCATCAGAAAAACCTTTCGTCTCTCTGGGTTTGTCAAATTTTCAGGGAATCACCATGCTCACAGCGAATTGATGCTTCTGCTGCCATCAAACTCACGACGCAGCTGGCGAGAGGTGATTTTTCCCTCATCTCCTGACAGACTCGTCTCTCTGCTTGTGGCTGTCATCTTCCATGTCATTGACCATAGGGATATCACATGCTGCCGCCTGCTCAGGGGTTTGCATCTGATCACGAGAGGAGCACCCGAAAGACAGGGATTAAATACCAAATACCTCTTACAGAGGGGGGATAGCGCATGAAGCCGGACAAGTTCATAGGCAGAAGGGCGGAACTGATGGCATTGAGGTCCCATCTGAGCGCGGTGGAAAGAGATGAGCCCGTGGTCATCCTCATCTCCGGGGAGCCAGGGATCGGAAAGGCGCGCATAGCCGAGGAGTTCATCGCCAGGTATTGCGCCAAAAGACTGGTGGTCAGGCACTACACGCTCGAGAAGGAGCGGAGGGAGCCCTACGCCGGGTTAAGAGCGTTACTGGAGCACACCGCAAGGCGAGGCTACAGCGCGGATGAGGTGCTTGCGCTCCTTGCCGGCAAGGGGCTCAGGCAGCAGGAGGAGATAGAGAGGGAGCGGGAGATCCTCAGCAGGAAGGTGATGGACTACCTGACCACCATTCCCAACCTGGTGATCCTCATCGCGGACATGCATCATCTGGACGACGGATCTTCAGAGATCATCGAGTACCTAGCTGCCCATATGAAAATAGGTGGAATGCTGTTCATAGGCACATACGCCCCCGAGCTCTTGGTGGACGTGGCAGGGGCTGCACACCCGCTGGCTGAGGGGATAGCCGACCTGATGATGGAGGGAAAGGTCACGATCATACCGTTGGAAAGGATGGGGAAGGATGATCTCTCGCGGCTCGTGGCTGATAGGCTGGGGGTGAAGAAGGTGCCGCAGCAGCTCCTTGAGGTGATATGGAAGGTGACCGAGGGCAGCCCGCTCTACGCGATTGAGCTTGTCGGCTCCCTGCTCGAGCAGGGGGCGATAGACCCGAGGCAGAAGGGCTGGGCGAGGAAGTTTGATCCATCGAAAATATCTGTGCCCAAGAGCGTCAAGGACGCGATCCATGATCGCCTTGCAAGGCTGGACGAGCGCGAGCACACCCTCCTGTCCAAGGCAGCTGTCATAGGCACCGAGTTCAAAGCCCGACTGTTAAGAGAGATCTCAGGCTTAGATCCCGCGCAGTTCCGGGAGACGATGGGCTCGCTCGCAAGCAACAGGTTTGTGCACGAGCTCACCGAGGCAGATGAGGAGACATACAGGTTCGATCACTCGCAGGTCAGGGATGTGATCTACGGTTCGATAGGTCCGCATGTAAGCGAGATGCACAGGAGGACTGCGGAGGCTATCGAGGATCTGGCACCCGACCCATCGAAAGAGGCATACACCCTGGCGCATCACTACGATAAGGCAGGGATGCACGAGAAGGCTGCAGCATACGGGCTCGCTGCCGCAGAGAATGCCTTCGCTATGAGCGCACCCCAGGAGGCGCTGAGGTATCTCAGCACCGGCGTGCAGCACGTGCACCTCGCAGAGAGGACCAAGGAGATGAGGCTCACCGAGACAAGGCTGACGCTCCTCTCCGGGAACGTGAAGTTCCATACTGGTGAATGGGATGATGCGCTGCGAGACCTGGAGCGAGCGTTCACCCTTGCTGAGAAGGTGGTCTCCCCAGAGCTGATGGCAGCAGCCTCGCGCAGCATGGGGGAGGTCAGACGCTTCCGCGGTGACTATGCCGCAGCGGAGCAGGATTTCAAAAGAGCGCTGGACATCGCAGAGGGTGCGGATGCCGCGCTCGAGAAGACGCTGGCTCTCAGGGGGCTGGGCTATGTTGCCTGGCGCACTGGTGCCTACGAGACCGCGGAGCAGCGCTACACCGACTGCCTGTCCGTCGCAAGGCTCCTGAGGGACACTGCCCTCGAGGGCTCGCTGATGCTCGAGATGGGGAATGTGCACAGCGCGCGCGGAAACATCGACGAAGCTGAAAAGAGCTATCTGAGGAGCATAGAGCTCTGCAAGAAGGCTGGTTCCATATACGATGTGGGACGGGCATACAACAACATAGGGGATACATATCTCCAGAGGGAGGAGTGGGACAAGGCGATCCTCTATTTCGGGGAGTGCGCCCGCGTATCTGAGCAGATGGGGAACAAGGACATGCTCGGCTGGGCGCACTTCAATCTCGGGGAGGCATATGCGAAGAAGGGCGAGGTGGACAGGGCAGAGAAGGAGTGCCGAGAAGCCCTCAGGATCCTCAGACAGGTGGATGACAAGGTCGGGATTGCTGGGGTTTACAAGAATCTGGGGATCGTTTCCAGGCTCAGAAAGGAGTGGGATGAGGCGGAGGAGCACTTCAGAAAGAGCGCGGAGATGGAGGAGGAGATGAGCACCCCCCACCCTCTCGCAGAGACGCTGATAGAATGGGGGATCATGCGCGGCGAGAGCGGGGACATGGGCAGAGCAAGGGAGCTGCTCGAAAGAGCGATCCAAATCAGTGAGGGAATCAAAGCAGAGAAGTTCGCTGAGAGGGCAAAGCGCGCCCTAAGGGGGCTGGGGTGATCCCACGACATCTGAGCTCAGCCGCAAGGTTCACAACATCATGGCGCGGGAGATGGGGCACATCGGCAAGTTCATCGTCCAGAAGCAGTGCAGGGACCTGGGGCTCGACCCGGAAAACATCGAGGAGGGGAAATTACAGGACATTGCCAAGGCGCTCGGCAAGGTGATGATGACCTTCGGGGGACAGGAGAAAGCCAAGAGCATCGAGAGGGAGATCAGGAAGCTGGTCGGTGGTTAGCGCATAGATATATATAGAGGGATGCGCATCCCTCCTGCGCCAAGGGCATTTTGGCTGCCAAATAGATGGAAAGATGTCAGAACGACCTTGGACGGAAAAGGAGTAGCATGAGAGATAGAGAAAGAGGCGGCTTCGATCGGGGCCCCAGGCAGACGTACAAGATTACCTGCTCTGACTGTGGTCGAGAGGACGAGGTCCCATTCAAGCCGACAGAAGGCAGACCTGTGTACTGCAAGGATTGCTTCCCGAAGCACAGGCCACCGCGCAGGTTCTAAGATAGCGATATTTTAGGAGCTCGCCCAAACCCTTTACCATTTGTTTTTTAATTCGAAGCCCTACTTTCCCCAAGCATCAGGCTTGTATCAAAGTAACCACAGCTACCGCTGCTGCGGCAGGTATGGCATCAGCGCCTCGACGAACGCAGGGAGGTGCCTCGTCTGCAGCAGTATCTTGCCCGGTCCGACCAGATCTGTGACCAAGCCCTCCCCGCTCAGCAGCGTGCTCTTCAGCCCGCCGATCCTGCGCACGGAGAACTGGATGTGATCCGGGAACGCCACGAGATGCCCTGTATCCACGGAAAGGGGTTCACCTGCTTGCAGCTCTTTCTCCATAATCCCTCCGAAGGAGGAGACCCAGACATTCCCAGGACCAGAGGCATGCAGCATCACAAAGTCCCGCTCAGCCAGAAAGCCCTTGAGCCCCTGCCACTTCGTGTCCAGGGCGACCTGGGGCTCTGAGGCTAGGTAAGCGCCGCTCTGAAGGATCATTCCATGGGCAGAGAGATCGATCGCTCTGATGTCCCCCATCATAGCGCCGACAAGAGCCAGGTCCCCATGACCATGCACTGCGGTGTATGTGTTCACGAAGAACGATTCCCCGCCCAGCATCGAGGGCGCCAAGCCTCTCAAAACCCCGCCCTTCCTGCCGTGGGTGTCGATCTCTATCGTCCTGTGCATGTACATCATCGCGCCCGGCTCCGCGGTTATAGCCTGTCCCTGTTTCAGGTGAAAAACGAGGGCGGTGAACGAGGGGGAATGGACTGTTTCATGCTCGGGTTGTGGTGCTTGGGGGTACGGCTCCTGATGCGCGGAAGGCTGCACTTGAATCGGCTGGACCGCTTGTTGGTACGGCTGCTGATACGCAGATGGTTGCGCCTGGGCTGTCTGCTGGGGTGGTTGTTGAGACTGCTGCTGGACCGGCTGCTGATAAGCCTGGCAGTGGTAGCAGTACCACTGCTTGTACTGCATTATGAACGTCAGCGGGCCTCCGCACATTGGGCACTGGCTCATATATTCACCATCCTGATTTGCGCACTGCCGATGCGATCCATGGATATGAAGTTTCCCCATCCTTGGGCTTCATCCCCCCTAAAGCCATAAAAGTTCCGTAATCGTTGGTCCCGGGCTTGCATCCGCGTCATGGTGAGCAACCGCATCCAGACAAATTTTCTGCAACCGTGAGCCGATAGATTTATTACCTTGTAACGATTACGGATATCCGTGATTACCATGACATATCCTGATTGGGTCGAGCGGCATCGCAAACGGGGAGTGGAACTGCGCCTCCAGCGTGGTCATTACTACGCCTACCGCGTGACAAGCAAGTACGACCCCACCATCAAACGTAGCCGGAAGGTGACGCTTGAGTTCTTGGGAGCAATCACGCCCAAGGGCTTGGTGCCACCCAAGCACAAGCGACCACCCCGGTTAGGTGGTCGCCTAGACGCAGGTAACATCGTCTTCCTTGACAGCTTTGTGCGCCCTCTCCAGGACGCCGTGGAGGCATCTTTCCCTGACGACTGGCAAAGTCTCATTGCAGCCGCTGTGCTCAAGCTCTGCTACCTCGGACCGTGCAGCCGGCTCCTCCTCCGGTACGAGACGAGCTTAGCCAAACGGCGGTGGCCGGAAGCAACCTTGGACGACGACAGATTTCCCGAGGTATTGCGCCGTGTCGGTTTGCAGTGGGCATCCCAGCGCGAGGTGTTCCGCGCTCTGGCTAGGGACGAAAAACACATGGCCATCGACCTCAGCCACGTGTTCAGCGAGTCGCAACAGATCCCTTGGCTCGAGTACGGCTACAACGCGGACGGTGTATGGCGGCCCCAACTCCAGATCCTGCTCTGCTGGTGCACCACGACACACCGGCCTGGCTTCCTCCAGATTCTCACGGGCGCCACTCAAAGTGCCGAGGCACTTGCCACAGCCATCAAGGAAGCCCCAGTGCAGGATGTGATTGCCATCATGGACAAGGGATTCTGGAGTCCGGAGAACGTGAAGGCGTTCGAGGATGCGGGCGTCCACTACGTGATGGCGCTCAGACGGGACTTGCCAATTGTCCATCTAGTGTCTCACGCCCGGTACACGAACCACTTCCTCTACCGCGACAGCGCAGAGTGGTGGCACAAAGACGACTGGGACGGCCGGACGATCTACCACTATCTGGACAAGAAGGTCATGGCAGACGAAGAAAACGGCTACTTGAGACGAATCGCCCAAGCACAGGACCGCAAGCAAAAGAAGCGGTTGGAGAAATCGTACCGAGAAGATCTCAACGCGTTGGGCACGTTAAGCGTCCTCACTGATGCTGGGTTGAGCGCTGCCGATGCATATGCTCTCGTCAAGGAACGACGCGAGGTCGAGTACGCCTATGACGCCCTGCAGAACGAGCTCCGCGGGGACGTGACGTGGATGCGGAGCAAGGAAGGCATGGTTGCGTATCACTTCATCCTATTCTTGAGCCTTCACCTCTACAGTCAGGTCCTGGACCACTTGAAACGGAGGAAGATGCTCTTGACGTACAGCGTGCGCGACGTGCTGACATACCTCTCGAAGGTTGATGTTGTGGAAGTCAATGGAAAGGAGTACCTGCTGCCGGTCACGAAACAGACGCAGAGAGTCATCGACCGGCTCGAGGTACCGATTACGGAAAAACTCGGGCTTCAGGGAGGACAAAGTATTATTAAGTAAGAATTCCTTACCTATCATGAGGTGAAACATGACCGAAGTCGTCAAAGTAACGTCCAAGGGTCAGATTACGCTACCAGTCGCGATAAGGAACGCCATTGGGATTACCGATGACAGCTATCTGGTGGTGGAACAGATTGGCGAGTACGTCCTTATCAAGAAAGCAGAGTTGCGGATGAAGGAGATTCAGAACATACTCAGCAACGAAGCCAAGCGCAAGAAGATTACGAAGAAGAAGTTGCTCGCCGAACTCAAGAAGACCCAGAAGCGGATGTGGAATTCGTGAGGGTGCTGATCGATTCTAACGTCCTCATTTCGGCTATCGTGTTCGATGCGAACGAACTGAAGGTCATGTTCCATTCAATCGCGGCTTATTGTATCCCGACTTTTGCTTAGGAACTATGTGCCAGATGTTTGGAGCGGGTGGAAGAGCGAAAATCTGAGGTACAACCGATGGACGGGTAGTCTCTGCGAGGTTGTATATATCGGGGCGAGGAGATGCCCCTTTTACTCAGAAGATGTGCTCCCATTGACCTTCTACATGCCCAGATTGGAGCATATGAAACACGACTTCGCAAAGACTAAGCTCTCCGAAACCGATTTATCCTCCGAGCATGATGCACGCGTGGGATCTGCATGGCGGATATCATCCTCATCACCAAACAGCGATGCAAGAACTGCGAGTATGTCAGGTCTAAGGTGCCAGAGGGACTGAAGGTGCGCATCCTGGACATCGAGAGCGTGGAGGGTACAGCCGAGGCTGCATACTATGAGATACTCGATGCTCACCTGCCTGTGCTGGTGGTGGACGATGAGCCTGTGAGGGGCACGATTAACATAAAGAACAAGATGGCGGAGCTTGCATCTATCAGATGATCGCGATAGGTTTGGAGGGCACGGCGCACACGGCGGGCGTGGGGATCGCAGATCTGGAGAGGGGCGTGCTGGCGAACGTGCTCTCATCCTATTCTCCACCAAGGGGAGGGATACATCCCAGGGAGGCGGCGAACCACCATGCCGATGTGCTCGTGCCGCTGATGGAGCGCGCGCTGGAGCACAGTTCGACCACCTGGAAGGAGATCGGGCTGGTCGCGTTCTCCCAAGGTCCAGGGCTCGGACCATGCCTGAGGACTGCTGCCACAGCAGCCAGGGCTCTTTCCATATCCCTGCGCACCCCTATTGTAGGCGTGAACCACTGCGTAGCTCATCTGGAGATAGGCAGAGGTGTCACAGGATGCAGCGATCCTGTTCTGCTCTATGTGAGCGGCGGGAACACGCAGGTCATCGCATTCTCCAACGGCAGGTACAGGGTCTTTGGCGAGACGCTGGATATCGGCATCGGGAACATGCTCGACAAGTTCGGAAGGACGCTGGAGATGCGCTTCCCATGCGGCAGGGAGATAGAGAACCTTGCTGGGAAAGGGAGCAATCTCCTAGCGCTGCCATACTCCGTGAAAGGGATGGACGTGGCGTTCTCCGGGATGCTGACCGCAGCCCTCGAGATGCTCAAGGATCACAGCGCGGAGGACGTGGCGTTCTCTATTCAGGAGACCGCCTTCGCGATGCTCACCGAGGTCACCGAGAGAGCGATGGCGCACGTGGGAAAGGAGGAGGTGCTCCTCGGCGGAGGGGTGGCGCAGAACAGGCGCCTGCAGGAGATGATAGGGGCGATGTGCAGTGAGCGAGGCGCTGAGATGTTTGTGCCACCAGCCGATCTCTGCGCGGACAACGGCGCGATGATCGCTTGGACCGGGCTGCTCATGCACGGCGCGGGTGCGCGCATGAAAATCGAGGACACTGGGATAAAGCAGAGGTTCAGGACGGATGAGGTCGAGGTCACATGGAGGAGTGATGCTCCTGGACCGCATTGATGAAGGCATCGAGCTTCGCACCATATCTCCCTCTGATATACTCCAGTGTCGTTATCTCGAGGGTGGCAACAGGCCTTTTTGAGCACATCTCCTCCATATCCTCGAAGGTGGACTTCGCGCCCGCACCCCCATACGTGAGGAAGAACGCCACGTCTCTGAGCCTGGCGCTGTATCTTTGCAGGTAGGCACGCACAGGCGCGGAGATTGTGAGCGCCCAGACAGGGGTTCCAATGATGGTTAATTGATACAGGGCAGGGTCGCTTTTCATTTCGCCGATGGTGGTGGAGCGCTTCCTCACCGCGTCCCTCCCTGCCTTCAGATATCCTATGGGTCCTTTTCGCTCGCTTGTAGCGATAATCCCCTCCACCTCGCATGCTAAGCGCTCGGCTATTTCCTCAGCCACCTTTTTTGTTCTCCCTGTCTTGGAGTAGTACACCACTGAAACCTCCATTTACCACCAGCCCATCCTATGCTCTCCCGAGCTGCTTGGCAGCGATCTCGTCCGCGTTTGTTAGGAACTCCTCGATCCTGTCCCTGGGCACGTTGGCGCCCGCAGCCACATCGTGACCTCCACCGCTTCCACCCGCGACCTCTGCCGCTTCCTTGCAGACAGATGCGAGGTTCAGTCCTTTGGAGACGAGGGCGCGCGTGCCCCTCGCGGATACCGAGACCTCCTCCCCCTCTGGAGTGAGCCCCATGACAGGCAGGCTGCTGTCCACTACGTACTGAATCCCGAGACCGCAGACCGCGCCCGTGATCGTTGGTTCCTCCCCCCAAAAAAACTGCATCCCCCTGCCTTTTGTCACCGCACCATCTTCGAGCTTCCTCAGACCCTCGCGCACCTTGTCCCTGTACCTTGCCCTCAGCTCCTTGGCTTTTTCGAGGGCTGAGGGATCGCCCAGGCACACCGCCAGCCCAGTCCCCTCATCGCCGAGTCTGCCGCATGCGTTGACCATCCCGGACAGGTGGTCGATGTACAGATCCAGTGCGGGTGCGCGGTACCTCAGCGGATTCAGCTCTGCGATATTCTCCGGCGCAGTGCCGCGCTCCAGCAGGCGAAGGGAAAGGAACGACAGCAGGATGCGCCTCTTCTCTGGTGTGAGGGATATGAAGCTCCCCTCCCCAACGATCATGAGGTCGGAGAGAAACGAGCCCACTGCCTCAGGACGCCCTGTCAAACCAGGGATGTAGGGGCTGATGCTCTCTGCGAGAGCCTCTGACAGCACCCCATCGGCAAAGCGCGGGATCCGCACCCCTTCTATCACCCCTGCCTTCTCTGCCTCTGCGGCGAGCTCCCTGTTCAGCCCTTTCAGCCCTCCCAGGTCCTGCTTGTCCCCGATCGCACCAGCCAGCGCATATGGGAAGAGGTTGATGTTGCAGTGGTCCATCCTCCTGGTCAAGAGGTACGTGAGGGTGGAGGCGGAAAGCTCTGCAGCGCCGTCGATGCCATGGTGGTGTGGGTTCACGTCGAGCACATGCTTCGAGCCCCTTCCGGGTTGGTGATGATCGAGCACTACGGCGTTGCCGCTCAGCCCCTCCACCTTGTCTATCTGCTCACTCCCACTGTCCAGGAAGATCGTGAGGTTGTACTTCTCCGCAGCGAGGGAACTGAAGAGGGCAGGTCCGAACTTCCTCGTGATCCTCACGTGAAACGGGCGCCCGCTCCTGAGCAGGGCTCTGCACAGCACCCCTGCGGCGCACAGGCCATCCGCATCGTAGTGGGTCACGATTCTAATAGTACCTTCCGTGCCTGATAAGATCGACAATGCAGAGCCGAGCGCGCTGTCTAACCCCTTAGGTATTCTTACAAGACCCCCAGCGCTGGTGCTCATCTGCCTACCTGCTCAGCTGCAGCTCTGCGGTCTCGAGCGAATACTTCCATGTGGCTGGTAGTACGCCCCTGTCCTTGTAATACCTCTCGAGCCTGCGTATCTTAGCCTCGATCAGATGGAGCCCCCTCATGTTATGGATGTCCTTGGGATGCTCGCGCAGGTGTGCACCCAGGAGCACAGCCCGCCTCATGAGGTTCGCGAGATCCTGTGGTATCTCTGACCTCAGCCCATGATCTTCCAGTATCCGCAACACGCTCTTGCCTGTGGCAAGCTTTACGTCAGGCACGCCGTACATATCCCGGAGCTTCAGCCCGATCATCGCCGGCTGAACCCCCTGGGACGCCAGCTTCACCACAGCTTCCTCTATCTCAGCTGGCTCCATCGGCACCCACGACGGGCTCTCTGTCGTGAGCGGACGTCTGGAGCCTGACCTGCCCTTTCTCCTTGCATGGATTCTCGCCATTGATTACCTCCATGAGCGCATGTGGCAAAGGCGTCAGTGCAGATGACGAAACTACTATAAAAGGATGGGGACTGCTCCGCGCACACCCTTTTATACGTGCCGATACTTTGAGGAGGACAGGTGAGCGATGGATAGCCGCGTCCTAGGATTCAGGGAAAGGCTCGAAGGCTGTCTTAGAAAGGCTCTGAAGAGTGCAGAGAGCGGTATGCCTCAGTGCATCATAGTGAGGAAGGAGCACGGGGCTCCTGGCGAGCCGCTGTGGAGCACTGTACGTTCGTGCCTCGGTGGCACACAGATCCCGCTCTGGTCTGCCGCCGCCGCGGATAGAACCGCCCCGATCTTCGAGCAGTTGCTTCCGCAGAATCTCAAGAACCTCGTAAGGATGGAGAGGCCTCCAAAGATAGACATGGCACTGGTAGCCAACCATGCCGGCATAAACATAGGGACGGTGGGGCGGGATGAAACCGCCCTCGACCCAGATATCGTGTCAGGGATGATGGATGCGGTGCGAAACTTTGTAAAAGACTCTCTTGCCATGCACACGGGTGATAAGATCAAGGGAGGGGAGGTGGAGAGGTTCGAGATGCACGGCTTCAACATCCTCGTGTGCCCGGGGGAGCACGTCACCACCACCCTCGTTCTCACGGGGGCAATCGACGCCTCCCTCAAAGAAGAGCTCAAGAGGGTGACGATGCGGATCGGGGAGCAGTACGGTACTAGGTTGGCGGGCTGGAAAGGAGATATGGACGAGCTCGAAGGGATCACTGCGCCGCTTCTCACATCCTTCTTCCACTCCAAGAGGTACGAGGGCGAGTGGGACTTCGAGCAGATGAGGCTGATGCGGGCAAAGATGTTCGACGACGTGCTCGAGGTCGTGCGCTCGGTGTCCAGGGAGACTGCATTGGTGATCGTGCTCGATGATGTAGATCTAGCAGACACAAGCTCGCTTCAACTAGCCTCATATGTAGCTCGCAACTTGAAGGAACGGAAGGTAGTACTGATATTGACCCTCTCCACGCGGTCAGAGGAGGCAGGAAAAAACGAGGCACTAAGCGCGCTCATCGAGATTGTATTGGGATATGAAGGGACTGTGGAGCTGGCCCAGCCCTCTGACCTCAACGTGATCGAGATAGTAAACGCCTTAAACCCAGAGATCAGAACAGAGGCAAGGACTGTGCTCATCCACGGGGCTCTCTTGGGCTCGCTGGACGAGCGCCTGCTTGCATTATCCACGGGTTTGGGATATGAGAGTGTGGCAGGCGCGTTGAGTGCACTGAAAGATTATGGGCTTGTGGATAAAGCGAATCGCTCGACCTTGGCATCGCTGCTGCAACAGATCAGCGATGCAGAACGGATCATGGTCACAAGGATGGCGGCGAACGCCCTGGAAACATTGGCGCCCGTGGAGGTGCTGCTGCTGGCGGAGCATTACATCTGGCTCTCCTCACGCGTCCCTGGCTACGCCGAGAAGGCTGCGCAGTGGGCCAGGGCTGCTGCAGAGCGGCAGATGAGCTCTTTCAACATCAGCGATGCGATTGGAATGTGGCTGTATGCCTACATCAACGAGAGAGAGCCAAAGGCAAGATCGGAGGCGCTGTGGCGGGCGATGGAGATGGAGTGGGTGACCGCACGGCTGGATGACTTGTACAAGCATGCGGAGGAGATGATCGAGCTCTCTTCAACTATTGGGGAGAAGAGGTATACGGGTCGAGGATATTGGATGATGGCTCGAGTGGGAGATAGGAGATCTGACCATGGTGCTGCTTTGAAACAGATCGCACAAGCGGAGGATGCGTTCTCCTTTTTAGGGGACAGAGAAGGGCTTGCCTCTGTGCTGAACACCAAAGGCACGATACTGATGAAGACCGGGGAGCTGCACGAGGCGCTGCGAATATTTGAGCAGGTTCGAATGATTGCCGAGGAGGTAGATAATAATGCACTCAAGGCCAGGGCTATCGCCAACATGGGAAGCATCTTTACGTCGAAAGGGGAGCTGGCAAATGCAGAAGATCTATTGCGCTCTGCACACAAGATATGCGAGGATGCAGGCATCGTCTTCGATAGATCGATGATACTGCGGAACCTCGCGTTGCTGGCATATCGCAAGAAAGAGTATCCGGAGTGCATAGAATGGTGCAGCGAATCGCTCAGATTGGCTCGGGAAATCGGTGATTGGCGGGCAGCCGTACTGTCATTGACTGTGCAATCCGCGGCACACGATAAGCTCGGAGAGTTCGAGAACTCTGAAAGATGTACGTTGGAAGCCTACGCCCTCTCTGAACGGACCGGCGCGGGGGATATCCTTGCGCTCACGTACAATATGTTCGAGACATACTATAAGAAACAATTGATCTGGCTGAAGAAGACTGTCGAGATGTCCAAGAGTAAGAATATAGAGGTGGACACGCTCAAGGAATTGCGAAAGGAACTGCTAGCACCCTTCTCGGAGGAGCTCGAGCTCCTCTCGGAGTTGATAGATGGTTCTGCAGACGCAGAGCAAAGGCTGAAGATCGCAGATCAACTGGAGAGGTTGCGCAGGAAGCTAAATGTTTGACGCACCTAGGCTATCCCACCACTTCCAGGCACCTTCAGCGGGTCGTTCGGGTCGAAGTCCGAGAGCCCCCAGGCGCATATCTTGTTGTACTCGTTGTAGCGAAGGGCTATCAGGCGTGCCGTGCTTATATTAGGAGCGCCGCTTTCCAGCGTGGGCTTGAGCGTTGTGAGCCAGCCTGCGAGTTCCTGGTCTCCACCATTCTCTGCGGTCTCTATGGCGGCTGTCATGGGTCCAGAGGTGTTCCTCCCTTCTTCGTAGGCTTCCAGGGCGTGCTCGTAGTGCTTCCTCGACGACTTGAACAGGGCGCACTGGTACTTCATGGGGTTGGTTATTGCTGCCATGACCCTGAATCCACCTCTTGTATATTTAAATATCGCGCACGCGTCAATCCGGCAGCCTGATCTCCAACTCTTCTAGGTCGCTGGGCAGTATGGTGTTTGGGAAGACTTCCCTCGCGTCCTTGAGAACCTGGGATGCATCCTCGTACCTGGGGCTCAGGTGCACCAGCGCCAGTAGCCCCACCCCAGCCTCCTGAGCGATCTCTGCTGCCTGCCTGGATGACGAGTGCCCGTATGCGTTTGCCTTCTCCTCGAGCTCAGAGGCGGTGGTAGCATCATGCACCAAGAGATCCGCACCCCTTGCGAGCTCTACTATCGCGCTGCATGGATTGGTATCTCCTGAGCAGACCACCTTGCGCCCTCTTCTGGGCGGTCCGAGCACCATCTCTGGGCTGTAACTCCTGCCTTTGTACTCTATGGTCTCCCCTGCCTGCAGGCGGGCGTACAGCGGGCCCTCTGGTATACCCAATCCCCTGGCGCGCTCGAGATTGAATTTACCAGGGCGAGGGGCCTCTTCCAGCGCATAGGCAAGGGAGGGGACGTTGTGCGCTGCCTCCACGCACTTCACATTGTAGCCAGTGCCTCTCACGACATCCCCAGGCTTCAGGTCATTTACCCTCACCTCGTACGTGGGCGTGAAGTATCCCAGGCGCATGAGCGTCTCCACCAGCCTCTCCGTGCCCGAGGGCCCATAGACCTCCAGCGCATCCTTCCTATCGTTCAGCGCCATGCTCTGGATCAGTCCTGGAAGCCCGAGGAAATGATCGCCATGGAAGTGCGTGATGAATATCCTGGAGATGCGCATGAACGACACAGACGAGCGCATGAGCTGCCGCTGCGTCCCCTCGCCGCAGTCGAAGAGCACCACCTCCCTGCCGATCGACAGCGCAAAGGCTGACACGTTCCTCTCCGGGGACGGCCAGCTCCCACCAGTGCCTATGAACACAGCGCGCATCGCGGTGGGGAGTGCCCAGGATGGTAAATCCTTTTCTATCCGGTGGGGAGCACTGTGTCCATCATCCCGAGCATACATAGTAGAGCGCCACAGACACAGCTCCCGGATAGCGCTTTTCCCATTAATTGCTCAGTTCATTGCGGATTTATTGGGAAAATTGCTCAGTTCATTGCGAGTTCGTAACATTTGGTGTTTGTAATAGATAGATCTGGCATACCTCCTGTGCAAGTTTTGGCAGATTGTATTCAAGGATGTATGGTTTTTGGGCTTCATCCTCCCCTTTGGGATGGAAGCCATCGGCAGGGAAAGTTATTAGTGCATGAGCAAATATATCGCGTGCATGGCGGAAAGGATCCTCGATAAAGAGGTCGAGTCCTACCTCAGGAGGATATCCCGTCTGCGGGCAGAGGAGAAGCACGGCAGGGCGGTGCAGTACTGCGACGCAGCGCTGGAAAAGGTCACCGACCCAAAGCTGAAGGGGATCGTG
>JBFMEL010000027.1:0-20371 GCA_040753455.1 Thermoplasmatota archaeon | reverse complement strand
TGAGCGCCGAAAATCTACTTGATGCCCATGCCCTCAGCGATACCAGAGCTTCGGACCCGTGGGCTGCTGGGTCAGTGGCACTCATTAAATATGTCCTCTCATCTTACTGGCTGTGCGCAGTGAGGCTGTCCAGTTCCTGTCGAGCTCAGCGGTCTTCGCTTCAGTGCTCCTCGTGCCCATACTCCTGAGCGAGATGGGGTTCGACGCTGCAGCGATAGGGCTGGTAGTTTCCGCATACGCTGCATCTGTCTTCGTCTCCTCCTATTTATTCGGAAGGCTGGCGGACGAGTACGGGAGGCGCGTCGTGCTGCGGGCAGGACTGCTCACCTGCGCTGTGGTGAGCGCACTGCATTACTTCGCAGCCGAGCCATTGACCTTCTTGGCTATGAGGATCGCCATGGGCGCGTCTGCCGGCATCTTTCCTGCCGCGCTCCTGGCATACGCCTATGAACAGAACAACAAGATCGGGAAGTTCGTCTCCTACGGTTCCCTGGGCTGGGGGGCGGGCACGCTCCTCGCAGGCGCCGCGGGGCTCTGGTCCCTCTTCCTCCCGTTCCTTGTCAGCGCCGGGTTTTACCTGTCCGCCTTCCTCATATCCCTCGCCCTTCCATTCCCAAAGGAGGGGAGGGTGCATCTTCCCCTCTTCCCCAAGGCAGTGATCCTCAGGAATGCGCACGCCTACGGAGCAATGCTGATTCGGCACACAGGGGCGAACATGGTCTGGGTGATATATCCCCTGTTCCTCACAGATCTAGGTGCTACCCCGCTGTGGATCGGCGGGATATATGCCGTGAACTCGATCACCCAGTTCTCGGTGATGCAGGTGATTGACAGGTTCGATGGACAAAACCTGCTGCGCGCCGGGATGTTGCTCTCTGCAGTCACCTTTCTCCTCTTCTCCCAGGCGACGGAGCTGTGGATGATCCCCCCGATACAAATAATCCTTGCCATCTCCTGGTCCTGCATGTACGTGGGGGCGCTGAAGTGCATCATGAGGGACGATGCGGAGCGCGCGACCGGCACAGGGGTGCTGGGCTCGGTGACGAGCATCTCCGCGATCCTAGGCTCGATCGCTGGCGGCGCCATCGCCTCTGCGTTTGGTGATGTGGCAACGATGTACGCCGCGCTGTGCATGGCGCTGGCAGCCCTTGCAACCCACATGATCGTTTCTATGCGCGCAGGGAGAGGAGCCTGAGCCCTGTGGCGTCCCGCTCTCTGCTCATCTCAGCGTGTTCCACCCTCAGTAGCACGATCTCGTTCACCACCCATGCTTCACCCTTCTGCAGGTGCCCGCCGACGAGCTCATGGCGTGGTGAGGCCAATGCAGCGTGCAGGTGGATTATCGTCTCCCCCATGGTAGTGATGCTGCCGTGTAAAGCGATGAGCTCATGCGCCTCCTCGTAGACCTTGGTGCGGTACTCCTTGCCATCGAAATACCCAAGCTCGAAGTTGCGCAGCATGCCGATCCCGGAGAGCACAAGTGCTCCTCTGGGGCTCTCCCGCTCCACAGCGAGCTTGAGCGACGCAAAGAGGTCTTCGCCGGATTCCAGCCGCAGGAGGAGATGTGCGCCCTCATGCGCGACCTGCACTCAACCCCTCCGGAAGAACGTGTACCTGACCGGGACCTTGCGCTTGGCGCCTGTGCTGTAACCGCATTTCTTGCACCTGTAACCGAGGGTGACCGTGCCGCCGAATACAGTCATGTTCTTCGCGATGGAGAGACGCTGGCGGCACACCGGGCACAGGGAGATCGCCCTCTTGCTCTCCACTTCCCTGTAGTCCATCTCGATCCTCGCCATGTCGTGCGCTAATACCAGCAGCCTCAGCCTGCGCTCCCCCACCTTGTAAGGGTCGCCGCTGCTCGCCAGCTCCTTGTCCACCAAGCACTTAAGCCGACGCTGCGAGGAGACAGACTTCTGCTTGGCGAAGACGTTTCGGAGCGCGACTATCGCCATCTCATCTGTCGCGATCTTGTACATGGCTCCCCCATCTGTCTGTGAGAATCCTAGTCCTCTGAGTCGCTCTTCTCAACGATCACGATGCGCTTGCTGTCATTGAGGGAGACATAGACCCTCTCGCCTTTCTTCAGGTCGAGGGCTTCGACGAGCTCCCAAGGTATTGTGACGACGAGCGACTTGTTTCCGAGCTGTATGAGCTTCCTTTTGAAGCGGGCCATCGAAGGGGTTATATAATATGTATATATTAATTTTTCGGCTTAAAGATCCGTGGTGAGCCAAACCCTGCCATCGCTCGAGGAATATATACATCATCCTCCATCTCTCTGTCCCACAGCCCCTCACCTTGCGGGTACATGGTGAAGGAGGGCACATCGTATCCTGTGCATGTGGACGGTCTGCGCCACAACCCTCTTATCCCGCCCGCGCATCAGGCGCTCGATGGCAGAGAAGCTGATGCAGCACAAACACTGCAAGTGGTGCGGCAGGGCTGTGCAGGTAGAGGCAAGGTTCTGCGGCAAGGAGTGCGAAGATTCGTACTACAAAGACCAGCGCAAGAAGCTCAATCAGTATCTCATACTACTCATCGTTGCAGGGGCGATAATAGCGCTCACGCTGTTCCTGGGGTGATGGATGCGCGTTGCAGTGGCAGGCACATTCAGCGTGGTGCACGCGGGACACCTCCGGCTGCTGAAGGAAGCCTTTCGAATAGGGGACGAGGTGCTCGTGGGGATCACCTCTGACGCCATGGCCGCCAAGAAGGGCTATGATGTTCCCCCTCTCCACCAGCGGATGAAGGTGCTCGATGCTCACCTTCAAAAAATCGCAGGCGGAAAGCGGTACCGCATCGTGGTGATCGAGGACGAGATAGGCCCTGCTGCATGCGAGCCCCTGGACGCGATCGTGGTCTCGGAGCGCTCTGCGCCCCGTGCTCTGAGGATTAATGAGATCAGGGGCAGGAACCGCCTGCCGCCATTGGCTGTGCATGTGGTGGAGATGATGCGCGGGGAGGATGGGGAGGTGATCTCAGCCAGCAGGGTGATGGCGGGCGAGATAGCACCCGATGGAAGGCTCAGGCGAAGACCCTGACCTCGTGCGCGAGGGTATCGAGGTCCACCACGACCACCTTTCCAGGGTCCGGGCGTATGTTCCTGGTCACTTGGTATGGCGTCTGGGACTGCCAGGCAGATGCACTGATCGTCATCACCCCTCGATAATGCCCAACAGCGCTCGTGTGGATGTGCCCAGTGACAAAGATCTCCGGTACCTGGGAGATCGCAAGATGGTCTGTTCCCGTTGGCATGATCTGAGTCTTTCCACCATACACAGGGCAGAGGTGTCTGCGCTTGAGCATCTCTGCCATGATCTCGGCGGGTTGCGTATATCCCAGCGTGCCCACCCTGCCCACGAAATCGTCTATCCCCTTGCCATGGTATCCCAGGACCCGCACGCCATCGAGCGCGATGAGTGAAGGATTGCCCAGAAAATGGAAGCGCTCCCCGATCACCCCCCTGAGCTCACGCGCAAGTGGGGGCTGCGGCTCGCTCAGCCTGACCGCATCATGATTGCCAGGGATGAGAAGTACCTCCACATGCTCTGGTATCTCATCGAGGAGCGCAGCCAGTGCCTGATACTGGTGGTGAATGTCGTGCATCTCCAGCTCCTCCTCCTGGGATGGAAATATCCCTATCCCATCCACCAGATCCCCAGCGATGAGCAGATACTTCAGGCGTTTGGCGAGAGGGTCGTCGCTCTTCAACCAGCGCATGAACTTCCCCCATGCCTCGGGCATGAAGTACCGACTGCCCACGTGGATGTCCGAGATGAGTGCTACGGAGAGGGGTCTGGAGGACAGACGCGGTTGGCGCATCTGCACCCCCGGATGCACGATCCGCTCTGCGAAGAGGGTATGCTCACCAGTGCGCCCGCGCTTCACAGTGCCTGTGACCCCTATCACCTCGTCCGTGAGCACATAGTCCTTTGGATCTGCGATAAGCACAGTGATCTCACCAGTGGTGTCTTCGAGCCGAAGGATCGTGTACCTGCCCCTGTCCCTGGCGATGCGCACCTCGCTCACCACCCCCACCACTGCCACCTCACGCTCGTACCGCCTCGCCACCTCTATATCCATGGTGCTGGCTAGTTCTGGCTTCTCCCTCAGCACCTTGGACAGGAGCTCGAATCTGCTGTTGAAATATCTCTTGAAGTCCGTGACATCGCCGCTGCACCGCACGCCCTCTGCGGCACTGCACAGGATATCGATCATCGGCTCGCATTCGCGAGCGTCGCCATCCCTGTATCCAGACCCCCGGGGGCGATGGTGCTTGGACGCGCCACCTCCAAATAGATTGTAGTTCGATCGGGATCCATCTTGATCTTCGGAGGGAGGGATCACTGTCTGGGCAGCACGTGCGCCCGCGCTCCTCTCGGCAGCGTGCCCTCCATGCGCCTCTTCCGCGCTGTTAGGGGATGTCATATGGCTCATGGTGAGGTGGAGGGGCATCTGCCCCAGCCTGCCCAGCACCTGTTCCACGTATGATAGGGGCTCAGGCTGCCGAAGCACGTGCTCCAGCGCCTCGGGCTCGATGAGGATCCCGCACTGCACGAGCCTCTGAAGCACCTGCCGCCGCATCTCTCTCTTGGTCATGGGGTGCTGTAGCAGCTGGCGATCTTCCGCCGCTCTGTGCGTTCGCAGTTCTCGCAGTAGAGCTCATGCCCTCGCTTGCTGAGCGGTGACCTGCACACGATGCACCTGCCTTTGATGGTGCCGAGGTCAGGCGCGTCTGTGGTGACCTGGATCGAGGGCTCCGCCTGGATCACCTTTGCCCTCACGTAGTCGCCCAGGCGGTAGGCATCGCCCATCTCCTCCACGTACCTGTTGGAGACCTTGGAGACATGCAGCGAAGCCTCTGTGTTTCCAGAGATCGTGCGCGCCTTTCCCTCGATCTCCAATATCTCGAGCTCTGCCATAGAGCTCCTCAGGTGCGTCACCACCCCGATCACAATATCTCCTGCCCTGATCTGTGTCGGTGGGTTGAAGGACCGAACCTCCGCCACCTTCTCCTTCCTGTCCAGCCTGAGGACGCCGGGCACAGCCGCGTATATCTTCCCATCGAGCTCGTAGGTTCCCTCACCGCAGACATACTCCTCGGCAGCTCCTACTTCGTCACCGGGTAACACAATCCTGTCTTCGGACATCGCTCATATCCCTCCTGACATGATAGACCATCACCTCTGTGGGCCTTCGCTCCATCTTGTGGAATGAAAAGGTATATGGGATCTCGAATTTATAGCTTTTCTTCTCAAGCACCCTCCCACCATGCTCTTCTATGAAGCTGTCCACGAACCCCTCGCTGGCCGCAGCGTGCACCGTGTATATGGCGGAGGCTATCTCCAGCGCCTTGGAGAGAAAAGGGCGGTCCGCGCCTTGCGCCTGATACCCGAACGGAGGGTTCATGATCACAGTGTCGAAAGCGCCTGAGAAGTTGCGCACGTCGCTGCGCACGAACTCCACGTCCACGTCCAGGCGCTCTGCGCACCGCTCCGCGATGTACAGCGCCTCCTCGTCTATGTCCACGCCCACCACATAGCTCGCACCCAAAAGAGCCGCGCCGATTGCGAGCGCCCCTGTACCGCAGCCCATGTCTGCCACTCTCTTGCCCTCTATGTCCCCGTGCGCCAGAGCATCGTATAGCACCTGCGCAGCCAGCCTGGCTGGGGTGCGGTACTGCTCCAGCGCAGCCTTCGGCTCTGGATGAGGAGGACAGCGCTCCAGGGCGATCTCGAGATCGCGGAGCCTCATGGCGATCAAATGGCTCTGCACCATATTAACCTTCCAGCACCTTCCCTACATCCCGCTCTATCTCCTCCAGTGTGTATGAGCTAAGCGCGGTCCCTTCCACCTGGCACAGCATGTCTATGATCTGGTGTTTCTTTTGGATCTCGCTCACCTGCAGGTCAGCCCATGCCTTCACCATCTCCGCCATCTCGCCTTTTCTGATGAGCCCAGGCTGCGCCTTGATCATCCTGCTCACCATCTCCTCGTTCACTTCCAGCGCGTCCAGCTTTTTTATGTGCGATATCCACCGCTCCCTGTCGTACTTCCCCATCCTCACGAAGAACCGGCGCAGGAGGCAGAGATACCTGATCTCGTACTCTGCATCTATGAGCTTTCTCATCGTGTCACCGAGTGCGTCCGCAGTGGTTGCCGCGTCCAGCGCTGCAGTCGCTCCCGCATCGGCTGTCAGCTTCCTGCGCTCTCTGTATTCGAACCCCAGTCTTGCCCGCTCCTCCCGCAGTCTCACCAGCTCCTTGTCTATGTGCTCCACCTCGAGTTCCGAGAACTTCCTCTTCAACTTCTTCCTGAGGAAGATGTCGTACACCTTCCAGGCGATTTTTATGTACGCAAGCGGATGAACCATCAGGAAGGATACGATATCTGTGGGCAGTTCCACAGCAGGCAGATACTTTGACACGTCCAAGCTACACACCCCCGATCCTTCTCAGCACCCAGCCATCCACTCCATCCATCTTCTTGATGATCTCTGCTGCCCCTTCCTTTTCGAGCAGTTCGAACGCTTTTCGCACGTCTCCCCCCTCCTTCTGAGTCTCGTATCTGCAGTAGCCCTCCGAGACCATCCCTTCGCATGCGAAGAGCAAGAGCGTCCTGATCTCCTCCGCCAATCTCACTATCCTCTCGTCCCGCGCCTCCAGGAAGTTGAACAACCGCATGACCTGCTTGGCGTTTGAGTCCTCTGCATTATAATAATGCTGCTGCGCCTGAGCATCGTACAGGGTCACGAAGAGGTTCGCGTCCTTGTACCGCCCGTACCTTGATATCGCGTCCTCCGTGAACCCGGTCGGCGAGGCGATGCACAGGATGCAGAGGTATCCTCTGTCCCTCGCGCCCTTTACAGCGTGATCCACTATCCAGTTGGTCTCTTTGAGCGTCATCTTCTGATCGTCGCAGCCCTTCTCCGCAAGGGTCAGGATGTGCGCGTGCAGATGGGTCTCCAGCCTCACACCCGTGCCGCCGAGGATGCCTCTGAGCCCCAGCGCGATTCGCCTGTTGTTTGGGAGCGTCTTTGCCCACTCCAATGGGATCTGCTGCTTTCTGCAGAGAGAGGCTGTCTCATCGCTCTCGAACCATGCATCATCGTCCTTTATGGAGGAGGCGATCCTGTACCTCTTCTTGTTCGGGGCATGGATCTCCAGTTCTTTGTGCTGGTGCAGGTTGTCTATGAACCTGGAGATGATGTGGCTCTCGATCGCTCTCGCCTCGCTCGCTGTGACTGCTGTCCCTTTCTCAAGCCCCTCCCGAAGCTCGTGCAGCAGCTGCTCCCTCTCCATGAGGAGCGCCTCTTTACTCCCGAGCTCCCTTCGCGTGGTCTCGATCGTATCTCTGGCACGCGCCAGCTCGCTCTCGATGCGACCCCGGTCCGCCTCCGTGGTGCTCTTCTCAGCCTCGAGCCGCTCTGCCAGTGCACCGAGATCCTCCATCCTCTCCTCTAAGCTCGTTATGATTCCGCGCTCGCGCTCTATCTCGCCTTCCAAACTCTGCACCTGCGCGTTCCGCTCCTCAAGGGTTCGTTTGGTCTCCTCGAGCCTTGCCTGTGCCTCAGCCCTGTCCATGCGCAGATGCCACAGCTCTGTCCTCAGAGCCTCGTTCTGTGTTTCTAGCGCGTTCTTGCTCGAAAGAATGCGGGCAGCCTCCTCCTCCAGCACCACCTTCTTCTCTGCGCTGAACCGCTCCATGTCCTCGCACAGCCTCCGCTGCATCGCGTCGTACTGCTCCCCGAACCCGTGGAGGGCATCGAGGGTCCCCTGCCATTGCTCGAAGAGCTTCGCTTCGCGCTCTGCGTAATCCTTCATCACCTCCTCAGCGCGCCTCTCACCTTTTGCGACAAGCTCGAGCACCTTTTCCTTCTCCTCGCGGAGGGCTTGCACCTCGTTCCTCAGCGCATCGAGCTGCTGGTCTTTCAGGAGCTCCGCAGCCCTGCCCTCTATCTCCAGACGCTCGCGCTCCGCCTCCGCCCTTCGTCCATAGACCTCCTTCAGCTCTCCGAACACCCTGTAGGCATGCTCGCTCTTGATGTATTCGAGGAGCATCTTGTCGAACGTCTGCATGGCATGCCCCAGCTGGTTGTCCAGGAAAGGCTTCTCGTCCTGGGTGACCAGGGCATCCAGCTCGTTCTTCATCTCCTGGAACTTGAATATGTATCTCTCTATGAACCCGACTATCCCGTCCTTGTCCGCGTCTATCATCCGCTTGATCGCATCATCGCTGCACTGTTTATACTTCAAAGCCATCTCGATGGCGCGCAGCAGCTCGTAGGCGCGCGGTTTGTGAGGCATTCTTCTAGAGGGGACAGCCTCCCTGTTGTGATAGAAGGTGGCTGAGAGGCGCATTAACTGCATGAGAGGGATGCTCCTGTAATGCCGGGCAAGGTTCGACTGCGGGGTCCATCCCAGCCTCCTGATCTCCTCCAGCATCTCCGCATACTTCCCATCGATCACATCCCAATACTCCTCGCGCTTCGCGCGCTCCCAGCGCAGGAGGTCCTCGAACCCTGTGTCCTTCACCGCCTCCACCTCGCGCCAGAGCTGTGGACTCAATCCACTGCCATGACTAACCATGCGCATCCCCCTCCCCTAACATCCCCTTCAACCGCGCCAGAGCCTCCTCCATATCAGGCGGCACGAAGATACCGTCGCGCCTCAACCCCTCGATCCTGCGCTCCAGCTCTGCGACAGCTTCCTCTGCCTCCCGGCGCTCCCTGCGCTCCTCGCGCCTGGACTTGGTGACCTTCAGCGCGATCAGAACGGATAAGATAACGACGGCAATGACTGCTGCGACAACAATTCCATAAAAGAGATTGTTGTTAAAATGCGGTAGGAAATCAGAATTGTCCCCCACATCGTCGCCGTCAGTGTCCCAATCGATAAATCGCGCGTACTTCAAGTCATCATTGCTATCATCATAATAGCTGATGTGCGCCTTCCCGCCGCTGTCGAGCGCGAGCGAGGTATAATACCCCACAGAACCTGCGCTGTCCACTGTCTCGATGCTCCATGTGCCTCCTGCCCAGCGCGCGTACTTCAGGTCATTATTGCCCCAATCACAATAGCTTATGTGCGCGTTTCCGCCGCTGTCGAGCGCGAGCGAGGTATAACTCCCTCCAGCGCTGTCCACTGTCTCTATCGCCCATGCGCTTCCTGTCCAGTGCGCGTACTTCAGGCCACCACCATAATAACTTATGTGCGCGTTCCCGCCGCTGTCGAGCGCAAGCGAGGTATCTAACCCCACATCTCCAGCGCTGTCCACGGTCTCTATACTCCATATAATCCCCGCGCCTTTGGTGGGCTGGGTTGTGAACTGCAGTGCGCCTATGAGGATGCTCAGGATGAGGAGCGCTATCGGCAATATGCTGGGGTGTACAACTTCTCTTTTGTTCACAATCATCCCCTCATCGCAGTTTGTGGCACTTATCCTTTCGTTTCCTAATAGTCTCTGTTACCCATTCATACACCTTCTCTGCCACTTTTAGGGCTTTGTTGTATTCTTCCTCTGTAACTGGTTCTCTTCCTCCAGGGTATCTGGTCTTTACTGCATAATCAGTCAGGTCTATGGCACCCTTAACCCCCACAGGGATCTCAATACCCGCGTCTTCAACCAGTTCCAGAAGTCTCGGGATAGAGTGCTCCCATGGAAACTCCTTGCCTGTGCTGATGAGTAGCGCTTTTATGGCTTTTTCTGCTGCCTGCTGGCAATCAAAGCAGAGATCCTCGTAGAGCACTCCTTCAGAAATCTTCCCTGCCTTGGCTCGCTCCAAATTGCTTCTTGCCCGCCTCAGCCATTCCAAGACAAATTCTTCATTTTTCATATACAACCTCTCCGTGTTTTGCAACCTCGCTGTATACCAAGAACCACTTGTCCTTCATCTCATCGAATCTCTTTGGTGTTTCGACGATGATGTCGACTGATGCGCCTACGCCAAAAAGCTTGCGGTAAAGCCTTTGCGCGAGTTTTCTTCGACGCTTGATCCCCCTCTTCAGCACGCAGAGATCATAATCGCTCCGTTTACCATCCCCACCCTTCGCCCTTGAACCGAATAGGATGATCTTATCTGGATCTGCCTCCTCCACGATGCGCGCTATTATCTCTTTCATCAGGATGTTGGATTTGATTCTATTGGTCATATAAGCGCGCCCCACAATTCACTGTCTCTATGCTCCACATAGTGCCCGCGCCTTTGGCGGGCTGGGTTGCGAACTGCAGGGCGCCTATGAGGATGCTCAGGACGAGGAGCGCGGACAGCGCCAACCGCGCGGTGCCTGCATTACAAGGAGACATGCGCTTCCCTCCAAGGGACGAGGGCAGATAAAGGTTGCTGCGCGCCGCAGGTGCTGCGGTGTGTGTGGTTGATGAGGGTTTGAAGGGACGCGGTGGAATCCCCAGGCCTTGAGGGTGCAACCCTGTCGCCCCGAACCCGCGATGCATAGCTTTAATAACTTGTTCGCTTATCCTCTCATTAATTGAGAGGTCAAACACATGCAATATTCGGGGGCGTCGGCGAGGGAGTTGCGTCTGCTGGACGAGCTGGAGGGCAGAGGGATCATCGTATGCAGCCCGCTGGAGGTCTCCGGGATACTGCACGTGTCTAGGGAGAGCGCCCACCGCATCCTGAGCAGGATGGAGGACAAGGGTCTTCTCCTGCGGATAGAGAGGAGCAAGTACGTGCCGGCTTCCCGCTTTCGGGAGATGGATCTCTACGAATTGGCATGCAATGTGACGCGACCGTCCTACCTGTCACTCTGGTCAGGGCTTTATTTATATGGCTACACGGCGCAGGTCACCAGGACGGCGCATGTGATGGTGGCGATCTCACGTCCCCCGTTAGAAATCCAGGGCCAGCGCGTGCAGTTCGTCAAAACAAGGCATTTCTTCGGCTACAGGTCGGAGGGTTGCTATGTCATAGCCGAGCCGGAGAAATTGTTCCTAGACTGCCTGCTCTTCCCGGAACTGGCCGGCGGCATCGGGGAGATACGCGATGCTCTGGGGAGTGCCGAGCTGAACGGGGCAAGGCTGATAGAGTACGCGCTGAGGATCGGCAACAGGTCCTTGATCTCCAGGCTGGGCTTTCTTATCGAAGAGACCGGGAAGGACATCGACCTTTCCCGGCTGCGGAATAGAATATCCCGGAGCTATGTTCCATTGGACCAGTCCGTGGGCGGGAAGGGTGAGAAAATAAAAAGATGGATGCTGACGGTCGATAGGGGGTGAACGATATGCTGACGAGGAGACAGCTCAGAGAGTTCCACACCGAGAACGTACCGCTCCATGTTCTGGAACTGGACTACATCCAATCGCTGGTGCTGAAGGGCATCTACGCCAGGCAAAACGGCGTCGCCTTCAAGGGCGGGACGTGCCTGAGAAAGGTCTTCGGCCTGGACAGGTACTCGGAGGACCTGGACTTCAACCTTCTAACTGGCAAGCCCGAGAAGATGCTGGGGGACGGGGTGCGCGGTCTCAAGATCGCGGGAATAGAATCCAGTCTTGCGTGCCTCAAAAAGAGGAAGAGCGTCTACCTCGCCACCATACGCTACCAGGGTCCGCTTTACACGGGTTCGAGGATATCCGAGGGCTCCATGCGGATAGAGATTGCCGAACAAAAGCCCAGACTGGCGCCGGAATGGCGCACCATCGTCAGCCCTTTCCCGGACGCGGGGACCTACAGCGTGCTGTCGATGGCGCCGGAGGAGCTCCTGGCGGAGAAACTGCGCGCGCTGGTGCAAAGGAGGAAGGCCAGGGACATCTACGACACATGGTTCCTGCTGAAGAGAGGCGTCACAGTCCGGCAGGACCTCCTTGACAGCAAATTTGATGAGCTGGGCATGGACCCGAGAAGGATCACGGACATCCTGAAGGGCTACGGACTGACGGAGAAAGAGTGGGAGAGGGACATGAAGAACCTTGTGGCCAGGGCTCCGACCATGGCGCCCATGATGGAATATGTCGAGAAGCGGTTGCGCGGGGACATAGGCTGATAGATTTCCGCATCACTGACCTTGTTTGTTACCCAGGTTCTTCGATGTTCGCCTTCATATTTATGGCTCACCTTACGTTCTCCAGTGCCTTCCTGAACTCAGCGGCGCTCTGCCAGCGGTCCTCCTTCCTCTTTGCGAGCGCGCGCAGTATGATCGCATCCAATGTTTTTGGAACGTTCGGGTTCAGCTCAGAGGGCGGTCTGGGCTCTTCACGCAAAATGCGCTTGACGATGTCCTCCCTGTCCCCAGAGAACGGCAGGGAACCAGTCAGCATCTGGTAGAGTATCACCCCCACCGCCCAGATGTCCGTGCGCCTGTCCTTCCCGAGCGTGAGGTCGAAGTGCTCCGGCGAGGCATACTCCATCGTGCCCCTGAACTCTGTGGATTGCCTCTGCTCTCCAGTGAGAAGCCTTGCAAGCCCGAAGTCCGATATCTTCAGCGTGCCATCCTGCCCATAAAGGAAGTTCGCAGGCTTGAGGTCCTTGTGCAGCGCCTTGGTGTGCACCTCGGCAAGTATGTCAAGCAACCGGATGGCGATCCTCACAGCCTCCCCGACATCGCGCACTCCCCTCTCGATCTTGTCGTCCAGGGAGCCGCCAGGCATATACTCCATCACAATCCAGGGAACGGGCGCAGTCCCAGCGTCAATAAGCTGCACAACGTTCTGGGACCCAGAGAACTGCCTCCAGATCTCTGTTTCGTTCTTGAAGTTTTCAATGTCTTCCCGCGTGAGCCTCACAGTAGGAGCACTCCCAGAGCTCTGCAGGCGCTCGAGGTCAACGGTCGGCGGGACCTTCAGCGCATATATCTTCCCATCGCGCTTTACCTTGTATATCCTGGAGAAATAGGTTGTAGTCACTTCCTCGATTATGGAGTATTTGAACAGCTCTGGCACCCTGCGCTCCTCCCGCCTGGACTTGGTGACCCCCAGCGCGATTAGAATAGAAACGAGAACGATAGCAATGACTGCTGCGCCCACGAGCCCATAGAACAGCTCACCTATGCCACCCCCTCCCTCCTCCTTCCATCTGTTCGGATCGTTCGGGAAAGCATCCGAATTGTCCCCAACCCCGTCGCTGTCGGAGTCCCAATCGATAAATCGCGCGTACTTCAGGTCCCCATTGCTATCATCATAATAACTTATGTGCGCGTTCCAGCTGCTGTCAAGCGCAATCGAGGTACACAACCCCACATCTCCAGCGATATCCACAGTCTCTATCGCCCACCCGCTCCCTGTCCAGCGCGCGTACTTCAGGTCCCCATTGCCACAATAGCTGATGTGCGCATTCCCGCTGCTATCAAGGGCGAGCGAGGTAAATTCTCCCGCATGACCAATGCTGTCCACTGTCTCGATCGCCCATTCGTTCCCTGTCCATCGTGCGTACTTCAGGTCACCATTGCTACTATCGTAATAGCTTATGTGCGCATTCCCGCTGCTATCGAGGGCGAGCGAAGTAAATTCTCCCGCATGACCAGCGCTGTCCACAGTCTCGATCGCCCATGCGCTCCCTGTCCATCGTGCGTACTTCAGCTCCGACTCAGGTGTGCTGTTGGGCTCAGGAGGATAGTAGCGACAGTAGCTGATGTGCGCCTTCTCGCTGCTGTCGAGTGCGAGCGAGGTCCACGAGCCTCCAGCGCTGTCCACTGTCTCTATTGCCCATGCGCTTCCTGTCCAGCGCGCGTACTTCAGGTCCTCATTGCTCCAATCAAAATAGCTGATATGCGCGTTCCCGCTGCTGTCGAGCGCGAGCGAGGTATCATACCCCACATCCCCAGCGCTGTCCACTGTCTCTATCGCCCACGCACTCCCTGTCCAGCGGGCGTACTTCAGGTCCCCATTGCCATGATAGCTGATGTGGGCGATCCCACTGCTGTCGAGCGCAATCGAGGTACACAACCCCACATCCCCAGCGCTGTCCACTGTTTCGATCGCCCATGCGTTACCTGTCCAGCGGGCGTACTTCAGGTCATCATTACCTCCATCATAATAGCTGATGTGCGCGTTCCTGGTGCTGTCGAGCGCAAGCGAGGTGCACTCCCCCACATCTCCAGCGCTGTCCACTGTCTCAATGCTCCATATAATGCTTGCGCCTTTGGCTGGCTGGCTCCCGAATTGCAGCGCGCCCAGGAGGACGGTCAGAATGAGGAGCGCGGCTAACGCCAGGGGGGTGCACTTCCGCGCCGTCCTTGCATCATCGGCAGACATGCGCTTCCATATAATCACAGAGGGGCAGATAAAGGTTGCTGAGGGGTTGTATGGGGCAGAGATGCCTCTGGCGCTGCACTCTTCAATCCCCGATGAGGAGGAAGAGCCACGCCGGGATGTAGATGATGCGCTTGGAACCGATCTTCTCCTCCGCGAGAATGTCTTTCGTGACCACCACCCCCTCCTTCACATCGAACCTGTCCATGAACTTCAGGATCCCCTTCAGATCCGCCTTCGTGATATGCTCTTGATATTTGACCTCGACAGGGAGCAGGGCATTGTCTTGGAGCACGATATCCACCTCATCTTTCTGGGGGGACATCCAGAACGCTGTGCTTTCCAGGCTGTTGGCAACCGTGGATTCCACCAGATATCCCCTGTCCACGCCATTGATCTGGGTCACGCTGAAGGGAAGGTCGAACAGGGCGATGGGGACGCAGCTGTGGACGATGTGTGCCTTCTTGCCTGTCCTCGCCTGCCTCATTGCGCTCTTACCATAGTTGTGGGCTATCTTTATCACGAACGCGCGCTCGAGCGCGATGACGTAGTTCGCCACTGCGTTCCTGTTGAGGCTCAGCGCGTTTGCAAGGTTCACGACATCGAACAACCTAGCAGTATTTCTGGCGAAGACCTTGAGGAGCTCATAGACCACATCCTCCCGCCCTTTAGCGATCTCTGCGACGATCTTTTCCATCACTGCATCTTTTATGTACTGTTTGATGAAAGCCTCCTCATCTATCGTCAGCAGTTCTGGAAAGGCACCCTTGAGCAGGTAATTCTCGAACAGAAGGGCGTATCTCTCCTTCTCCAGCAGGAAATGTTGGTCATATTCCCGCATCAGATCCCCCAAGGATATGGTGCACCTCAGCCCGAAGTACCGCACAAACTCCTTGAAACTGAATATCGGCATGTGGATGGTAACGATCCTTCCAGCGAGCGTTTCCCTGTACTTCTTCATTTCCAAACTCGACGAGCCGGAAACAACCATCTTCAGGTTTTCTTCAGTGTCATAAAATGTCTTCAAAAGGTCGGGCCAGGACCGCACCTTCTGTATCTCATCCAAGAACAGATACCTAACGCTGCCTCTGTCAGAGAACGCCAAGAAATAGTTGATTAGTTCCTCGGCTGTCTCGTAGTTCTGGAAGTCCCTATCGTCGAAGGATATGTAGCATATGTTTCGCCCATCCACAGTGCCGGCGAGATCTGCGATGATCTGCCTGAGCAAGACAGTCTTCCCCACTCTCCTGAGCCCCACCACGGCAACAATCTGCGGGTACTGCAAGTAGTCATAGACCCTCCCAAAGAGATCCCTCCTGAATTCGAAGGGCATCGGCGCCTTTCCCATCCACTGTGGGTTTTGTTTGAACAGGAGTCTCCTATGCCTCTCGAGCATAAAACGATGAATGCTGTGCACATTTATAAAATTTGTGCCGCACTTTTAGTGCACAAAATCGTTTTTGTGCACCAAACGCTCCATGCATCTTTCGATCTCCCTCCTGGATGATGTTTCGATCCGTAGTTTGCGCTATACGACCAATCTCTTCCTCTTTGGAACACCGTTCTGCCAGCAAATGCAGTGGAAACCACTATTTGGAAATACCATCCGCGTCTGGCAGCAACGCATATTCATGGCATTGGGACTCTCTGAGAGCGCCATGTCCTACATCCCCCTCTCAGCTTCTTGTAGTGCCATCCTCATCTCTGTCGCGCTCTGCCAGCGGTCCTCCTTTCTCTTTGCAAGGGCTCTCAGGATGACAGAGTTTAACTCATTTGGAAGGTTCGTTTCCGGTGGGTTCTCGTTTATTATGGCGTATGTGATCTCACTGATGTCATCGCCCTCGAACGGCACACGCTCTGTCAGCATCTCATGGAGCAACACGCCTACCTGCCAGATATCCGTGCGCCAGTCCTTCTCGCCGAACCTCTTGGATGCGAACTGCTCCGGCGCGGCGTAGCTTAGCGTGCCCGAGGAGAAATCGGAACTCTTCGAGACCTTGCTCATGATCTTGCTCAAGCCGAAGTCTGATATCTTCAGCTTGTTATCTGCTGTGAAGAATATATTCTCTGGCTTAAGGTCGCAGTGCGCTATCCCTCGATGGTGCGCCTGCTCCAGGATATGGAGCACGCTCACTGTGATCTCTATCGCCTCGCTCCTCTTCAACCTTTCGATGCGAGTGCGCAGCGAGCCGTTGGGCATGTATTCCATCACGAACCATGGGAACGGCGCTATCCCTGCGTCATAGAGGTTCACCACACCATCTGGTATCTTCTCGGTCAGCAGCGCCCAGATCTTCGCCTCCTTCACATAACTCTTCAGCGTGCTGCGGTCCAAGTTCAAGGTTTCCCTGCCACCCAGATCTGCGTCCAGCGGTATTTTCATGGCATACGTGCGCCCGTTCCTTTCCACGAGATGCACCTTCCCGAAGCCGCCCTTGCCGATGCGCTCGCCAAGCTTGTATGAGAAGAAGTCGCCCCAGTTATAGGATTCCTCGTGCGCCTGCGTCAAAGATGAGACATGGTGGACGATACCATCGCGGGATTGCGGGGATACTACATACTGCTGCGGTTGAGACGGCGGTGATGCAACATAATGCGGTTGTGGGGGATAGGTGGGCAGTGGTGGTGGTGCTTGTTTTGTCGCTTTAGTCTCTGGCTCCTCTCTTACAACACCATATTTTGCTTCAAGCATTCTTGCTTTTTCATCTATGACCGTTGCCCTTCTTTCTAAAGCGTTTGCCTTATATTCTATTAACTCAGCATTCTTGAGATTTCGAGGACTTCCCATTGAACGATATATCTTTGCCCTATCTCGAAGGTCGTCTGCTCGTAATCTCACTCTTCTTGCTTTTTCATATATTAAGTCTGTTTTTCGCATAACCTTCTGCTTAACTATATCGCTGTATTGATGGACGATCCCAGCGCGGGATTGCGGGGATACTACATACTGCTGCGGTTGTGGGGAATAGGTGGGCGGTGGTGGTGGTGCACCGTAACCCGGTGATGGCGGAAGATTGTACTGCGGTTGTGGATATTCATAAACATCAGGATGAGAGAAATAAAAAATGTCATCTATCAATTTGCCAGAGATTTCTCTTCTTTTTATTAATCTTTTTAAATGCTTTTCTACGCGAATAGGTTTTATACCGGTACTAATTGAAATATCTTCAAAACTAATATATTTCGTAGATCCTCTATTATTTTTTATTATCTTTTTAACATTCTTCATATCTTTTCCACGTCCTATAGCTATACAAGTTGGCAGGGAAAATATAGAAGATAATAACCACCCTAATAATGAAGAAACAAGATAGATAAATGAATAGCTAGGAGTATAACCACTAGTTACAAAAAATCTAAAGTATGATGTCCAAATGATTCCTAACATCATTGAAAACAAAGTGGAAATAATTATACTGTATTTAATATATTTTGCTCCAAATGATTCGATCCTAGAATGCCTCCTTTTTAACCAAATTATCGAATAATAAATCCCCGTTAATTCAATTAGTGATATAATAAAAACACAGATCGCTCCAAATCCATAAGAATATGTTATATATGTATCATAATAATTATTACCATAATATACATAATATGAAGAACTTTCTGAGCCAAAAAGGGATGTAATTAATGAGGAAAATATCAGTACAAAGGAAATTCCTATAACAATTGTACCCAATGATGTTTTCTTTCCTCGAAACGCGGATGCTGTTTGGGGTGTTGTTTCTGTTCCAGAAATATCTGGAGGTGGTGGGTGCAGAGGTATGTTGTTCATCTGGTTTTGGTTGTAATCCTCGCTCATGCCTCGGGCACCTCCTTCGCCAGGACATTCTCGATCTCCCTCTTGAACTCATCGCAGTTCTGCCATCTCTCTTCCTTTCTCTTGGCGAGCGCTTTCAGCACGACCGGGTCAAGTTGCCTCGGCACCTTGGGGTTCAGTTTTGATGGCGGTGCTGGCGCTGTGTTGAGAATTGCTGCGATCACCTGCGCGGTATCCCCTTTGAAGGGTGGATGTGCGGTCAGCATCTCGTAGAGCAGGGCGCCTGCCTGATACACGTCCGTGTGAGGACCCACCGGACCATACTGCTCGGCGGCAAACTGCTCGGGCGCGGAGTATTGGATGGTGCCTTTGTACCCGTCTTTGGTCGAGGTGCTCTCGTTTATGATCCGTCCCAGGCCGAAGTCCGTCAGTTTCATCGCGCCCTCTGAATTGAAGAGTACGTTCTCTGGTTTGATGTCCCGATGGATTATGTTGGCTTGATGCAGGGTCCCCAAGACGCCCAGAATATCGGAGGTGTGGCGGCACGCATCCTCGGCAGAGAGATTTTTGACCCGCTCCCTAAGCGATCCGCCATCCATGTACTCCATCAGAAACCACGGAAACGGGCTGGAGTCGTACGCGATGAGCGATACCACGCTTTTCGGCGACACGCGGCACGCCTCGGTCCAGACCTTCGCCTCCTTCTCGAAATCCCTCAGCATGCTCTCCGTCAGGTGCAAAGTTAAAGATCCGGTCAGGTCAGCGTCCTTCGGGGCCTTCAGCGCGTAGTACTTCCCATCCTTCCGCACTTTGTATATTTCTGCGAATCCCCCACGGGATACCTTGCCCATCACTGCGTATCCTATGAATTCGCCGATGGGTACCTCGATGCGCGTCATCTTCTGCTGCAATTCCCTCCGCATGGCATCGGCCTTCTCTATGACGTCCTGAGGGTTGATCACAGTGCCGCTCCCTGCTAAAGTGCTCAGCACGAACAGCTTGGCCTGGTCGTGAAGTATCTTGCCGCTCCTTTCCTTTTCCCCGCGCAACGATTCCAACTCCTTTATCTCGTCCTCCTTCGAGCGGATTGTTGATTCCAGCTTGTCGAGCAGCACCTTTGCCTGCCGTCCCGCATCTGTCCCGCGCTCGGCCATCTGTCTGTATTGCTTCGCAACCCTTTTCATCTCTGCAACGTCCGCACCAACATCCTCGATTCGCTTGTCGAGCGCACGGTCATCGCTCAGTTCTTTGTGTTTAGAACGCAGTTTAGCTAAACCGTCGAGCACCTCGGTAGGGATGTATGGCTCTCCTTTGAGTTCGCCCAACTCGACAAACCACAGATAGATGGCGTTCTCGGCTTTGGGGTAGAACCCAGGGTATCGCGCCCTCGCCTGAGAGTGGTGCTCCACCAGCAACACCGCTCAACAACCAGAAGCGCACTTGGTCATCGATCTCCGTGACGTATCTGTTCTGATTCTCCCGCGACGCCTCGAGCTGGTTGAGTTCCTCGGTCTTGGCGCGGATGTTCGTCACCAGCCTGCTCACCTCATCGTCCACTTGCGCGCGCAGGGATGGGTCGCAGTCAGCCCAGTGTGTGTGTATGCCGCGAATGCGTTCGAGCTCATTCCGGTCCGCCTCCACAGATACCATCCTCTCGTCGATCGAGCGGTCGGTCCTTAGCGCGTCCCAGCGAGTATAGACTTCGTTTGCAATCTTGAACTGCTCCTGGCTGATCGTTTGTCCGTCGCGAATCGCATCGAGCTCGACGAGCCAATGATATACCTTCTCGCCGGTAGCGACCTTTTGTTTCACTTCCTGCTCTAGCTGGTTGAGATCTTTCTCTATGCCATCCAGATGGGCATTAATCGTTTTCAATTCCGAGAAGTCTTTGGGGGGATTTTTCTTCCCTGCGCTGACGGTTGCGTTTCTTGCATCTCGATCTAGGACTTTTCCCAAACGTGCAATCGCATTTGACTCGTTACTGAGATCCAGCCCATATCTTGAGCCATACTCGGCGGTGCTGCGCAGTGCCCGAATCTCGTCCAGGAGGGAATCCCGCATCTTTTCAAGCGCATCCCATTTCGCCAACATCTCAGTCTCGAACTCCTTTCCCTTCACTTTCGTCCGAGCTGCCCATGGAGCGACGCACAGTCCGACCAACGCTCCCACGCCCCCTCCGACGGACCCGGCCGCGGACCCGCCCCTCCCTCCAACTAACCATCCAACGCCCGCGCCGATGAACATGCTGCCGATGACCACGCCAATGATGACCACGCCGATAACCACGCCGATGACCAGCCAGTCGCTGATAGGGACGCCACCCCCTGCCGTTTTCGGGTCTCTATCCACCTTCCAGAATAGTCCTATCAGGCAGCCTATCAACCCTCCTACTAGCACACCTGC
>JBFMEL010000026.1:0-20422 GCA_040753455.1 Thermoplasmatota archaeon | reverse complement strand
CGATGTTATTTGTAATGATGCTATTGTTACAGTCCCACAGATAGATGCCATTCATGTGGTTATTCGAAGCATTGTTGTTCGTGAGCGTACAATAATCACAGTGTGTATATAAGAATATACCTATATCATTGTTGAATGAGGTACAATTATCTATTGTTCCATGGCTTGCATTCCTCAATAAAATGCCCGTGTATAAATCGCTCCCGTCCTTGATGAGCGAATTTCTGATGATGAAATATACGTTCGTGTTCCAAATGTAAATTCCATCGCTAGCAACTGCGCTAATCTCGTAGTTCTCGATTATGTATGGATTGTTGGTGGTTCCATCACCGCTCCACCCCTCGCTCGCCGCCTTGCTCGCGAACTCCGCGTTCGAATTGATCCTTATCGGCGCGTGGGGGACATAGTTTGCTGCAGGCGCGGGAGATACCTGCGCCTCCTCTCCGATCTGCTGTCCCCCTATGACCACGGCGCTCAGCATCACCAGCAAGCCCACTGAGAGCGCCGCGTACTTCCCTGCTGTGCTGCCCATCACGCCACCCTCCATAGTCCTTTTTCCACGCGCCATCGCCACCTCTTTGGGGGACTATGTATCCACTTATATTTAAATCCTGTGCGCTATCGCACCATGTGCACATGATCTTATATATATTATGTGTGGTGCAACAGATAGAAGGATTTTTATTCAAGGAAACCAAATAACTGATGTGCGCCAGTCCAATGGGCTCAGCCCCACGCAGGAGAAGATCGTCTCTCACCTAGCTCCGCTGTCGCACCTATCGGAAAGCTATCTCCAGCCCTCCCTGGTCACGCAGGACGGCATAGCCAGGTCTGTGGGCATGGCGCGCAACCACGTTCCGAGGGCGATCAACACTCTGATCTCCAAGGGACTCGTGGAGGCGCGAAAGGCAAGGGTCGAAGGGGCGGAGCGCAAGAAGACCTGCTATTTTCTCACGCCTGCGGGGTTTGAGATTGCCAGCGACCTGAGAAGGATGGAGGCTCCCAGTCCACCGAAGGTGAGTTTTCCGGCTGCACCGCACTTCACAGGTCGAGGCATGGAGCTGAACAAGCTGAGGAGGTGGCTGACAGATGGACCCCCCATGCTCGTGATCTGTGGCGGGAGGGGCATGGGAAAGACTGCCCTGGCATCGCATTTTGCCTCCTGCCAGGAAGGAAAGAGATCAGTATATTACTGGTCGCTGACGTATCACGGTTCACTGAGCAAAGGGATCGAGGCTCTGGGAGAGGCAATGGCGCAGCCTGTCGGGAGGCTGCTCTCCTATCTAGCTCGCGCGGAGCAAGGGGGCGCAGTTTCCAAGTTGGCTCGCCATCTCGACGAAGTAGAGCCGCCGCTGCTGCTCGTGCTGGACGACGCAGAGGAGGAGGATTTAAGGGAGCTCGCAAAAGCACTCGGCACGTCCGAGCGCACGCGGGTTCTCGTGCTGACAGCCAAGGAATGGGGCGATGCCTCCCTGAGCCTTGGGCCACTGGATGAGAAAGACTCCAAAAGGCTGGCAGAAAAGCTCGGGCATCCGAACCCAGGGGGAGCGTTCAGTCTATCAGGTGGCAAACCGTTCTTAATCACCGCATGGAGGAGGGACCTTGAATGGGTAGAGTGCCAGATGAGCGAGGAGGAGTTGAATGTGCTGCGCTTGCTCAGCGCCTTCTCGCGCCCGGTCCACATCGGCGAGGCAGCGAGCCTGGGAATAGACTACCGGACGATTTCGATCCTTGCTGGAAAGGAAGCGCTTGCACTGGAGAACGAGCACATCCATCTGCTGACCCGTCCAAAGCCCCAGGATGGAAAGAGGCGCAGGGCGAGCCATGCCCGCATAGCCCGCACCCTTCTGTTGCTGTGGTCGGATGCGAGCCATGCGATCGAGGCATGCAGGCACTTCATGGAGGCGGGGGAAGAGGCGGGGTGCGCCGGGGTGCTGTGCGAGAAGGGGGAGGAGATGGTGAAGGCTGGGCTAGCTAAAGAGGTGGAGGAGGTCATAAGAGCGCTGCACGTGAAAAAGCTGAAGATAGGGGTGCAGGCGAACCTCTTGGTGCTCATGGGCGGCATCGCCAAGCTGAACGGGAAATGGCGCGAGGCGATCTCCTTTTACAGGACGGCGATAGCGCTTAGGAAGCAGGATAAAGGGTTCGTAGCTGAGAATACAGCAAGGATCGCCTCTGTTCATCTATCTGCACGGGAGCTTGAAAAGGCGAGAGCGGTGTACGACCGTGCCGAGAAGCTGCTGCCCCCTGACACTCCTGCCGTGGCTGCAAGGATTAACGACGAATTGGCAACCCTTTACCTGCGCATGGGGGACATGGGGCAGGCTGCTGAGCACAGCGCGAGGGCGATAGCCATGGCGCGTGAGAGCGGGGATGAGGAGCTCGTTGCATTGTGCGAAGCCACTGCTGGAAACGTGGCGATGCTCCAGCGCAGGCTCGGAGATGCTGAAAGGCACTTCAAGAGTGCGCTCTCCGTCCTCAGGAGAAGGGGGAATGTGCGCGTGGAGGGGACGATCCTCAACAACTTGGCTGCGGTGATGCTCAAGCAGCACAAGGTGGACGAGGGGATCGAACTGCTGAGGGAGAGCGCTTCACTGTTCGAAAAGCATGGGGACAGGAGATACTGCATGGCGCTTGCAAACCTTGCGACTGTGCTGTGGCGGAGGGGGGTGTGGGCAGAGGCAAGAGATGCTTGCGAGAGAGCACTCGCAGCAGCAGAGGCGATGGGGGATGCAGAGATAAGGGCAGCCTGTCTCTCCGTGAAGGCAAGGGACGCGGAATACCAGGGCGGACACGAGGAGGCGATTGCCTCGCTCCGGAGCGTTATTCGGATCAGAGAAGGTCTGCCTGATCGTGGCGCTCTCGCAAGGGGGCGGGCAGAGCTCGCAGGTGCGTTGATATCCTCGGATCGCCCGAGGGAGGGGTACGAACTGTTGCCCCATGACATTGAATGGGCAGAACGCGCTGGGCAGTCGGAGGACGCCGCACTGGTGCTGCACCAAGCTGCCAGGGCACTGCTCGCCATGGGCGACATGGAACAGGCAGGGGAATACATGAAGAAGGCGCTGAGCAGCATACCCGAGCACGATCTCCGTGGAAGGGCGAGGCTGTTCAGGACGATCGGAATCCTCGCAGGGCTCAGGGGGGATTGGTATGTGGCAGTGCGCTACCTTGAGGACAGCGTCAAGGCGCTCGAATCTTTGAAAGAAGTGCCAGGGCTCTGCATCTCCAAATACGACCTCGCCATGGTAATGAAGCACTGCTCGCTCAACGGGGCTGCCGATGCACTGGCAGAGGCACGAACCCTGCTCGATGGACTGGGCATACCCTTCCCCCCACCCACGTCGGATTGGCATCTCGCTCACCCTGAGGGGGATATGAATGCAGTATGAGGTCAGCGTTCTGGGAAGAGGGTGCGTGCTCGCTGAATGTACGCGGGGTTTGCCTCTGCCTCATGGAGACAGTATCGAACTGTGGATAGAGCCCTTCGCTGGCTTTCTGAATTACACTGGGAAGGTGTCAATTTGCTGTTCTCGAGTAGTGTGAGGGAAAAGTATTTACATGGATGGCTGCATTGTTATTCGGAGATGGGTAGCATGTAAGTCCACTTGCATGTGGCACGAGCTCAAAGGGCTGTGCTCCAAACTTTGTGACTGCCGTGGCATTGCGCCAGGATCCGAACTGCCTGCCCATCTCCACCTCCCATAGTGTTATCTACGGCGATGCAAATCCCATCATGATGTTCAGGTTGCGCGGGCACCTCCGCAGGGACACGCCAGAGATTGTGGAATTAGTGGCTGGGACCTTTGCCGAACCCTATCCAGAGGCGATATGGTCAGAGCTTTCAGCCCACTGGCCCGATGGTTTCATCGTGGCGGATGTCGATGGGAGGGTGGGCGGGTTCTTAGTCGCTGTGCGAGATACGGATGTGAGCGCGAGGATACTGCTGCTGGCGGTCCAGCCCCACCTGAGAAACCGGGGAATGGGAAAGTTGCTCCTCCGGGAGTTTCTTAAAAGGTGTGCTGCGCTGGGGCTCCGCACAGTGTCCCTAGAGGTGCGCGTAGCAAACACCCAGGCGATCAGGTTCTACGAGGGCATGGGGTTTCAGGTTGTTGCCCATCTCCCGCACTTCTATACCGACGGCTCAGATGGTTTCCAGATGTGCCTGTGGATGTAACATCGTGTCAGGGCACGCTTATATCTTCGAGAGGCATACGGTTGCCCGTATCTGAGGTGATCGAATGTCCAATGTCCCAAAGATAAGGGTGATCCCTCCAGGCAAGAGAGGCAGAGAGGTCATAGCACTCGATGACGAGTACTTGGCTACGAGCACGAAGACCTCACCTGTGGTAGCGCGAAGGGGAAAGGGTGTGTTCGTGGAGGACGTAGATGGTAACCTCTATCTGGATTTTACGAGCGGGATCGGTGTGCTCAACACAGGGCACTGCCACCCTAAGGTGGTGGAGGCTGTGCAGCGCCAGACAGCGGAACTGATGCACTTCGCAGGGACGGACTTCTACTACGAGAGGCAGGCAGTGCTCGCAAGGCGATTGACCGAGATCACGCCAGGCAATCACCTGAAAAAGGTCTTCTTCACCAACAGCGGCACGGAGAGCATCGAGGCTGCGATCAAGGTGGCGAAGTGGAGCACGCAGCGCAAGCAGTTCATAGCCTTCTTGGGGGGATTTCACGGCAGGACTGCGGGCGCAGGGGCGCTCACCGCCAGCAAGCCTGTGCAGCGCGAGCGCTTCTTCCCATTGATGCCGGGCGTGACCCATCTTCCATACGCGTACTGCTACCGCTGCGCGTACAAGATGACATATCCCGACTGCGACCTCTGGTGCGCGAAGACGATAGAGGAGACCTATCTCAGCACTGTCCTTCCTCCCGATGAGGTGGCAGCCCTCTTCGTGGAACCGATCCAGGGAGAAGGGGGATACATCGTTCCACCCAAGGGTTATCTGGCAGAGCTGAAGAGGATCGCCGAGCGCCATGGTTTCCTTTTCGTGGATGACGAGGTGCAGGCAGGGTTCGCCAGAACCGGCAGGATGTTCGCGATCGAGCACTTCGGTGTCGTGCCCGACATCATAGCGCTGGCGAAAGGCATGGGCTCTGGATTGCCTATAGGGGCATGTATCCTCAGGGCTGAACTGGACTTCGGTGTCAAGGGCGCGCACAGCAATACTTATGGAGGGAACCTGGTGGCTTGCGCTTCCGCGCTCGCAACGATCGATGTCATATTGAAGGAGAAGCTGATGAAGAATGCAGAGCGCATGGGAAAGGTGCTGGGCAAGCGCCTGCTGGAACTCTACAACACGCATGAGATCGTCGGTGATGTGCGGGGCATGGGGCTCATGCAGGTCGTCGAGTACGTCAAGAGCAGGAGGACAAAGTCCTACGCACCGGATTACAGGGACGATGTCGTGGAGCTAGCATACAAGAACGGCCTGCTGCTGCTCCCCTGCGGGCGCTCGGGGATCAGACTTATCCCCCCCTTGATCGTGAACGAGGAGCAGATACACGCAGGGATGGAGATCCTGGAGAGCTGCATGAAAAAAGCAGGGCATTGAGAGGGCACCTCAAGCCCCTGCCAAGAACCTGTATCTCTCTTTCATCTCCTCAACCTTCTTCTGATAGATCTCCTCATTGAGCTCTCCCTTCAGCAGGAGGAGATCAAGGTGCTCTATCGCGCGCTTGAACTCCTTCTCCTGTGCTGCAAGATATCTCGTGAGTGCAGCCTCCAGATCATGGATCAGCTTCCTTCCTACCTCTGTGACACTGAAAAGCACCTTTGGACGCCCAGTCGAATGTGTAAATGCCTTTTTCTCCACCAGTCCTGCAGCTTGGAGAATGTCGAGCTGTTTGTCCACTGCCTGCCGTGTGCTGGCAGTCCTCTGGGCTATCTCGTCAGGATGCCCCACTCCCTCGGACACTAGCATGAGGACGCTGTGCCTGCTCTCAGAAGCAACGCATCGCAGGAGCTTGATCTGCCTGTTGTCCATGAAGGTGAAGATATACGGAGGTCTATTTCAACCTTTTTGTTGAACTTCTTAACCCCTCCTTTGCGTCTTTCCATTTTAATTTTTTAAAAACATATATTTACCGCGCACGCCATATAGGTTGGTGATGACATTCGTCAACCTCCGCCAAGAGTTCCTCGGGACGAGCCACGGGCAACAGGATCCTCACTGGAAAAATAGGATGGGTATGGCAGAGTACAGGATAGCCACGCTAGAAGAGGCTGCTAAGAACTTAAGAGGGATGGTGGAGGAGATGAGGAGGTTATTGGTGGGCAGAAAGATGAAAGGAGTGGTGAGGTAGATGAAGACGAGCATAAGGGTGCTAGTAGTGAGCGTGGGCGTCCTCCTCGTGTGTGGAGGGTTGAGCGTGATAGGGAACTCCATTCAACCATCCACAGCCGAACCCCTGAGCCAAACTGTAGAGTTGTTGGCTAACGGCAATTTCTCGGATGGTCTAAATGGCTGGGACCAGGCGATAACAGGTTATTCAGGCATCGGATCACCCACAGGTCAATCAACTTCTACAGCAGGGGGGATCCTAGGAATCGGAGTGGAAAATGGGTACAATCAAGTCCACCAGAATTTGCAGGTCTCTACGACAGACTTAGTATTCCATGGTGAACTCAGGTCTCTACAGTTCTCTTCAGGTGGTGGAATGGTAAGTATTATGATTATCTTCTACAAAGATGAACCTAAGGAATGGTCTGGCAATCCCCCACCCGATCCATCTAATGCGCCGGGGAACAACCCATATCTAGGGTATATCCTTTGGTATTTCCGCCCAGATGCTACTTACACCTCAACAAATACTGAATACTATGTGAAGCTCGGGGCTGGAATTTCTGACTGGTACAGTGTGGATGCTAACCTTCATGATCTTATTTCCGCTCATCTACCTGGCGTCAATGAAGCCGATGTAAATTGGGTGACTGTTTGGGCTCACCTCTATGCACAGGATGGCGGTTTAACCATAGGTGAGTACGATAACTTTTCGTTAACCATGGAAATTCCGAACCAGCCACCTGTTGCGGATGCCGGACCAGATCAAACGGTTCATCTTGACCAGCAAGTAACATTCGATGGGAGCGCAAGCTATGACCCAGATGGCACTATAGTCTCCTATGAATGGGACTTCGATGCTGCTGTGGATTCCGATGGGGACGGCAACCCAACCAACGACGTTGATGCAACAGGTCCAACCCCCACCCACGTATATACCTCCGAAGGGGTGTACACAGTTACCTTGAAAGTCACAGATGATGTTGGGGCGAGTGCAACAGATACAATGACGGTAACGGTGCTCGTGCCACCACCAGCGGAGCTGTCAATAGATAAGGTCAAGCTGTCAGGCATAGACCAGGGATACACGCACACATACTACGAGTGGGAACTCCAGATCAACATAACGAATACCGGAGGCTCTCTCGCTTCCGATGTGGTGGTCAACGACGTTCTCCCTGCGGAGCTAGAGTTGCTGGTGATACTCCCAAGCTGCGGGAGCGTGGAGACAAGAATCACGGGTGAAGCAAGTGGTACGAGGGCTGCACTACCGCCTCCGACAGTATATCCTGTGAGATCTACCCACATCGAGTGGACGATAGGCGATCTGGCGGCAGGACAGGCAGAAACGCTCTACATGAAGATATGCACCCGCCAGAACCCTGCGGGTAAGCAGGAGTTCACCTCCCCTGGGACATACTCTCTGAACGACGGCGCATATGTCTCTGGGACAGACACATCCACAGGCAATGAAATCTCGGCAGGACCTACCGCACCTATCACAGTTATAATCGAGGAGCAGTGTCAACCTTTGCCGGTTCCTTCACCCGCTCCCGTCAGTACCCGACAGTACGCTCGCCTCTTCGCATGGAGCCGCCTCTCGAGGATAATTTAAAAAGATCGAAGGTACGGTATCACGTTCGCTCGGATGCCCTCCACACATGGAGGCATAGAGCGGTCCACTTGGAAGGATAATGGTCTTCCGGGGTCTGTACTCAAAGCAACCCCAGGCAGATATGTGCCCCCAAAGCCTATATACCTCCAAGAGAATAGCCTGTTGTGCAGGTGAATCAAGTGGACCGGACGCAGGCTGGATGGGTATATAGAAAGGGGTGGAGCCTTGGAGCATGGCTCGTCGCCATCTCGATCATCATAACCGGTCTGTTCGCACCATCCCCTTCGTTGAGAGCCGAACCGACCGCGCAGGAGATCATCGCTCAGGCAGGGGGTTGGTATGACACCTTCAACGATACGACAAAAATATATAATTATGCCAACGTCGCAATCGAAAACGGAAGTGTGACGTTAAATTACTCGTTCTTCAATGCAACTAATTGGACGAAGCAGGGGCTAGCTATTAATATTGGGGGGGCGGGTGATTATGACGATCAATATGCATGCTACCCCACAGTTCTAAAGGATACTGATGGCACATATAAAATGTGGTATACAGGACGTGATGGGACTAACATGAGAATACTCTATGCCACCTCTACGGATGGGACTACGTGGAGCAAACAAGGGTTAGTTCTTGATCTGGGGCTGCCAGGCTCTTGGGATGATGTGCATGCAGCTACACCGATGGTGATAAGAGATGCCGATGGTATATACAAAATGTGGTACATGGGAAATGATGGCAATTACAACAGGATTCTTTATGCAAACTCTACCGATGGAGTTTCATGGAACAAGCAGGGGTTGGCTGTTGATGTGGGCTCACCCGGAACGCAAGATGATGCTGGCACACTCACTCCTTCAGTTATTAAGGAGGCGGACGGCACGTATAAGATGTGGTATTGTGGGCATGATGGAACATATGATAGGATTTTTTATGCTACTTCAACAGACGGGGTTACCTGGAACAAACAAGGATTAGCCGTGGATGTTGGTCCTCCAGGAGACCTGGATGATCAGAGTGTTAACGACCCTATCGTTCTTAAGTGGGGTGGTATATATCATATGTGGTTTAGTGGTTATCCGGGTTCCCCAGGACCTCAAAGGATTTTTTACGCGAACTCTACAGACGGAATCACATGGAGTAAACAAGGAATGGCAGTTGATGTTGGTCTATCTGGTGAACTTGATGACTATTCCGCATACCTTCCAACGGTTTTAAAAGACACCGATGGAGTGGGGAAGATGTGGTATAGTGGGCATGATGGCACTAACATAAGGATTCTATACGCAACCTCTCCCCCTCTCATGGTGCAAAATGGCTCTCTAACTTCTGAGGAGATTATACTTCCCAATGGAATGTTGTGGTCTGCTCTAAACATCACCAAGACCGAGCCCAGCCCTGAGAACAACATCACAGTCTCGATTCTCAACGGCTCAACAGGCATCCCCCTCCCTGCTTATGCAGATATGCCCGGCGCAGACATCGACATCTCAGGCATAAACGCCACATTATACCCATCGATCAAGCTGCTGGCGAACTTCTCAGGGAACAGGAGCGCCACCCCGCTCCTGCATGAATGGCGCGTGACTTGGACATGGGATGGGAAGACCCCTTTGATCAACCATACTGCTGTGACCTCTGCCCCTGTTGGAAGTGCGATAAACATCACGGTCAATGTCAGTGATCCTGGTGGGGTGAGCGCGGTCACGCTCTGCTACAAGGATGTTGGAGCTGGGTCATACACCAGCGTACCGATGGCACTCATCTCTGGCGACAACACAAAGGGGGATTGGAGCGCGGAGATCCCTCCACAGTGGGCAGTGGGGACAGCCTACTATTATATAAATGCCACCGATGGGATATATAACTCCTCACATCCAGCCGAGGACGCGTACCTCAATCCTCATGCGATCGCGATATATGACGGCACCGCCCCGGAGATCACCCACACGCCGCCCAGTGTCGTTAACACAAGCGAGGCAGTCGAGATCGTCGCCGCTGTAACGGACAACGTTGCGGTATTTGCGGTAAATATCTTTTATTATTTCGATACGCCAGGAGGGTTTACGCCCGCTCAGTACAAGAGCATGAACGACCAGGGTGGTGGGAACTACAACTACACTATCAGCGTCCCGGACAATGCCCTGTCTTTGCACTACGACATCTCTGCTAAGGATGCCGCGAACAACTGGAACGAGACCGGGATCGTGTCCAAGGGGGTAGTGGACAACGACGACCCTGAGATTGGGATAGGTGCTATGGGGACACCATGCACAGGTGAAAATTTCACGATTACGGCGGCAGTGGCGGACAACATAGGTGTGAGTGAGGTGAGGTTGGTATATTACCTCGAGACCTCCACTGGGCAGACAAGCACATCGAACGTAACGATGGGCACGTCAACCGATGGGATGTATCAGAGAACGATTAATCTCCCTAGGAACGCCCTGGTGCTCTATTACGAACTCTCGGCAAGGGATGGAAGCAGCAACTGGAATCAGACAGACATGCGCAGCCTCAGCGTGCATGATATCGAGTGCCCTGAGGTCACAGATTTAATGAGCGGAACGCCCACGACAGGAGAGAATTTCACAATCAGCGCCCTCGTGAGCGATAATATATGGGTAGGGGCTGTATATCTGGTTTACTGGATCGGCGCTGATAACCCCACAAACATGACGCTGGGCACCACAACCGGCAGCCTATTCATGGGCGAGATATCCGTTCCTCACAGACTGGAACCATTCCATTACCGGCTTGCGGCTGTCGATGAAGGGGGCAACTGGTGGGTGTCCGAGCCTCAGGAATTAGAGATCCGTGACAACGATCCGCCGAGTGCTGTGGCGCTCGTTGATGAGCGCGCGGTCACAGGCACCAAAGTAACGTTTGACGCCAGCAGCTCGAATGACAACATCGGGATCGTGAACTACACCTGGGTGTTCGAATATGGAGGGCTGGAGATAGAACTCTACGGGGCGGTGCAGCAGTTCGAGTTCCGGCGCGCTGGGGCATATGAGATCACGCTGAATGTGAGCGACGCTGCTGGAAACTGGGACACGGATACCGCAGTGCTCGTCGTCGCTGCCGAGGGAGATGATATGTGGGGCGGGTGGCTCTCAGAGCTCTGGTGGCTGCTCCTCCTTACCATAATCGTTCTGATCGCCCTCCTTGCGCTTGGCGCGCACCGCTCGCGAAAGAGGCGCCCCATGGATGATGCACTTTCATACCCACAACCCTACATGGGCATCCCTCCTTCGCATCCACCTCAACATATACCAGCGCCCCCAGCGCCAGAGGTGCAAGCCCCGGAACCCCCTTCCGCAACAGAGCCACCCCGAGAACCAGAGGCACCCACGATTCCACAATCAACTCCATCGGATGAATACTCCATGGAGGTTGACAAACTGTCGCTGATAGAACAGCGCTACAGAGAGGGGAAGATATCCAAGGATACCTATGAGATGCTGAAAAGGCGATACAGCGGATAGCTGCACATCTTCGTGCTGTAACGGGATGCCATGGCGGGAGAAAGAGCGTCGAGCGCTCTGCCTCATCTCTCTGTGCCTTTGTTTCTTTTACCCAGTGCCTCCTTCACCTTCTGCTCCAGCGCATCAGCCTTTTCCCCCAGCCCCTCGGAGAGGTAGAGCTTCACAGCCCTCGCCTTCTCGCGCTCGGCGATCTCCCGATCGCCTATCTTAGCCTCCAGCTCAGCCCAGTAGCCATGGATCATCGCCCTCTCGGATGCGCTGCCCATCTCCTCGTACCTCGCTATGGCGAGCCTGAGCGCCTCCTGTGCAGCATTCACGTCGCCACATTCTCCATGCACGAGCCCTATGATGTACCAGCTGTACGCCTCGTTTATCTGTGAGCCGCTCTTCACAGAGAGGTCCAGCGCGCGCTGCGCGATCCTCACCCCCTCTTCCTTCCTGCCCGTCAGTGCATGGTTCTCCGCAATGCTCCAGAAGGCATAGGTCACGTGGAAGAGGTTCCCTGCTTTTTCGAAGATCTCAGCAGCCATCTCCAGATTCCTTGTGCTCTCTTCGTACTTCTCCTGGTACGCCAGGTTGTGACCGATGTTCGCCAGCGCCATCGCCTCTGCGTCTTTGTAGCCGCCCCGGCGCGCGATCCCCAGCACCTCCTGGTACATCTGAAGTGCTGCATCCAATTCCCTCCTGTCCTGATGCACGTTAGCGATATTGAGCAGCGCCTGCACCTCGAGCCTCAGCATCCGCGCAGCCCGTGCATGCTCTAATGCCCTGGTGAGCATCTCGCGCGCCTCCTCGAGGCGTCCAGAGCGGTAGAGCAGTATCCCCTCGGAGTTCTCGACCTTCGTCAGGAGCACTATCTCCCCGGCATTGCTGGCGATCTTCATCGCTTCAGAGAGTATCTCGCCAACCTTGGCGTAATTGCCCATGGCTTCGTGCGCCTTGCTCAGGTTCAGCAGCAGTCCCACGATCGCCTCAGGATCGCTGGAAAGATCCCCTCGGAACGCCTCGCCATACTCCACCGCCCATCTCGGATCCCCCTGCTTGACAGCCACATCTAAAAGGACAGAGAGTGCCTCCATCTTCTCCCTCGCGCTCAGCCTATGCTCCATCGCCTTTTTCGCCCACGTCTTCGCATCTTCGTAGTTCCCCAGTATCCATTCCACCCTGGCTGCTGAGGTAAGGAGCCTACCAAACCAAGGTCCGGAAAGGCTCTGAAGGTGTCTCTCCATCAGCGCCTTGGCTTCGGATGTATTGCCCAGGGCGATGAGGCTCCCTACGCATCCATCGACCAGCTCTGCACGCACCACCTCTGCCGCACGAAACCTCCCGCACCTCTGGAGCGCCTCGTTGTAATACCAGAACGCCAGTTCGTGGTCGTATCCCTCTGAAGACATCCTTCCTGCCCTCAACCCGTACGCGATGCAGCGCTCGTCCCTACCGCCCAGCAGCATGTGCCTCGCCACGGCAAAGAGATCTGTGATCCCCATGGCGATTATCTTCTCTGATAGTGCGCTGTGGATGTGGGAGCGCCAGTACTGTGATATCGAATCGTACACGGCAGAGTGGTAGAGCGCGTGAACGAAGCTGCTGCGCCCGCCTTCGACCGAGATGAAGTCCACCCCTGCCAGGAGTGCTGCCGTGTTCTGGTCGAGCACAGCGTCCAGCAGATCGATGTCGAAGCTGTGACCCTGGGCTGCTGCGAACTCGCACGCACGGAGGACATCGGGCTCCAGCACATGCACGCGCTCGGAGATCACATGGGCAAGGCTCGTTCCAGCCGATGCATCGAAATTCCTGCCGAGCTTCACCAGTTCAGATAGGAACAGAGGGTTGCCGCCTGAGAGCCTCGTCATCTCTGTGAGTAGCGCCTCGTCCACATCCCCCAAGGCAGACCTTGCGATCCCCTCGACCTCCGCATGAGGCAGAGGGTGCAGTCTCAGCACCGTGAACGGATCCAACAGTTGGCTATCGAAAGGTCTAGCAGAGCACAAGAGCTTGATCTTCGTGTCAGGCACTGTCCTCGCCAAGTGGGCGAGCACGTCAGCCTGGTCCTTGCTGAGCCAGTGCAGGTCCTCCACAACGATGAGCGCCCGCTCCTTCGCGCCCAATGCCAGCATGGCAAGCGTTTCGCTGATCCTTATCAGATCATGGGGCGCATCGCCCCTGCTCTCCCTCGGGATCGGCCAGCGTGCAGAAGCCATCTCTTCGATCCACCTCTGGACATCTGCCATCTTAGCCATGGAGCCATCCCACTGCTCGAACCGCTCCGCTCCCGCGGTTTCGATCCTTCTGATGACTGTGGCCATCTCCTCGAGCATCTCTGGGTGCTCCAGCCCCTCAACGATCCCCACAAGCACGAAGCCTGCACCGTGCTTGAGAAGGACCTTCATGTCTTTATACTCGAGCCTGCCCAGCCCACCCTCCCCAGGGCGGGCCCCGAGCGTGTCCTCTATAAAATGCTTCACTGCCGTGAGCATCCCCGCGAATATGTCTTCATCGATCCCCCTTTCCTGGGAGCGGGCGGCGCGTGCCGCAAGCAGCCCCGAGAGTGTGAGGACCAGGACCTCCGAAAACCCGCAGCCGAACTCGATGTCGAACCCCCCACCGAGCGCAGAGAAGAGCCCGCGCACGACCTCCATCGGATTGGCGAATGGGCGGGTGGAGATCTTGTGTATCATCGTGTCCTTAGGAAGGGAGGAGATCACTGCGTCGAGGAGTGCTGTCTTGCCGATGCCAGCCTCACCCATCACCAGGTAGGGCTTCGAAGCCGTATCGCTGAGCACGTAGCTGCTGAGGTCCTCCAGTTCCTCGGTCCTTCCAACGAACATGCCGATCCCTCTTGAGCAAGCACTATATCTATGCGGTCTTCATAACGGTTTTCCAGGTGGTTCGAGCCTCAGCATCTCCCCAGGCATTCCCCTCGGGGAAATGGTGATCCTCTGCGCGACCCCACGGCGCCGCAGCTCCCTCTGCACAGTCTCCATTGCAATGATGGGATCGTTGTTCTCCATGCTCAGGTGCGATAGCATCACGTGTCTGGTGCCGTGGTGTACCGCGTGCGCTGCAATCTCTCCCGCCTCAGGGTTTGAGAGATGCCCGTAAGGGCCAAGGATCCGTGCCTTCAATACCGCAGGGTAGCTGCCGTTCATCAGCATCCCTATGTCGTGGTTCGCCTCGATCACCAGCACATCGCAATTGCCTGCAAGTGCCATGAGCCGATCGGTTGCATGCCCTAGGTCAGTGGCTACAAGAGCCTTTCTTCCCCCGCTCTCCACCGCGAGCCCGAGCGGCTCCTCGGCATCGTGCGGCAGAAGGAACGGCGTAATCGTGAGATCCTTGAGCCTGAACCCTCGATCCGGCGCCAGGCGCTCGTAGTGTTCCAGTCCCAGCGCGCGGGCTGTTCCCCTGCTAGCAAGGATCGGGGCATCTGTGTGCTTCCGGAGCACTGGCAGCCCGCTCACGTGATCATGGTGTTCGTGCGTGATCGCTATCGCGTCTATGTGATGAGGGGTGAGGTCCAGCGCTGCTAAATGCTGTCTGAGGCGCTTGGTGCTGATGCCGTCATCGATGAGGAGCAGGGTCTCGCCTGACCCCATTAAGAGCGCGTTGCCGTTGCTGCCGCTTGCCAGGCTCCAGACCAGCAGGTCATGCAAAGCTATGTCCCCTCTTGCACATTCTGTGCGATCGCCTCTGCCACATCCAATGTGGATGATGTGCCCCCCATATCATATGTGCGCACCTTGCCCTCCTTGACCACTGCCGCCACCGCGCGCTCGACCCTTTCACCCATCTCCTTCTCACCGAGCCAATCCAGCATCATCTTTCCAGCCAGTATGGCAGCGATCGGGTTCACCTTGTACTGTCCAGTGTACTTTGGGGCTGAGCCGTGCGTCGGCTCGAAGACCGCATAATCAGTGCCGATGTTGCCGCTCGCGCCGAACCCCAGGCCTCCGACCATCTGCACGCACAGGTCAGAGATGATATCCCCGTATAAGTTCGGGGCAACGAGCACATCGTAGTTGTGCGGGTTCTTGAGCGCCCACATGCAGAACGAGTCCACATTTGCATTGTCGAACTGTATCTCTTGGTACTCTTTAGCAACATCCCTAGCAGTCTGCAGGAAGAGCCCATCCGTGACCCTGACCACGTTGGCTTTGTGCACGCAGGTGACCTTCTTCCTCTTGTGCTGCCTGGCGAAATCGAACGCTGCTCTCACGATCCTCTCGCAGCCCTTGGGGGTATTGACCTTAAGCGATATGGCTGCATCCCTCGGCACCCTCTCCATCCCTTTGATCTTGAGCATCTCCTCGGGCACGGGATAGAACTCCACCCCCACGTACAGATCCTCGGTGTTCTCCCTGAAGACCACCATGTCTATCCCCTCTTTGTGGTTCAGCGGGTTCCCGGGATAGGCTTTGATCGGACGCATGCAGATGTACAGATCAAGGAGCTGGCGCATGCGCACTATCGGGCTGCGGTAGCTGAAACCCTTGCCCCTTAATTCGGGTGAGAGCTCCTTCTCAGCCTCTGCCTTCGGCTTGGAGGTGATGGCACCGAAGAACGCGCAATCTGTAGCCCTGAGCGTGTCTATCGTGCGCTGGGGCAGTGCATCCCCCTCCCTCACCCAGCACTCCCAACCAACGTCGGCGTGAACGTAGTGTGCATCCAGCCCCACTGCGTCTAACACAGTTCTCGCAGCCTCCGACACATCCTTTCCTATGCCATCGCCCGGCATCCATGCGATATCGTACTTGGTCATGCAGATGCCTCCTCAGAGGCACAGGCGCATCTCCAGGGGTGTAGAAAAGGGTTTGGATATGCACTGCTTCATCCCACAGCCCCTCCGACGAACAGGAGGGGGGCTGTATATATTTAGAGTTTATAGTCTCTGCGAGGTTACTATCATCGTGAGATAGTTATATATTTAACATAGGCTATCACCTCTTCATGCGCAAACTAAAGTGTAAGGTGAGCACACGCAGATATGTGATGTATGAAGGACGTGGAGATGCACGCAGCCCCGTCCTGATGCTTGCTGCAATCTTCGTAGCGATAGCGATGCTGGGTGCACCGCAGGCAGAGAGTTCCTGGCATATAGATGTTGTGGACAGTGCCGGGGTTGTTGGGCTGTGGACATCACTTGGGCTCGACAGCAATGGGCACGCACACATAAGCTATGTTGACGGAAGCTATTTTGATGGAGAAAAGCTGAAGTACGCACGTTGGACAGGAAGCGGTTGGGCAGTAGAGGTGGTGGAAAACGTTAAAGCGTCGCATACAGCGATAGCGCTTGACAGCAATGGATATCCGCACATAAGCTACCATGATGAGATCCATCTGAAGTACGCCCACTGGATAGGGGGCGCATGGGCGATAGAAACAGTGGACAGCGCTGGAGATGTGGGGATGTATACCTCGCTCGCGCTCGACAGCGGTGGGAACGCGCACATAAGCTATTTCGATTATGGCAATGAGGATCTGAAGTACGCACGTTGGACAGGAACCGCATGGGATATAACTACGGTGGACAACGCTGGAGGTGTGGTGATGGGGACATCGCTCGCGCTCGACAGCAATGGGTACGCGCACATAAGCTATCTGGATTATCCCAATTATGACCTGAAGTACGCACGATGGACAGGGAGCACATGGGATATAACTACAGTGGACAGCGATAGCACTGTGTGGATGGGTACCTCGCTCGCGCTCGATGGCAATGGGTATGCGCACATAAGCTATTGTGATGCGGGCAATGATGATCTGAAGTACGCGCGGTGGACAGGGAGCGCGTGGGCGATAGGGACAGTGGACAGCGCTGGAGATGTAGGGGTGTTTACCTCGCTCGCGCTTGACAGCAATGGATATCCGCACATAAGCTATTACAATGCGAGCAATAAGGATCTGAAGTACGCGCGCTGGACCGGGAGCGCTTGGGCAATCGAGACAGTGGACAGCGCTGGGGATGTAGGGTCTCGTAACTCGCTCGCGCTCGACAGCAAGGGATGCGCGCACATAAGCTACTTTGATGAAACCAATGATGATCTGAAGTACGCTAGGTTGATCGGGGATACAGATGGTGATGGCATAGGCTGGATAGAGGACCATTGGTGGATCATTCCATTCATCGTAATCATACTGGCGATGGTAGCTCTGGCAGTGTACAAACTGAGAGGTAAGAAGGGTCCCGGGAAAGTAGAACGAGATGAGGGATTACTGCCACCACCTCCCAACACACAATAGGCCCCACGGTCAAGCGTAGAATTGAACTGCAGGTGAAAGAGGGCTTCATTGGTACTGCGAAATGCCATACCCAACTCGGCAAACTGCCTCCAAAACGTGGTAGGGACGCCATGAGTTTTATCATAGATCTCTCGATGCTGGCGTTCGTCTTTGCAGCCTTGATCCGAGTTCAGAACTGGGTTTACACCAACCTTACCAATCTGGGGCATTTCGGATAAAGGTGAGGGGGGCTCATGAGATAGAAGAAATATGAGCCCCCATCTGTGAACGCATAGTGATGATGGAGGTATTTATAATGACCCAAGAATAAAGACGGGATAAGGGGATTTCTTTATTCTCCCCCTCCACACCATAGCCAACGACGACAAAACTCTTATACCCTTTGCCCATTAAGGCGCTTCACCCGGCGCATAGCGCGCTCTGGGGGTCATCTGTGACAACAGTGTACGACGTGCCTCCGCAGAAGCTCATCGAAAGGCTAGCGGAGCTGTTCAAAGCCGATGAACAGCTGGCTCCACCTGAGTGGGCACAGTTCGTCAAGACGGGCAGGCACAGGGAGAAAGCTCCGACAGATGCAGACTGGTGGTACAAGCGCCTTGCCGCAGTGCTGCGGAAGGTCTATCTCCTTGGTCCGATCGGGAGCGATCGCTTGGCTGCGGAGTTTGGCGGCTCTGCCGACCGCGGCTCCAAGCCCAACGTCGCGAAGAAGGGCAGCAGGGCGATCGTGAGAAGGGTGCTCAGACAACTGGAGGTCCGTGGGTATCTGACGATCGAGAAGCGGAGGGGCAGGGCAGTATCGCCAGAGGGACGACGCCTGCTCGACAACACCGCCCACGCCATTTTCAAGGAGATGGTGGAAAGCAACCCACACCTAAAGAAGTATGCTTGAGAGATCTTATGAACGAGGATGCTGAGATTCAGGAGATCAGGCGAAGGAAGCTGGAGGCGATCAGGCAGAGGCAGCAAGAGGCAGTGGACGCAGAGCAGCAAAGGGCTGCCCTGGAAGCCCAGAAGCAGTTGGTGCTCAGACAGATACTGACCCCTGAGGCGAGGGAGCGCCTGGCGAGGGTGAAGATCGCGCATCCAGAGACAGGTTATGAGGTGGAACAGCAGCTCATCATGCTCGCGCAATCAGGGAGACTGGCAAAGGTGATCGACGACGAGATGCTGCAGCAGATACTGGCGCGCTTGATACCGCAGCGCAGGGAGATCAAGATCGTTAGGAGATGATGGATGGTGAAGCGATGGCAAGGAACAAGCCCCTGGCGAAGAAGCTTCGGCTGATGAGGGCGCTGAAGTCGAACCGGAGGGTACCTGCATGGGTGATGCAGCGGACCAATCGTAGATTCCTGAGGCATCCCAAGCAGCGTATGTGGCGCAGGACCGGCATAAAGCCTTGAGGGGATTGAATGGCTGAGGAAGAGGAGGGGATGGAGAGGCGCACCCTGGTGGTGCCGCTCAGGGATGTGAAGTCCGTTCCCAGGACGAAGAGAGCACAGATTGCCATAAAGGTGCTGAAGCGCCACGTGGCTAGACACATGAAAGCTGAGGAGGATGCAGTCCTCATATGGCACACTGTCAACGAGAAGATATGGGCACGAGGGCGCGAGCGCCCTCCCGCCAGGATAAGGGTGGAGGTCGTAAAGTTCGAGGATGGGATGGTCGAGGTCAGCCTCCCCAAAGAAGAAACGTGACCGCATGCTGAAGAAGCTCGACCTCGGCAACAGCCCCTTCCTGGGCGTGTTCTGCAGAGCCTCTGAGGATCTCGTCATCATCCCCCCGAGCGCTCCTGAGCGGTTCGCAGACGAGGTGGGACAGGCGCTGGACGCGCACGTGGTCAGGACATCGATCGACAGCACCGAGCTTGCAGGGAGCCTCGTGTGCATGAACTCGCGCTGCGCACTGGTGTCCAGATTGGCGCACGACAGGGAGATCGGGCACCTTGGTGGATTCGTAAAGATCAGGCGGGTGCCGTACAGACTCAATGCGGTGGGGAACAACATCCTGGTGAACGACAGGGGGGCTGTGGTGCACCCGGGTTATGATGACACTGCCCTCGAGTTCATCGCTGAGGAGATGGAGGTAGAGGTGGTGCGCGGCACGATCGCAGGGATGGGAACGGTGGGCTCCTCCGCCGCCGTCACTAATAGGGGGGCGATCTGCCATCCCAAGGCATCCGAGGAGGAGATGGCGGTGTTGAAGGCTGTGCTGGGCGTCCCAGTGACTATCAGCACTGCGAACTACGGCTCCGGGCTGCTGGGTGCGTGCATGATCGCGAACTCCAAGGGCGCTGTGGTGGGCAGCACAACCACCCCGATAGAGCTCGGGCGCATAGAGGAAGGGCTCGGACTGTAACACAATACTTCTCGATAGGGCTGCTGCATACAAAGCAGATACAAAATGCCTACAGCAGGATTTTGAGAAGGATGCCAACATATAAATACCCCTGTATTCCTTCTCACCCGCGGATGCAGGAAATCAAAAGCACGGTAGGAAAGGGAATAACACATGGAAAAGCAGACACACAAGCAACGTGTCATTTGGTATAGTCTCTCTGGGGGCGTTGGAAGATGGCTGGCAACCATGGGCTTCTAAGATCATTTTCATTCTTTCTTCTTGTTTGCATAATAACTGCTTCCATCACCCTGCCTCAGTCATCTGCGCTGCCCCCTGATGGCATTACGGCAAAGGAAGGAAAAAATATAGCAATGGGAACAGCGCTCAACTGGTCGGCAGACGCCTCTTTAATTCTGGTCTATTCCGACGATGTGAACAAG
>JBFMEL010000025.1:0-20455 GCA_040753455.1 Thermoplasmatota archaeon | reverse complement strand
TGGAAAGTCCACCTCGCCCTCGATGACGCTCGTGGCAAGTATTTTCTCTCCATCGCTTGTGGTGAGCAACCCTGCGCACCATCCTCTGTCCCCTCGGTACGCGACATCGAGCGCGCACAGCGGAAGATCAGGAGCGAAGTCGTCCGCGAGATGCAGGCTAAATGCCAGGGCAACCTGCTCCGCCTTCAGTTTTGCCAGAGGTCTTTTAGAATCGAAAGCCGTGAACAGCCTTCTCTGAAAATCGATGACCTTTTCGCCATCCACAGGCACCCCTTCTTCCCTCAGGAGATGGCGCTTGCGCTCGATGCCGCCTGTGTAACCACCCAAACTTCCGTCGGACATCACGACCCTGTGGCACGGCACAGTGATCGGGTGTGGGTTCGAAGCCATCATCCTGCCCACTGCCCTGGCAGCGATCGCGTCCCCGAGCGTCGCGGCTATGGCGCCGTATGTAGAGACAAGCCCCCTCGGGATCTGTGCTGTGAGCCGATAGACCTCGTCCTCGATCTCGCCCATCGCTCCACAAATTACATAAGGCGATAAAAGGATTGCTGCTCGTGAGCGACAGGGGCAGCGGCTTGAAGCGCTACGAGCGCCTCCTTGAAAGGGATGCAATGCCGCTGTATCTCGCGGCGAAGCGCGTGCCTGTTTATTATACTGGCGAGGAGGGGGTGGAGGCGCTGCTCGGCGCGAACCGCGCAGGGGTGAGGAGGCTCATGGAGTCCGCGGATGAGCTCTCCGCTGCCGCTGAGTCGTCGCCCAATCTTATAGACCTCAAGAGGGAGATCGCCTCCCAAATACTGCGCTCCTGCAGGCTCTGCGAGCGCAGATGCGGCGTTGACAGGACTGCTGGCGTGTGCGGGCACTGCCGCGTCCTCGAAGCCAAGATCGCCTCGGAGTTCGTGCACCTCGGAGAGGAGCCTGAGCTCGTGCCTTCATACACCATATTCTTCGCGGGCTGCACCTTCAACTGCATCTACTGCCAGAACTGGGACATAAGCCAGGACCCGGATGCCGGGGTGGCTGTTCATCCAGAGAGGGTGGCGAGCTGGATAAGGAGGAGGGAGGGCACGGTGAGAAACGTGAACTGGGTTGGAGGGGATCCGACCTCGAACCTGCACTTCATCCTCGATGTGCTTGTCCGGTGCACCTCGCCGCTCCCCCAGGTCTGGAACTCCAACATGTACCTCAGCCTGGAGGGGATGGCGCTCCTCGCCGGGGTGATGGACGTGTACCTTGCAGACCTGAAATATGGGAACGACGACTGCGCAGTCGAGCTGTCCAACGCCCCCCAGTACTGGGAGACCGTGACCCGAAATATAATGATAGGGGCTGAGACAGGGGATCTGCTCATTCGCCATCTCGTGCTCCCGGGACATCTGGACTGCTGCTCCATGCCTGTCCTTGAATGGATCGCTGCCCATGTGCCTCATGCCAAGGTGAACGTGATGGCACAGTACCGCCCGGCATACAGGGCGTCTGGAAAGATTGCACGCAGACCCACGATGGAAGAGATCAGCGCCGTGCGAAATAGAGCTCATGGCTTAGGACTGGACCTCACGTACTAGCGCCACGTTGATCATAACATCCCTCTCTGGATGCTACAAGCTAAAATCAGGCAGATATGGCATTTGAGGTTTCACCACTTGCATCGGGAGCGTTTTAGCGCATATTAATTGACCTATGCCCGCTATCCTGCCGGATAGCGCAGAGCCAGCACATATCTAGTAAATTAAGGTGTGCGAAACTTTTGTTGTTGGTGAAAACCCAGCGCCACAGAAACTATATACTACCTCTACGATAAGGAGGAGGTGATCGGGTTATGAAGGAAACAGGGGTTTCCATCAGGACCTTCACGCACGGTGGTGGTATTGACGAGCCGGTAGCCCTAAAGAAGGGTGAGATACATGATTGCTATGGGTAGGTGGACACTAACACTCGCACTACTGATCATTTCTTTAGTATCCACACTCGTCCTTCTTGGGGTCTTGTGCTCTCTTCCTGAGAGGGAGTGGGGTTATCACATGGAAGCTAGTATGTTGTACCAAGAACTTGACCTTGATACTTTAAGTGGCTACTTAGAAGATATGGGAATAACGGTGAGTCGCGAATGGGACCCAGCGTTTGAGAGTGTCTACCTAAACTTTACAGTCCCTAGTAAAATATGGAGTAACATAACGTATAGTTCTCGCGTATGGATATGGAATAGGGAAACCGACACGATAGATGGGATTGTAAGTATTCACCCATTATCTGCCACTGGCGATTTCATCGTACGAGAAGATCTGAACCAACTCTTAGATGAAATATTCCCATCACTCCAAGCAACGGTGCATTACATTGAAAAGGTAATCTACGATGCTCTTGGGCTCCTTCCCTTCGATGTTTCATACGAGATTTATGATACGAACGGGAGTAACGATCCTTCACTTGTTATATGTCCTGTGGCTCTTTTCTTGCTCTTAGTTAGTCTGTTATCAGCGATTTTCCTCATAGTGAGAGAGCGAAGTCGGCAAGCAAAGCTAAGTGAGGAAAACGACCCATCGAGGGAGGATGTCGATTAAGTCCGAATAAGGCGCTATAGTTCCGCGCCCTTCTCTATACGCACCACGCGCTGGGGGAACGGGATCTCGATCCCTTCCTCTGCAAAGCGCCTGTATATCTCCTCCCTGATGTCGCTCTGCACCTGCCACTGCGCGTCCACGTTGTCCACCCAGAAGTACAGGGTGTAGTCAATGCTGGAGTCGCCGAAGTTCACGAGCCTGACCGCAGGATAATACTTCTCCTCTTTCAGCACGCGTGGATGCGCGAGGAGGATCTCGGTCAACAGGCGCTTCACTTCGTCCAGGTCTGTACCGTATGCCACGCCCACGCTCACAAAGATGCGCGCCTTCTCATCCGGCTCCTGGACATTCACCAGCATCTTGTTTGCGATCTCGCTGTTCGGCAGGATGATGATCTCGTGCGTCAGCCCCTTGTACAGCTTGGTCGTGCGCATCCCCACATGGAGGACGCGGCAGTAATCGCCGTTGGGGAGCTGGACCATGTCCCCTACCTTGAACGGACGATCTGTGAGGAGAATGAGTCCGCTGATGAAGTTGCCCAGACTCTCCTGCATGGCAAACGCTATCACCAGCCCGAGCACGCCCATCCCTGCCACGAACAGGGTGATGTCGATCCCGAAGTCCGCGAGGATGTATGCCACGCCCACTGCCACGATGATCACAGCCCCCAGCTTCTCAAGGATCGGTATGAGCACATCATCGACCTGGGTATCTGTCTTCTCCGCCCATCTGCGCGCGTAGTACAGCACCACGTCCTTGAATATCTTGTATCCCATCCAGGTGATCAGGAATATCAAGGCAACCTCTGATATCTTGTGCACCCAGTCATATATGTGGTATGGGATGGAAAACGCTGCATAAGCCACATCGAATGAGAGGGTGAGACCCAGCAGCAGCACGATCGCTGGAACGGGTCCAGCCGCGATCTCGATCACCATGTCGTCCAGCATCGTCTTCGAGTGCTTGGTGAGCAGTTTGATCTTCGGGAACCCTTTCCAGAGCAGCATCGAGATCAGGAGCACGAGAAAGAGGTCTATCGCGAGTGCCTCGTGGGAGGGACTCCCTGCATACCCTTCCCTGGGATATGGGATCAAGCCCAGGATCTTTATCTCAGGCACGACGGCGCCGCCCTCTATCTCTGTGGTGGCGTGATAGTATTCGATCCATCCCTCCCTTGTGTTGAGGTCGAGGAAGGCGAGGGTGAGAGTGCTGTTTGCATTCGGATAGTCCCTCGTCTTCGGTGCTGTGACAGTCATCGTGATCGTGCCGCTCTCCATCTGGTATAAGATCAGATACGATGGATCGACAGAAGCACCCCAGTGCGTGTCTGAGCTTTTCGCAGTGACGTTCACAAACAGAGGGGAGGTGCCGTTGTTGAAGACCGCCCATCGATACGTGACGCTCGCGCCCATCCCGGTCTCCTTGCTGTAGTCATCGAAGTCCAGCACTATGACCTCTGCCGCATCTGCCGACGCGCTCGACGACGCCATCACCACCACTGCTAAGAGGGTGAGTGCAGCCAAGACCGCCTTACTCTTGCACATCGCACCCGCATCACGGTTTCCATATTTATCTTATAGGGTCGAGCTGGCGCACAGATATATATGGGGTGCCCCATACAGATGACGATGGCGCAGGACACATATGCCCTGATTAGGATTGCACTGCTGCTCGCAGGTCTGGGGATCGCCTCCGCCATGGACATCAAGAGTCGAACGGTGAGCGACAGGGTCTGGATCGCCCTGGGTGCGGCAGGCATCCCCCTCCTGTCTTGGGAGGCGTATCATCTCTCAGGGGGTGCCTCCTTGCTCCTGCTCCTTCCCATCCTCGTGGCGTACCTCGACCCTTACTGGGACCGCCCGCCCCTCTACGATCGGCAGGAGGGGATATATCTCCCTGCGCTGGCTCTCTGTGTCCTCTGCGCATTGGTGACTGCTGTTGCTGCGCTGCGGGCGCTCGACGCCGCTGCAATCCTCCTGTTCCCTGTGCTGACACTGCTGGCGCTCTTTCACCTCCTTTTCCACGCAGGGGTGCTGTACGGCGGTGCGGATGCGAAGGCGATGATGGCTGTCGCCCTCCTCGTCCCCAGGTATCCAGCCATAGAAGCGATACCACTGATCCAGCCCGCCCCAGTATTGGCGCAGGCGCTGAACATAGCCTTCCCCTTCGCCCTTCTCGTCCTGATGAACGCCGCGCTGGTGGCGAGCCTCTTTCCGATCTGCAATCTGGTGCGCAATGCGCTCAGGGGGGACACAGCCTTCCCCGAGGCACTGTTGGGATACAGGATGAGGGTGGATGACGCTGGAAAGAGGTTCGTCTGGCCGATGGAGCGTCTCGAGGATGGTGAGCGTGTGCTCGTCCTCTTTCCGTCCAGGAAGAGGGATTACACCGAAGTGCTGAGGAGGCTCAAGGATGCCGGGATCGAGGAGATATGGGTCACCCCTAAGCAGCCGTTCATCGTGGCGATCAGCGCAGGGTTCATCCTCTCCTTATTAATCGGCAACCCGGTCCTCGGTGTGCTCAGGCTCCTCGGGCTCTAGCCTCGCCAATCCAATCTTGTGCTCCTTCGAGATGCGCGGGTGCACAGCAGGGCGGCAAATGATATAAATGGGAAGCACATGGCGCGCTTGGTGATGTCGTGCGCTCGCGCATAAGGTCTATATTTAGAAGGCTGGAGACCGAGGTTGATCTGGTGGTCGTTGCGAACGGCACATACCCGCACGTGGACATGTGCTTCTACTACGCCACTGGATTGGACCACGGCCTGTTCGAGGGCTCCCTTGCACTCATCTCTCCACAGGGCTTAGAGATCATCACCTCGTTGCTGGAGGGGGAGAGCGCACGCCACCCAGAGGCTGATGTGACCGTCTACAAGGAGAGAAAGGAGCGCGCCGGGATTCTGAGAGAGAGGCTGAGCGGATGCAGGAGGATCGGGATCGATCCCCCGGAGCTCACGCACAAATGGTACAAAGAGCTCAGTGCTGCTGCTCCGAAGGGCGCGAGGTTGATCGATGTCTCCAAAGCGCTGATGGCAGCCCGGCTGGTAAAGGACAGGGCAGAGGTTTCGAGGATGCGCAGGGCATGCAGGATCGCTGCCGAGGCAGCCAGCGAGATCATCCCGGAGCTGAGGGAGGGTGTGAGGGAGTACGAGGTCTCCGCAGGGCTCACATATCTGATGCAGCAGCGCGGTGCCTCCGGTCCTGCCTTCGACACGATCGTTGCTTTCGGAAAGATGAGCGCCGAGCCACACTATGTGGCTGGGGATGCGAAGCTGCGCAGGGGGGAGATAGTGCTGCTGGACTTCGGTGCGCTGTACAGGCGATACCGCTCGGACATCACCAGGACCTATATCTTTGGAAGGGCAACCCCCAAGCAGAAAGAGATGTATGAGCTCGTGCTCGATGCGCAGACCGCGGCGCTGAGGAGGATGAAGCCTGGAGTGAAGGGTGGGGATGTGCACAGGGCAGCAGAGAGAAGAATCAGCAGGAGCAGGTTCAAGGGCAGGTTCACCCACGCCGTGGGGCACAGCATAGGGCTCGCAACCCATGATGGAAGTGGACTTCATCCCTCCATCCCACTCACGCTGGAGCCTGGGATGATCTTCACAGTGGAGCCCGGGGTCTACCTCCCAGGCTACGGTGGGGTGAGGATAGAGGACGACGTGCTCATCACCAAGGATGGATGCGAGGTCCTTACCCCTGCACCGAAGGAGCTCATCGAGGTCTCCTGAGGCAGCAGCGCCGGAATCCCCTTGGGAGAGATTATCAGGACATACACTCACAACTCATCGAGGTCTCCTGACCGCAGCTCTGCTGGGTGCAGGAAAGGACTTCGCCAGCACGTCAAGGAGATATGTGCCGACACCGAAGAGCGCGAGTGCGAGCGCGATCCCTGTGAGGAGAAGGGCGGCAAGGGGGAGAGGGAGGAAACCATGGTCGGCAAGGAGGGAGACGAAATACATCACCAGGCTGCCGCACACATAGACGATCAGCACCCCAGGAATGTCCATACCGCCCTTCTTAATAGGTCTTCTGGCTGCCACGAGGAGGTATCCAACGCCGAAGAGCATCGCGATGGAGACCGCAGTTACCAGAAAGATGGTCAGCGCCGCTGGGTCAAGGAGGCGCAGATGGTGCATGAGGATGAGCGCTGCTATCACGATGTAGCCACGCAGCACCAGACCGAAGACCGGCGGGATGCGCCTCATGCTTTTTTCACCTCCTGCTATCTGCTAGCGAATATCAATGTCATGGACAGATATTTATCACTTTCATGGTGCTCACCACCCCGCGCACCACCTCCCTAGGACTCTGTTCCCATGAGGACCGCTTTCAGCCTTTCCCTTTCCCATCTGTGAATCTTAATAGTGGTCTCGGTCTTGTGCGTCCTGCCCTCCCAGCGCGCCCTTATCCGCTCCACTGCCTCGCTGTGCTGCTCATCCGGGAGCTTCGTTGCCCAGGAGTACTCCCTGCGCTCTATCCTCCCTATCAGATGGTGGGCAGGGATCTCTTCCTTGTATCTGTGGATCTCGATGGTCTCATCTGGGGCTGTGATCTCTGCCATCTCCCGTTCGTGCTTGCCTGGAAACGCGGGTCCGTATCCCGAGCGCTCGACCATCTCGATGTACTCCACCCTCCCTTTGAACTCTGGCTCGCGGTATGTGGTCACTGTGAGGAGACTGGTCCGAACCACGCGCGCGACCTCTGCAACAGCTCCCTGCCAGTTCGGTATCAGGTGCAGCACGTGAACCATGAGCGCAGCATCGAATGTGCGATTTTTGAAAGGGAGGAGGGCAGCATCGCCCCTCACGAGGTTGCAGCACCCCTTGAGCGCTGCCCGGCGCATCATCATCATCGAGATATCTAACCCTGTCACACAGATGCCGCGGGCGGAGAGTGGAAGCGCGTACCTGCCTGTGCCGACCCCGATATCGAGCAAGGTGCTAGTCCCCTGCAGCATCTTTGCGAGCGTGTGCACCACCTTCTCCATCACATCTGGAGGAAGGGAGCGCGTCTCGTCGTACACCCTGGCTATGTCATCAAAAACAAAGGAGCTCGTCCTGCTCATACTTCAAGCCCTTCCTCAGCGCGATCTCCGCCTTCTGCAGCTCGCACCCCAGGTATGCAGCGTGGTCGAGCCTGCTCACCAGCTCCTCCCTCACAATGGTGTGGCAGAGCGCCTCTGCATCCCTGCCCCTCACGATCTTGTTCAGGCGCCCTGTGACCACTTTACCCCCTTTCCTCACGTTGAGGTAGTGCTCGACCACGATCTCCTCCCTGTCCAGGAAGATCACGAAGAAACCCGAGGGGTCGTGGCACAGCCCCATCCTCTTTGCAGCCTGCACAACCTCAACCAAGGCGCACTTCCTCCCTTGCCAGTACCATATTCCTCAGCTTGCCCACAGCGCTCTCCAGCGGCAGATTGCGCAGTCCGCAGTCGGGATCGATGAGGATGCGCTCGCTGCCCAGCGCCTCCACTCCCCTCCTGATGCGGGCTGCGATCTCTTCTATGCTTTCGACCCTGGGATCGTCGGAGCGCACGCAGCCGTAGCCGATCATCTGCCTGGGCGCGCATTCCTTGATCACCTCTACCAGCCCTGGGTTTGCGGAGCATTCATGGTCCAGGATATCTACGGGCATCTCCGCGAGCTCTGGGAATATCTTGCTCACATCACCGCAGACATGCAGCGCCACAGGCTTCGTGAGGCCCGCGCGCAACTTAGCTATGACCTCTCTGGCGAACTCTGGGTACTCGATCGAGAGGTACGGCTCGTCGAACTGAAGGAGGTCCACAAACCGCTCTATGGCTTTGGCTTCGAGGTTCAATGCATGCGCGAGCGCCATTGTGAGCTCTGCGGGCTCATGGTAATGCTGATCGAGCATCCCCATCGCCATCGTGCATGGGCCTGTGACGATCCCCTTCAGCATCACTCCCCTGGGCAGGAGGCTGCGCGCGTGCTTCGCATCCGTCAGCGTGATGGGTTCTTTCCAGGAGATATCGCCTATCACAACAGGGCGCTCCTTCATCCTCACCCCCCTCAGGTGCTTGGCGAAGAGGCTCACCATCGTGTCCCTCGTCTGCCCATCCGAGACGATCTCCACCCCTGCGCTCAGCTGGATGGATACACTTTCCTCTAATGCACTGATGAACGGGTCTTCATGTGTGCGATAGCTATTGGCGAGCGCTGCCCTCGATGGCTGGACCGGCATGCTGCCCACCACAGTGGTCGTCATCCCTCGGATCAAGGGAGCCGCCTCCTGGGATGCTCTTCCGCTGCTTCGACACCGAAATAATCCTCTGCGCCCTCGGCGACGAGCTTGTCAGCCATCGCAGCCGCTGGGAATACGAGGCGGCAGTTCCTCATCGGTCCATAGACCAGGAAGTTAGCCCCTAAGAGGATCGGCATGAGGCTGGAGCCGGCATCACATACGGCATACGCATCCTGGTGCGTCTTCCTGTAATCCTTCATCCAGAGCCATGATTCCACAGTGTTGTGGATCGCGCAGCCCACAGGCAGTCCAAATTTGTGCTTGAGGACAGGGATCGCGCGCAGGGCTTCGCATGCCCCATGGTCGAATGGGGTGGCGGCTGTGTCCAGAAGGACGTTGTCCATGCCGAGCTCTGAGGCGATGGCGACCAAGCCCTTGTCCAGCACGCCCGCGCCGGTCTCGAGGATGGCAAGGCGCCCGTCAGTGCTCAAATCCTTTGGATTGTATGCAAGGCATATCGCAGCTTTTGGGGAGTGTGCTCGCAGCGCCTCAGCCTCTGCCTCTGTGAGCCCCATGTTAAGGGAGTTGTAGATCACCCGTCCAAGCATCCCAGTGCCAGCGCAGTGTTCGAGCGCTGCGATCCTCGTCTCAGCCTCAGGGATATCCAGGGAGATGGGACCGTCATGCACCGATGCCACCAGCTCTATCCTCTCCGCCACATGCTCCACTCTGTCTATGAAGATGTCCACCACACCAGGGTTGCCTGTGAGCGCGCTCATCTCCGCCTGGGTGCTGATGTATCCCTTCACCTCCTCCATGCGCTCTCTGGTCAGGCGCTGGTAGGCTCTTCCATAGCACACCGTGCCAAAGAGCACTGTGGGATATTCCCCGGGCTGCCCGCCGAACCTCGCACCACAGATCTCGAAGCTCCGCTGCTCAGTCGCGAAGCTGTACATCCCTCACCTCCCCGTATGGATCCAGGGCTAGGGTCCTGTGCAGCGCCACGATATCGCTCAACCTGCGCTCGTGAGACTGGGGCTTTACCCTCTCCACCAGGTAAGGCTCTCCAAAGCTCCCCGGGTCCTTTCCCAGCAGCTCCCGCACCTTTTCAACGATCTTACCATGGTCTGTGCAGCCGATCATATCCACGATCTCCACCTGGGCTCTGAAGCGCTCCACAGCCCCAACGTCGATGTTCTCGATATATGGCACGGCGCCTGGTGCCGAGACCACCCTGTTCCGCTCCCCTATGCCATGCAGATGCAGCGCCATCATCGTCGCTCCGGAACGATGCCCGCGCACCTCCTCGCCGCAGAGCAGCAGGTAGCGTATGCGGGGGTTCGAGATCACATTAGCCACGACCTTCTCGATCCCTATGTTCTCTGTCTTCATCGGACCATGTATCGCCACGAGATCCCTGGGAAGCGCGATGGCGCTCGCCAGCGTGACCACTGCCACGCAGCTCTCCTGGCTCCCGATCACGAACTCGCCGCCCCAGGGATACACAGCGCTCATCTCAGGAAGATAGGGACAGGCATATAAATGGATGGCGCTCGGTGGACACCAAGGAAAGGGGTGAGGGCATCGCGTGGCTTCTGCACCTGAGATACCTATATCAACCACCTCTGCAATCATCTGATCATGCGGCTCGGGGTATTGGCGAACCCGGAGATCCCTGATGCCAAGCGCCTGGCTAAGCGTGTGGTGCGCCTGCTGCAGGCGGAGGGTGTGGAGCACATGGTGGATGAGCCCCTTGCCCGCAGCCTGAGGCTCAAAGCCCCCCCGTTGGACTATGATGATGCCGAGGTGCTGGTGACGATAGGCGGGGATGGCACGGTGCTGCGGGCGCTGGAGCGCTCGATGGCAAAGGTCCTCAGCATCAACGCGGGTCAGGTGGGTTTCCTCACAGAGGTAAAGCCAGAGGAGGTAGAGAAGAGGCTCATGGACTTCCTGCGAGGGCAGTACCTCATAGACGAGCGGATCAAGCTCAAGGTCTATCTGAACCGCAGGAGGCTCATGGACTGCACGAACGAGGCCGTGGTCCACACCGCGCACATATCGAAGATGCGCCAGTTCATGGTCTGGATAGATGGGGAACTCGCTATGGAGATCAGGGCTGACGGGATGATCATCGCCACACCCACGGGCTCCACATGCTACGCGATGAGCGCCGGCGGACCGATCATCGACCCGAAGGTGGAGGCGTTCGTCATAGCGCCGCTGGCAGCGTACAAGCCGTTCATACGCCCGATCGTGGTCCCTGCAAAGAGCGATATCGTGCTCAGGTTCGGGAGGCGAAGGGACTGCCTCCTCGTGCTGGACGGGCAGTACGAGGAGCGCGTGAGGTCGAGCGCGGTGCTGCGCTTTTCCAAGTCCGAGGCGAAGGCAGAGTTCATAAGGTTCAGGAAAGGCTACTATGAAAGAATGAAGGAGCAGTTCGGGATATGAGGGTGCGGGGGATCAGGCGCAGAGCGCTGAGGATGATCCTGGCTGCTGGTAGGGATGCATATCCCGAGGAGTTTTCTGCAGCCCTCAGGGCAAAGGACGGGGTGATCACGGAGCTCATCCTTGTCCCAGGGACGATAGCAGGCGAGAGCAGCGCCCTCATGCGCCTGCACATGCTGCCTATAGACTTCTCGATAGTGGGGAGCGCGCACTCACATCCCAGCGGGGGCTGCAGCCCCTCTGTGGCAGACCTGGAGTTCTTCTCGAAGTTTGGTTACGTGCACATCATCGCCGCCTCTCCCTTCGGGGAAGGGGACTGGGCTGTCTACGACCCCGGGGGGCGCAGGACTGAGCTGAAAGTGGTATAGGCTATTGCGCGAAGCTCTCTCCCCTCTCGAACGTGTCCTTCATGTAGGAGAGAAGGAGGTTGCGATTGCGCTTGAGGTGCGACTCGTACCAGGTCTTGACCACGCCAGCCAGGATGTCGTGGATCGCGTCGATCTCCACCTTGTCCACGGGTGCATCGTAGAGGATGTACTGCACGAAGATGCGCTTCCAGCCCGAGTACTTGTAGTAGTGCTCGCCCTCGCAGTACTCGAAGAGCAGGCGCAGGTGCTGTACCCCCTCCTCTATGTAGTACCTGATCCTCAGCGAGTCGCTGACGCGCCCCTGGTCCCTCGTCCTGTCCGTGATGGTGACGGAGCTCACGTTTGCGAAGTCGAAGCCCTCCTTGAGCGTCCATTCATAAGGAAACTTCTCGAATCTGGCAAACATTTCGTGTGAGGGCTCCATTGAGAAGTGGATGCCGATCTTCTCGAACCTGAGCAGCACCTTCCAGAAGTCCGAGATGAGCGTCTTGTTCAGCTCCTGCTTGTGGATGCTCTGCTCGCTGAGGTCTCTCTCGAGCTTCTGCGTGCGCTCGTCCAGTTCGACCTCCAGGGCGTCGAACCAGTCATCGGACTTGCTCCTTGCCTTCTTGGCAGCCATGAGATTCCCCATGGACGGAATAGGGTTCATGAATATAAAAGTTGTGCGCATGAGAGCGCCCTCCGAAGCCGGGATCGCTGCCAGCTCGCCAAAAGTATGCGGTTTTCGCTCACGTGCCCCGTGTAGCCAGTATTCTGAGCTAGGGGCATGCACTTTGGCGTGCCATATCCATCATGTGGTTCACGATCGCGATGCAGTGGTCTGTGTGGAGAGGCAGAGGACCCAGCCCTGCCCTCATGGTGCAGAGAGGGCGCAGCAGCTCCCTTTCTCGCTCTGAGAACCCAAGGTCGTCGCTGAGCACGAAGGTGGGATCGCAGAGCGCTCTCCACTCAGGCTCTGTAGCGCCCTCCTCCAGCAACACGATGGTCTCTGCACCCACGAGCGCCTCCTCTATTCCCCCCCTGCTCACGTACAGCCCGGGGGATGCCATCGTCTCCCCCTTCGAAGGACATCTGAGCAGCGCGTTCCTTACCAGGGCAGCGGTGCTGCGCTCGTCCGCGCTCAGGTACCGGATGCTGGAGCCAACGAAGCGCAGCAGCCTCGAGCCCTCCGGATTGCTCAGGGCTATGCGGACCTCCACGTCCCTTCTCACGTCGTTTGACAGGAGGAGGGCAGCGGTCACCGCCCTGGCTATCACATCCACCCTTCCACCAGAGCCGCAGAGATCGTTGAGGCTGAAATCCCCCCGGGGAGGGATGCGATGGGCAACGATGACAAAGCACCGCATCAACCCTTCTCCCCGAACTGGCGCATCAGCTGCCGCCTGAGCATGCGGTTCCCTAAGAGGCTCTTCATCTGCTTCTTTGACATGCTGTAGTGATGCAGCATGCTCCTTACCTCGGATGGATCTACCCCAGCCCCCCGGGCGATCCTGAGCACCCTCGAGCCCTTGACGAGCTTCGGGTCAGCCATCTCCTCCTCTGTCATGGAGGACATGATCACCTTGAAGGTCCTGAGGCGCTGCTGCGTCTCCTCGATCTGCTCTGGGCTCATCCTTCCTGTGATCCCGGGGATCATCCCGAAGATCTTCTGGAGCGGCCCCATGTCGGTCAGCATCTCCATCTGCTCCCTCATCTCCACGAGGGTGAAGCGCCCTGCCATGATCTTCTGCGCGACCTTCTCTGCCTTGTCCTCGTCCATTACTTCCCGGGCTTTCTCCAGGAGGGCTGCGAGATCCCCCATGTCCAGCAGGCGGGAGATGAAGCGTTCTGGAAGGAAGGGCTCAAGGTCCTCCACGTGCTCCCCCGTGCCTATGAAGATAATGGGGGCTTGAACCTCGCTGACCGCGCTCAGTGCGCCCCCTCCCTTCGCACTGCCGTCCAGCTTGGTGACTATGACCCCTGTGATCCCTACAGCCTCGTGAAACGCCTTCGCCTGCGGACCTGCTGCCTGACCCAGCATCGCGTCCACCACCAGGAGGCGCTCGGTGGGCTGCGCAGTCCTGAACACCTCCCTCAGCTCTTCGATGAGATCATCTTCCAGCGCGTGCCTTCCAGAGGTATCTATAATGACGGTGCCCAGTCTGGCGAACTCCTTCAGCCCGGCTGCCACGACCCTGCTCGCGCTCCTTTCCCCTGGGATGCCGAAGACAGGCACACCGACCAGCTCCCCGATCTGGCACAGCTGATCGTATGCGGCAGGTCTGTGCACGTCCCCAGCGATCATCCCCACGCTCCTTCCCTTGCGCTTGAGGTGCCTGGCGAGCTTTCCGGCAGTGGTGGTCTTGCCCTGCCCATATAAGCCAAGCATCATGATGACCTGTCTCTCATCCGAGATCTGGCGCGTCTCCCCCAAGATCTTGACAAGCTCCTCGTATATGATCTTGATCACGTGCTCCTTGGAGCTCATCCCTGGCTTCGGACGCTCGGTCAGTGCCCTGCGCTCCACCTCCCTGGAGAGCCTGAGGGATAGCTGGACGTTCACGTCCGCCTGCAGCAGGGCGCGCTGGATGTCGCGCACCACCTCCTTCACGAGCTGCTTGTCAACGTGCGAGGCGTTGGCTACCTTCCTCATCATATCACGAAGGGAGGTGCCCAAACCCTCGAGGACCATGTGGGTTCGATATCCACACTCTCTTATAACCCTTTTTGTTATATACCGAGCGCGGGGGAAAAGTTTTTACCCCCCCATGCTATACATATGCCCAAGTGTGGAGGGGTCTCTTCTTCGGCTCAAACAAGAGCCAGATTTTTACTCTTCTTCCCACACCCCCCTTCACACTTTCCCCCGACAGCAAGCCAGCTCAAGATATGGGCTGTCACCTGAGCCGCGCTGCCTCAGCCTCTTTGAGCCTGGCACTTTCATTGTGCGCGGTCGAAGTAGATGCTCTTGCCTTTGGCGCTCAGCGGGATCCCCATCACCACTGCGGCATCGATGAGCCCTGCGCGCCTGGCTGCCACTCCAGCACGGTACATCACCCTGTTGTCCACGTTGTGGATGCTCGCTGTCTTGACCGCAGAGCCTACGGCGATCCCCATGTCCAGGAGGCGCATGGCGCAGTTCGGGCCTGCGAACCCCCGCTCCACACTTCCATGCTCGAACGCTGCGCAGCCATAGCCGCATGCAGCGCAGTTTAGTCCCAGGGGGGCATGGGGCTTAAGACCGATGAGCACCACGGCCTGAGAATCGCGCACGTTCCCCGCGTCCCTTGCGAACCCCCTGTCCCTGTGCTCGTTGGCGATGCGCAGCATCTCTGCCGCCAAGCGCTCGACCTCCTCCCCCGTGCATATCTTGAGCTCGAGGAAGTCCTGTCCCATCGCTTTGGGCGCTGTGCGGGCAGAGAGCGCCATCAGCTCCGCCACTGTCCTGAGTGCGCTGTCCATGATGGGGGATGGACGAAGGGGTAGAAATGGGTTCCTAAGCCCGCATACAGTGGCTATCGGCTCGATTGGGATGCGTTCAAGGTCTCGTCAGCATGTGATCACCGCCCCTCGGCATCCACCTCCCTCTCAATATGGCATCACAGCTTCAGCCATGCGTCCACGAACCTGTCCACCACGGAGTCCAGGAAGCTCTCCTTGTAGGTGATGATGAGGTTGGCTGTCCTCTCTGGATCCGCGATCCAATAGACCATCTCCCTTCCCGACCTCTCTGCCCTTACCAGGCCGCTCTCCGTGAGCTTCTTGAGATGAAAGGAGGTCGTGGACCTCGACATCCCGATCTCCTCGACGAGGTCCTTGAAGCCCCTCTTTCCCCCCAGCAGTAGGTATACGATCATCCTCCGCGGCACCTCCTGCCTCAGCAGTGCGAGGGTGGGCTTGTCGGGATGCTGCACCTCCTCCCTCACGAAGTATGTCCTTCTGTATCCATCTGTCTGCGCGGACAGTATCCCCCGCTTCACCATGTAGTTCAGGTGATACTCCAGAACCCCCATGGAGAGCTCCATGCGCTTCTGCACATCCCTCAGGTGTATCCCCGGGAACCTTGCAACCAGCTGATAGATGGCACGCCTGTTCTCCAGCTCCAAGGGGTCTGTCTCCATGCCGCACCCGGTCAGCGCTTCGCAATCCCCAGGTAGATCGTTATCAGGATCAGGAAGTCCAGGAGGATCACGTATGTCCCGGCGCCGAACAGCAGGTCGATCTGGGCGATCAAAATCGCAAGTGTGAGCAGCATGCCCTTCACGAAGAAGAGCGCGAAGGCTATGGAGATCAGCAGGAGCCGCTGGTGCCTCACTCGAATGTAGGAGATAGTGCACGTGACGAAGAGGAGGAGCGAGAAACCCATCAGCGCCACGCGCAAGAACACCTCCGCAGTGCTTATTTCCATATATACCCTCAGAGGAGAGAGGGTATTAGCGCTAAAAAGGTTTGCTATGCCCCTCTTGAGAGCGCCAAGATAAGCTGTCTTTAGTCCTCACCATACCGCGGCACAGTGCTGCCCGAAAATTCGTCTGGCTATATGCGATACAATCCCATAAGACCATTCAGCATCTTGGTTGTGCCTGATCTTTCAAAACTCCCAGATCCCCATACATGAAAGAGCCAGTATATTCTTCGGGCAAGATGGCAGAGATGTTGATCCGCGTCAGATGCCGCTGAATGCCATCATCGAATGGGTCGTGCCGGGGCCGAAGCATTTCGGGCACCCCATCGTTCCGCTCCCTGTTCGACCAACTAAATGGCTTTGGCATTATAAACTTTCCACATCGAGGATTTGGTTGACCTTCTCGAGCAACGCTGGGATGTGGTTGCTGACGATGTCCCACACAATCTTGTAATCAACCCCGAAGTAACCGTGTATGAGCACGTCTCTCATCCCAGCCATCTCCCTCCATTCGATCCCCGGGTGTTTGCGCCTGAATTCCTCGGGCACGTTCCTTGAGGCCTCGCCGATTATCTCCAGGCTCCTCACAAAGGACCGCTTGAGCGTCTCGTCGCGGACGAACTCCTCGTAGCCCAGCCCTTCCCGCGCGTTCAACAGGTACCTGCATTCGTCCCTGATGTGCGTCAGGTAGTCAAGAGGCATCTTCAATGTACTCAACCTCTTTCAGAATGGATGGCGCCAGATAAGAACTCATGCCTCCCTTAGTGACCAGGTCAACGTCCCTCCCTAGTATCTCCCGGAGGTAGAAGTACAGCCCCATAAGGTTGGAGAACTTCTCCTCGCCTTCCTCGAACTCCACAAGTATATCGACGTCGCTACCTTGCCTCACCTCGCCCCTCGCAGTCGAGCCGAAGAGCCCTATCCTCCTGATGCCGAATTTCCTTATGGCGCCCATGCTGGACGCAAGCCTCTTCACCACCTCGGATTTGCCGCGCGACCTACTATCCTTCATGCGCTCTCGCCCATGTCATAGTGCCTTATTTAGTTTTGCCACCATCCCAGGGGGCTCGCCTCGGGCTCCGCGCGCCCCGTTCCCGCCTGATCCTCCGTCCCCGGGGTTTTCAAAATGGCGAGCTTGCGCCCGCGACCTTCCCGCGCTCAGCCCGAAGCTTCCAGCTCCACCTTTCGCTTTCCGGTCGGCACGAGGCTGACGAGGCTATCCTTAGTTATGCCGATGTACCTGGCTATCTCAGGAGGGATGGTCACGACCAGCGAGTTGCCCGACTTCCTGACCCTGACTTTCTTCTCGATGCCGAAGATGCCGCTCTTCTTGGCAGCGTCCTCTATCTCCTGCCAGACCGCATCGGTCAGGTATTCGTCCCCACACCTCGTGCACGCGTGCCCTACGCGGACCCCGAAGTCTATGCCGAAGTACTCGACATGCATCGGCGCCTCCACCAGCTTGCCGCCGCACCTGCACGGATAAGGGAGGACCTTGCCAGGGCTCACACCATCACCTTCACGGTTATCGGGTACACCTTCCTGACCCCCTTCCCCTTGCGCTCCTCGTAGACGATGGAGTAATAGCGGTAGATGGACTCCACCATGTCGCCGCGCTGGACCCGCTTCCTCCCCTTTCTCAGCGCCTCGTGAAACTCCGCCCTGGAGATGCCGCGCAGCATCATCCTCTCGAGGACGTGCCTCTGCCGCCTCTGCGACCAGTCGACGATGTATTCCATAGTAAGACATGTAGTACTCGGTGGTATTTATAGATTTGCGGGGGCTGGTCTCTGCGAGGTTGTATATATCGGGGCGAGGAGATGCCCCTTTTCACTCAGAAGATGTGCTTCCATTGACCTCCTACATGCCCAGGAGCATAGGAAACACGACTTCGCAGAGACTAGGGGACTTCACATGCCGTAGCCAGCCGCGTTCCCCCCTCGCTCGCCCCCGCACTCGTAAGCAGTAAAGCGGTAAAGTGGCAAGTGGTAACATCACTGCGACCGGTCCTGCGGGACGCGGTCTGAGCCTCGGCACTTCGCGCCTACGGCAACGACCTGGCGAGGCGAAGACCGAGGGCGCGGTAGCGGGCGCCTGGGTCGAACCCGTAGCGGTACGCCGACGTGCAGTGGGGACCTCGTGAACACTTGCGCCTATGGCGAAGTCCTCGGGCGTTATAAAGTCTGCGTGGTAGACGCTGAGCGGCGTGCGCAGGTCGATGCCCCAGTGCGGCCTGGAACAATTGTACCATTCGAGGTATTCTGGCAGGTGCGCCCTGAGTTCCTCGGTTGACTTGCACTGCGCGAGCAATTCGTCCTTGACGGTTCTGTGCCAGTGCTCAATCTTGTCTATCACGCTTCTGGGTTCTCTTGGCATCTGTATCACCTACAAGTGCCATGAGGACACCCTTTATCTTGTCTAGCATCGCCGTTCACCGTTCTGCGCTGGCCCGTCGTTCACGATGTAGGTTGATAGCACAGGGTCAATGCAGGAGCAAAACCTATAAATACTAAACATCCATTCTGGGAATGATTCCTATGACGATAGACTTCATAGACCGGGGGGATGAACTGCGGCGGCTGAGAGCCCTTTCGAGGTTGAAGAGCCCGCCCTTCGTGGTGCTGGTCGGAAGGCGGCGGGTCGGCAAAACCAGGTTGGTCCAGGAGTTTGCAAAGAGCATCCGGGACCCGCTCTACCTTTTCGTGGAGGAAAAGAGGGCGGAGATACTTCTCCGGGAGTGGTCTGGACGCGCCGGAAGCGGGACGCTTTTCACGTCCTGGGAGCCGCTCGTCAGACATTTTCTCTCTAGGCATCCGGTGGTGGTTATAGACGAGTTCCAGAACTTTGCTAGGGTGGACCCCTCGTTCTTCACGACCCTCCAGAAGATCCTCGACGAGGAGATGCACAGTTCGATGCTGATCCTGGTCGGTTCCTATGTTGGAATGATGCGAAAGATATTCGAGGATCGCGGCTCGCCCCTGTTCGGAAGGGCCACTGAGATATGGAACATCCCCCCGCTGCCGATGGCAGATGTGCTGGCCAACATAAAAGGAGATTTTTCCACCAGGATGGCTGTCTATTCCATGTTCGGCGGCTATCCGAAGTACTACTCGATGCTGGAGCAGTACGGGACGCGGGAAGTCGAGGACATCTGGGCGAAATTGGTGATCCCGAAGTATTCGCCGCTCAGCATGGAGCCGCACAACATCCTCCTGCAGGAATTCGGGGGGGAGCACAGGGCGTACTTCTCCATCCTGGAGGCCATTGCCCTGGGGAAAAGGACATACACCGAGATATCGGATTACACTGGCCTCAGCACGACCACCTTGGGCAGGTACATGAGCGACCTCTCCAGCTTCGAGATCGTGGAGAGACGATTCCCAATTACCGAGGGCGCGGGCTCCAAAAAGAGCAGGTACGGCATAAAGGACGAGTTCATAAGGTTCTGGTTCAGGTACATCTTCCCCCGCATGGACTTGAGGGAGGCCGAAAGATACGACGAAATCCTGGATCTCATAAAAAGCGATTTCCCTTCCTTCGTCTCATTCAAGTTCGAGGAGGTGGCCAGGGAGCTTGTGTCCCGCGATTACGGGAAGACGGGCGCGTGGTGGGACAGGCGTGGGGAGGAGATAGACATCGTTTCCGTGGACGAGAAACGGAGAGATATCCTCTTCGGAGAGGTGAAATGGAAGGATCGACCAGCGGGCTGGAACGTGGTGGAGGAGCTGAGGCGGAAATCCGGGCTCGTCCAGTGGGGCATGGGGCGCAGGAAGGAGCGACACCTGGTCGTATCAAGGGCCGGCTTCACCAGGCAATGCCTGGAGAGGATGGACGCCGAGGGCGTCTTGCACTGGGACATCCGGGACGTGGAGAGGATGATCCGGAAAAGTCGCGGATGATCAGTTTTTCAGGGGCGAATACATAGAGCCTCGATAGCCGTCCACCCGGCTCCGCCGCCGTTCATCCTCCCGCCTACCTCGCTCCGCTCGGGCGCACATCGCTCACGCCTTCCTGGCAAGTTATAAAGTGGTAAAGTGGCAAGTGGTAATATTATAACGACCTGGCGAGGCGAAGACCGAGGGCGGGGCTGCGGAGGCCTGGGGCGCGCCCGGCGCGGAGCGCCGACGAGCAGTCCTCGGCGCCGCGGTACCAGCTCCCGCCACGAAGGACCCGACCGGAGCCAGAAGACGGTCCATGCGGATCGGAAACCTCCCCCGACGGATAGTCCCCGTACCAGTCCTCGCACCATTCCCAGACGTTGCCGTGCATGTCGTGCAGCCCCCAGGCGTTGGGGCGCTTTATCCCGACCGGATGGGTCTTCTTGTTGCTGTTCGCATCGTACCAGGCGTACTCGCCCAACCGAGCTTCGTCGTCGCCGTGGCAGTACTTCGTCGTGGAGCCCGCCCGGCAGGCGTACTCCCACTCTGCTTCCGTCGGCAGGCGGTACTTCCAGCCCCCTTCTTTCTTGTTCAGGGCGCCGATGAA
>JBFMEL010000024.1:0-20499 GCA_040753455.1 Thermoplasmatota archaeon | reverse complement strand
TTGTATTCCATATAGACAGACGAATTTTCGGGCAACGCACTTTCAGGAGATAGTGTAATAAGGGGGATGGCAATCTCTTCTGTGCTGCGTGAGATATGTCGAAGGACGGTAAGCCTCTCACTGCGATCGGACTGATGATCGGTGCGATCGTTGTTGTGGTGATCGTGGTGCTGGCAGTGATGTTAAGCAGACCTGCGCACCATGGTTTCGTCCCGGAGGAGGAGAGGGATCTGGCAGCCGACTTCACCCTGGTGGACACGGAGGGGTCGCGGTTCACCCTATCGGATCACAGGGGCAGCGTGGTGCTGCTCGACTTCATGGCGACGTGGTGCGGTCCATGCGGCGGACAGATCGATGAGATCGTCTCTATTTATCCCTCATACGCCAGCAGGGGGGTGCAGTTCCTCTCGATCGATGTGGACGCTGGAGAGGGCGTGGAGCAGCTTCGCGCATACGGGGCGTCGCACGGCGCACACTGGCGCTTCGCCCTGGATACTGCAGGCGTGAGCGCGATGAGCGGGTACGATGTGGTCTCCATCCCCACCATCGTGATCATAGACCAGGAGGGTGCTATCGCGTACAGGTCTGTGGGGATCACCTCGGGTTCAAAACTCGCGCAGGTCATTGACTCGCTGCTCCTGGAGGAGTGAATGAACCTCAACATCCTCCTTCTTTCTTATGTTGCCGGGATACTCTCCTTCCTCTCCCCTTGCGCCTTCCCCCTCCTTCCATGCTACGTCTCATATTACATGGGTGGACAGGACGAGAAAACCTCGCTCCCCGTTGCGCTCATCCAGGGGGCTGTTGTCTCCTTGGGAGGCATGGCTGTGGTTGCCTGCATCGCCTTGGGCGCGGTCGCGCTGGGCGCACTGCTTTCCCCTGTTGTGACTACCGCCTGGATATTCGTGGCTGCGGTCCTGATAGCGCTGGGCTGCGCCATGCTCATCAGTGAGAGGTTCCAGCTCCATCTGCCCCTCCGCAGACCGAGGGTCTTCGGGCTCATGGGGCTCTTCGCCTTCGGAGCGCTCTACATCCTCGCCTCATCGGCATGCACAGCGCCCGTGGTCATCGGGCTGGTGCTGCTGGCGAGCACCTCTGGCGCATTTATGGGGGTCTTGGTGATGTTCCTGTACCTGGCTGGAATGGTCACCCTGATGATCCCCCTGACAGTGTGCCTCTCATGCTCGAAGACCCTTTTATACACGAAGCTCAAGCGGTTGATGCCACACGTGAGGCTGTTGAGCGCTGCGATCCTGATCCTCATGGGCATCGTGGTGATCATATCTAACCTCTGGGTGTAGCGATCTCCGCCATGCCCAACCCTTTTATCCCCTTGCGCCCTCAAGGTCGTGTGGCTTACACCCCGCCCCATGAACACACAAGGATAGAAGAGAGGACAAGGTACGGCAGGCTGGAAGCCCGCGTATCCCTGGCGGGGAACGCAGCGCTGTTCACTGCCAAGCTGCTGTTGGGGTGCCAGGTGCTCAGCATGGCGATCATGGGGGATGCGCTCAATCACCTCACCGACGTGGCTGTCTCTGCAGTGATGCTCTGGGCGTTCTGGATCACAGCCAGGGGTCCAGACAGAGACCATCCCTATGGGCATGGAAGGGCAGAACCGATCGCAGGGGTGGTCGTCTCTACACTGATTATTTCCATGGGAGCCTTCGTTACTTACGAAGGAGCGATGACGCTATCCGCGCCCATGATCCGACCAGATATGCTGGCTGTGGGACTGATGCTCTGCTTTTCCGTGGTCAAGGGGGCGATGGCGATCTATGCCTTCTCCATTGGCAAGAAGATCGAGAGCACGGCTGTGAGGGCGGATGCCTGGAATCATCTCTCCGACGTGCTGATATCTCTGACCGTGGCAGCGGGGATATTCGCAACCCAACTCTCGCCTCATCTAAGGATGCTGGACCCGTTGATGGCAGTGGGGATCGGTATCGTGATCATGGCTGCTGGAGCCAGGCTGGTGCACAGATCCGCAAGGGAGATCATGGGACGCGCTCCGGATGCCGTGCTCATCAGGCAGATCGCAGATGCCTGCAGGTCTGTCCCAGGGGTCTTGGACTGCCACAGCATCAAAGTGCACGAGTACGGGGCAGCGAAGGAGGTCTCCCTTCACGTGACCACGTCATCAGCACTCTCCGCAAGCGAGGCTCACAGGATCTCTGAAGAAGTGGAGCAGGCGGTACAGCACGCCTTGAAGACCAGACCGATAGTCCATGTGGACCTGGCAGAGGACCCGTGCTCAGACTGTGTGAAGGAGGAGATCAGAAGAGTGGCTGCGTCGTTTCCGCAGGCTGTGGGGGTGCACAACCTGTCTCTCACCCATGGCAGGGAGGGGGTGATGGTGCACATGCATCTGGTCATAGACAAGGACCTCACGATCGAGAGGGGACATGCGCTCGTGCACGAGATAACGACAGAGGTGCAGAAGCGCTTTCCGCGCCACAGGATCGAGATCCACATGGAGCCCTGTGACGGCAGGTGCGAGGAGTGCGCCGGGGAATGCAGGGGCTCATCCCCGCAGCCATAATAGAGCGAGCTGCCCTCTTGCTTCGAATATCGTTCCGACATGGCGTCGCCACATTTACATACCCGAAGCGCGATACATGAGCAATGGACAGCGAGGGATTTGTGAGGGCTGTCGAGGAGCGCCTCGTGCCGATCGCGCCGATCATCGGCTACGCCATCAAAAAGCAGCTCCATGACATAGGCGCCGACAGGAGATCCCTCACCCCCGAGCTCTCGCTGCTCTTCATTGACAGGATGGTGAGTGCCCTTGATCTCTTCCTTGGTCAGAAGGGGGCTAAGGAGGCGAAACATCTGATGCTGAAGGAGCTCAGGCGCTTCGCACCCGAGTACTTTGAGAAACTTGAGGGACTGGGATGAGGGCAGTGCTCGTGGCAGGGATGCCTGGCGCAGGGAAGGGGGAGTTCGTAAAGGTGGCAGAGCTCATGGGCTATAAGGTGCTGCGCATGGGTGAGGTGGTCAGAGGGTATGCAAGGGCGGCAGGGATCCCCGAGGACGATGCGACGATCGGAGGGTTTGCGAGCAAGGAGCGCGAGACCCATGGATCAGAGATATGGGCAAGACGCACCCTCACCGGGCTGGAGGATCGAATGGTGATCGAAGGGGTCCGGAGCATGGCAGAGCTGCGCGCGTTCCGCGAAGCGCTCGGCAGGGAGATTGTGCTGGTGGCAGTGGTGGCGGGGCTGAGGCGCAGATACGAGCGCCTGGTGGATCGAGACCGCGCAGATGCTCCCGAAGGGTTCAATGAGTTCCTAAAAAGGGACGAGCGGGAGCTCGGCTGGGGTCTGGGTGGTGTGATCGCGAGCGCGGACCTCTACCTGGTGAACGATGGTGGGATAGAGGTTCTCAGAGCAGATGCTGCCCGCCTTTTGAAGGATGTGTTCGAGACAGCATGAGCGCCATGAGGGATCTCTCTGTGAGAAGCGCATCTGCGCCAGATATTGATGCCATCGCAGAGATCGAGCGCCATTGTTTTCCTGGCCCCGAGGGATTATCGCGCGCGCAAATCACCACCCTGATGGCTCGCCCTGATGTGCGCTTCCTCGTCGCCGAGCATGAGGGTGAGATCACAGGCTTCGCTGCACTTCAGATGGGCGAGAAGGAGGCTAAGATACTCACCATAGATGTCCTTTCCCATCAGAGAAGAAAAGGGGTGGGCAGGCGCCTGCTGAGAGAGCTCGAAGCCACAGCACTGCGCAGCGGCATGTTAGGAATGCGCCTGGAGGTGAGAGAAGGAAACACAGCAGCCATAGCGCTCTACGAGCGCAGCGGCTACCAGCGCCAGGGGCGCATCCCCAACTATTACTTCTACCCCGATGGAAACACAAGGGACGCAGTGGTGATGAGGAAGGGGTTAGGCAGGCATAGTTGAGAGGGAAAAGGGGTATGTCGTAAGGTGGTCAATAAGAGGACGGCAGACTTTGGCAGGCATCGCACGCCGCTGCGCCAAACTGAGGTTGGTCTCGGGGAAAGGGCTCACTACGGAATGGTTACGTTATTTTACTATGCACGCCATACAAGCAATGTACGCACCGGCAATCACCGTCAACCAACCTCCAATAATAAAAGTAAGTCCAATATAAAATAAAGTTCCTCCTGCAAGGCATGCTAATACACCCATCCACTTGTTAAACATTCCATAACAAACAAGAATTATACCTACAATTTTCCCCCTCTCTTTGTTGAGCATCTGATCACCATTCCTCCGTTCGCCCCAAGTGACCGATCCGAACCGCCCATTTCATGGGCTACGCTATAAGGCTGCCCCTATATTAAATCTATGACCCCGTCCATCGGCTGTGCCTCAGATTCCTCCTCATCCACCCACTCCAAAGTTCTGAAACATCGCTCCTAAGCAACAAGCCGAGATACAACCAGCCAATGTAGCCGAGATTCGTCGGAACCGTGCGTCTGCCTTACTGAGCGTCAATGAGACCACGGCAGACTTCGGCGGGGAATCAACGTCCCTTGCGTCAAACTAAGGTTGTTCCTGGGGATGGCTCGGGCACTATAAATATTGTCTAACTTGTAATAAGCCAGTAGGTAACAAGTGGAATTGCTAATGCTAACACAACAAGCACAATAACAAGTTTAATAAGTAATGTATTTAATTCTTTTTTGGATAATTTATTGCTTGTTTTTATCTTAAAATAATAAATCATAAGAATATAACTCACAATTACAATTAAAATTGGCGCAAGATATAGATATCTACTATCATCTTGCTGTATATAGAACATAAAGGTGAATCCAATTAATACTACTAAATACGCAGGCCAGATTAACCAAGTGTTTTTCATAATTGTATACACACTTATCTTGTTCTCTGATGACAATTATTCACCCGAATTTATATTATATTCGTGCCCTCTCCCTAACTCGCATCCTTTATCTGCCGTCATCACTCTCCTGTATGCATATGTGACTTATATTTGTTCCTACACCCCTTACACCCGAGGTTTGTAGTATATAAATCGCAGGCGCTCGTCTCCTCCTCGCGCCCTCTCCTTCTTCCTTATGTTCTCTCTGCGCTCATTTGCGCGCTCAGCCAAAGATGACATCAAATGCGCGGAGGCAGCGCATCATCACGCGCTCCTCCTTTGTGAGCCCCTCCTCGCTCCCCTGGTCCACTGCAGCGCCGCTGGCTATGAGTTCGAGCGCTAGGGGGTGCCCGGATGTCATCGCGTAGAGTTTGTCGAACTCTTCCATCTCCGGTCCATGTTGGGCGACGAGCGCCTTTGCACTTTCTCTGTCCAGTCCTTCGAGAACGACCCCTGTTCCCCGCAGGCGCTCGACCATGCGAGAATCCCTGGTAGTGACCAGGACCGTGATGTCCTTGAGCTGGGCAAGGTCTTCTGCCAGCCGTGTGCACTGGTTGAATGCGGTCTCCTCCATCTCGAAGAGGTTGTCCACGATGACAAGAACGTCGAGGTCTGCCATATCATCCAGGATGAGTTGAAGAACCCTGCCTGCGGCGATCCCTTTCTTTGACAGATGGCTCTTCAGAGCGTTCTTACCTTTCATTGTTAGAAACTCAGCCAGCGAACGGTATATGGCATCCGGCGGGTCCCATGAATGGCAGGTATGCCAGAAGATGTCCCTCCCCCCCTTCAGCTTCTGAGCCATCATATATGCCAGTGTGCTCTTGCCAACCCCTTTGACGCCGGAGATCACAATCACCTTTCCCTGCTCGCTCTCCATCAACCGCATCAGATGCACCATTTCCCCTGTCCTGCCGAACACCTGCTCAGGAGGGCGGAACAAGGTGGAGAAATCAACCCTGCCCGCATCGAGCGACGGGCTCTTCACTATTCTCGCCAGATGCACGGTGCCAGCATCGTCCTGCGCGGACAATATCCTGGATAGGCTCGGGCGCTCGCTGAGCTGCTTGGATATTTCCATCGGAATCAGGGTGCCCACTGTACCATCTAAAAGGATCACTGGCATTTCGAGCTGCGAGAGCCTCCTGCGCAGCTCCTCAGAGATCGTGTGCCCCCTTTGCGTCAGGAGGTACACCTTGCGCCTCCTTCCCATTCCGATGACATGGGAGGTCAGTTCCTCTATCAGCCCATCATCTCGCAGCCTCTTGACAGCCCTGGGGATGTGGTTGGGCCTGATCCCTATCCCCTCTGCGATCCCCTCCTGTGTCAGGGAGATGGGGTACTCCCCCTTTCGGGTCCAGGCACCCATCTCGTGCAGGTGAACCAATATCCTCTCGTTGACCGTGGCTGACCTGCCGCCCTTGTCCGCTGAAGCCATGGCGATCCTTGGTGCAATCGCGCCCTGAATATAAAACTGTCCCGGATGCGTGTGCCATATTTTAAATAGAGCAATCAGGTTGCCAGGGGCAAAGATGCAGCCTCAACCCAAGTGCCCGAGATGCGCCCAAGACCTGGCGTACATACAGGAATACCAGCGCTGGTACTGCACCCACTGCCAGATGTATATGCCGTCGTACCAGGAGGCGCAGCCACCCACACCCTATTATCCACCCATTTACTATCAGCCACCCCCACCTCCACCTCCAATGGGACACGGCCCCTGGCCCGCGGGCTTCACAGCCCCCACGGAGGAAGGGGGGCGCTCTAAAATATACGAGGCGTTGCGCGTCAGGCGCGAGGCTGACCGCCCCCTTTCTACAAGATGGATATGGGTACTCGTGGTGGCGAACATAGGGGCTGTATCGTTCACGATCCTGTGGCTCCTCTTATTCCTCTATTCGATATATATGGGTACGGATCTCTCGCTCTACACAATAATCCTTGGGGTATGCATCTTCATCTTCGGGGCAATGCTGTACATCACCCAGGCATACGTTGTGTACAGGCTGGTGGACAGCAGGGACATGCACTTCAGGCGCGATGCGCTCCTGCGCCAGGGGATGATCGAACTTCTCACTGCGAAGAACATCTCGCACCAGGGGGTTGCAGGGATGGAAGTGGCAACGATGAGCGCTCTCCACACAATGAGCGCTAGTGAGGAGGGGGCGGAGCGCGACGCACTGATGTGGGCAGTGCTGGTGGCGATTCCGGTCATGGGCACGATAGCACTGTGGTATCTCCTCTACACCTTGACCACAGAGAGTTTCAAGCACGACAGCAGGCAGGAGGCGTTCAGCAGACAGGGGATGATCGCCTTTGCAAAGCTCGGCGAGCCCCATACCTCCTTCTACTGGGCAAAACTGAGTGAGAAACCCGCCGCCCTCTATCTCATCCTCTCGATATTCATACCGTTCATTGTGTATTACTGGATGCACACGGTCTTCACAGAGTGGAGCGCGCACTTCGTGACGCAGTGGCGCTTCGAGGACGCGCTTCTCCAGCATCTTGGGAGAAACACCCATGCCTGAGAGGATAAGGCCGAAGCATCTGCTCTTATCTTTCGGCTTGGGAGCGTTCTCTGGCTTCCTGGCTGTGGTGGGGGAGATCGGTTTCATTGGGAACACCCTCCCCCTAGCGCTAGCAGATATGACGTTGTGGACCCTTCTTCTTGCATCAATAGTTGCCCCGTTGGTGGAGGAGAGCGTGAAGCCCGTGGGTCTCTTCGTGGCCTACCAGGAAGACCGCCCCAACCTCACCATCCAGCAGTGGGCGCTGTTAGGCCTCATGGCAGGGCTCGGGTTCGCGCTGCTTGAGGACATACTCTACGTGCTGAGCATAGTCCCATTCGGTGCTGATGCAGCCCTCACACTGCTCGGGATGCGCCTCCTCTTCCCGGTCCACATGATCTGCACGACCCTCACAGGGATCGGCTACGGGCTCTGGGTCAAGACGCGGCAGCCGATGCACTTCATCCTCTTCATCGCGATCGCGATGTGCATCCATGGACTGTTCAATTTCTCGGCTTCGGTGGTGGGATGATGATCCCTGTCCCATCGAGTGCGAAAAGAGCGGCGGCGCGCCTCCTTCCACCCCTTCTTGTGTGGATGTTCCTCGGCTGGCTGGCGTTCCCGTACCTTGCAAGCCGATTGTATGGGATGCTGGGGGTGCCCATAGACCTCGTGGAGCTCACTTACTTCAGCTATGCAGCAGCAGGGCTTTCCCTAGCAGTGGCGATAGCACTATGGACGTACGCAACGCTCCATCCTTACAAAGGGGATGACGACCTCATCGCAGTCGAACCCATGATCCCCTGCATGTTCTGCGGCGCCGAGATCCCGCGGGAGAGCCGCCTCTGTCCAGCATGCGGGCGCGAGATACCCTGGTGAGGCAGTGAGTGTATTTCCGATGGCTAGAGAGAAAGCTCGGTGCATCAAGCCCCTGAGGATCCTCCCCGCCAGGGAAAACGCCGAGAAGTTCAAGATAAAGAAGCGCGAGGCGAACACGAACAAGAGGTTCTCTCACGAGATAAAGAAGTTCGACATACAGGCTGTGTGTGAGATAAGGTTATTATAGAAAGGTGCGATTGACGAACGGTGACGTGAATGCCCGAGGAGAATCTCATCGCCGACGACATGCGTAAGATCCTCGCCGAGAGGTTTAAAGTCCTCAAGAACCCGGTGTCCATAGAGGTTTTCACGCGGGACGAGGATCATGCCGGCTTCAACGAGCTTACAAGACGCTTCGTCGCTGAGCTTGCCGAGATCAGCAACAAAATTCAACCCAAGTTCTTCAAGCTCGGGGACGAGCGCTCGAAGCAGATGGGCGTGACCCGCTTCCCGACAGTCTTGGTAGCACCTGGGGATTACAGCATTCGGTACACGGGCGCGCCCGCAGGAGAAGAAGGGCGCTCGTTCATCCAGATACTGCTTCAGGTCTCGCGGGGAGACAGCACGCTCTCGCCTCAGGGGAGGCATAGGCTGCGCCAGCTCAAGGACAAGAGGGATGTCCAGGTCTTTGTCACCCCCGCATGCCCCTACTGCCCCGGGGAGGTGATCAATGCCTTCAGTTGCGCGATGGAGCGCCCGGACCTCGTGAGCGCGGAGTGCGTGGAATCTGTGGAGAACAACGACCTGGCGAGACAGCACAACGTAGGCTCGGTGCCGCACACAGTCGTGAACGGCATTACTGTCAGCAAGGGGCTCCAGCCCGAGCACAGGTTCATCGAAGCCCTGGTCTCGCCGAAGCACTTCGTCACGTCCCAAGACCACGCCCATGAGCTCCGCCACGCCCCAGATAGAGAGGGGGTTACTGTCGAGGTGGACCTCATCATCGTCGGCGCCGGCCCAGCAGGGCTCACGGCAGCCATATACGCGAAGCGGAGCGGTCTGAACACCGTTGTCATAGAGAAGGCTGCGATAGGGGGGCAGGTCTCGATTACCCCTATTGTCGAGAACTGGCCCGGATTCAGGAGCATCCCTGGAGCGAAGTTAATGGAGATGATAGGGGCACAGGCACGCGACTACGTTCCGATAAAAGAGAACGAGCCTGTCCTCGAGATAAAGATCGGCAGGCTCATCGAAGCGATTACCCCAAAGGCAAGGTACACTGGTCGAGGGATCATCCTAGCAACGGGGGCAGAGCACAGGAGGCTCGGAGTGCCCGGCGAGGAGAGGCTAAGCGGAAAGGGGGTCTCGCACTGCGCGACCTGCGATGGCTACTTTTACAGGGACAGGGATGTGCTGGTCGTTGGCGGAGGCAACGCGGCGCTCACGGACGCGATATACCTGCACAGCCTTGGGGCGCGTGTGACCATCGTGCACCGAAGAGATGAGTTCAGGGCAGAGAAGCACCTCGTTGACTCGTGGACGAACACCAAGCGCCCCGTCGTTTGGGAATCTATGGTCGAGGAGATCGTCGGCAAGGAGCGCGTCGAGGCTGTGAAGCTGAAAAACCCGAAGACAGGGGCTACGAGCTTGCTTCCAATTGAGGGGGTCTTCATATCGATAGGCTTCTCGCCGAACTCTGCCCTCGCAAGGGACGTTGGGATACAGCTTGACGCGGCGGACTTCGTCAAAGTGGATCGCACCATGCGCACCAACATCCCGCGCGTCTACGCGGCAGGGGACATCACCGGAGGGGTGAGGCAGATCGTCACCGCGGTGGGCACAGGTGCTACAGCAGCCATATCTGCATTCGAAGACCTTAGCAGCCCGTACTGGAAGAGCAATGCCACATAGCGCTGGCGGGCTAGCGCATCATCCTGACAGCTATCGCCCATTACCAGTTCTCATCGAGTATCTCGGAGAAGGCTGTCGGGCGCAGGAAAGAGGGGTAGCGTTCCCTTCGTGGACGTACCACAGTTTCTGCGCTTCCATCTGACGGGCTCGTCCTTCTTGAACGCCCTGTCCCCCTCCACGTTGCCGAGGAGCCCGAGGGAGCCCTCTCCTGTTGCGCCTCGACCTCGCCCTTGATCGCCGCGAGGAAGCCGTCCCCCGGGGAATAGAGGTCAATCGCTTCTATCTTGTCATCGCTCGCTGGGCGACTCCACAATCTTCTTGCTCGGCGCCATTCTAACTACCTCACGCCCTCCAGAGCCCATGGACGTTGCAATATTCCCTTGCGCTTATCTTACCAGCTACGCACATGAACTGCGCCTCAGGCTTATCTCCATGCCTCAGGAACTTGAAGTAGCATCGGCCTTCCGCGATGAGCTCGATCCACTCGATGTAGTGTTTCTCCTCCATCGGGTGCGGCGCTGAGCCGACCTTGACAGTCACTAGGCCGTCGGCACCGCGCTCGATAACTGGCACATGTTTCTCCTTCGAGGCATCCGCAGTGTTCTCCTTGAGCAGTTTCATGGGTTGACCGCAACATACCAGATCGCCCATTCCCGCGTGCAGCACCGCGACGATGTTGCCACATATCTCGCACTTGTATATCTCCGACCTGTTCGTCATTCAATTCACCAGCTTCATCGGCTTTCCGCAGCAATGCGGCGTCGCCTTCGGGTCCTTCCCGAAGCTTATTATGCAGGGGTCTCCATCAACCTGGCACTTATATCTTATCGCCTTGTGCACCCCTTCGGTGCATCCGCACTTGTCGCACATCCTTTTACCACCTCTTCAACTGTTCTATTATCTCCCTTATATTTGACAATTACGTTCTCACCCTATCCCGTGCTCCTCGTGTTTCCTGACTATGGCGTCTGCCAGCGCGTCGAGATTCTTCAGGTCCTCCTCGGTGGGGAAGCCCTTGACATAGATCGGTTCGATCACCTCGACCCTGAGGTTCGTCAGCATCCCAGCTATCTGCTCGACTGCCCTGCCGCCCCAGCCGTAGGAGCCGATCACAGTCGCGAGCCGCGCCTTCGGACGCAATGCGTTCGTCAGGTATGCCGCGTACACGGCGAGCGGGTGCGCGCTGCCGAGCACGGTCGGCGTGCCCACGACCACCATCGAGGCGTCGACGAGTGACATCGCCAGCTCGCCTATGTCAGTCCTCGAAAGGTTGAACGGTTTGACAGTTATGCCGCGAGAGATGAGCGCGCTGACCAAGTGCTTCACCATCGCCTGCGTGCTGCCGTGCATCGACACGTAGGCGAGCACCACCTCTTTTTTCATTCGGTCTGATGTCCAGTCCCTGTAGGCGTCGAGGATGAGGCTGGGCCTGCGGTAGATCGGTCCGTGGCTCGGGCAGATGAGCTGGATGTCGTACTTGGAAAGGCGCTCGAGGTGCTTCCGGATGTGCTCCCTGAACGGCATCATGATCTCCGCGTAGTAGCGCTTCGCAGACTCGTATGCCTTCGCCTCGTCGTTCGCGTACAGGTCGCTCTGCGCCAGATGAGAGCCGAAAAGATCGCAGGGGAACAGCGCCTTGTCCTCGCGCAGGTAGGTCAGCATCGTCTCGGGCCAGTGGACCCAAGGCGCGTGGATGAACTCCAGTGTCCTGCTGCCCAGAGAAATGGTCTGAGAATCCTCGACAGCCAAGACCCTATCGTCCGGGACGTTGAGCAGGGCAGTGAGCAGCCCCTTGCACTTCGGTGTGCAGATGACCTTGGATTTCGGGTAAAGCCTGATGATCTCCGGGATCGCGCCTGAATGGTCCTGCTCTGCATGATGGGCGATCAAGTAGTCGAGCCTATCGATCCCGAGCCCCCTGAGGTTCTCGAGGAGAAACTCCTCCTTCGTCGGGTCAACAGCGTCGAGAAGCGCGACCGTTTCGGAGCCCCTTACCACGTATGCGTTGTACGTCGTGCCGTCCGGAAGGGGGATCAGTTCGTCGAAGAGCCTCCTGTCCCAGTCGATAGCGCCGACCCAATGGATGCCTGGACTCAACTCTCTGGCTGGCATGCTTCAACCTCCTATGCTATACCGCGCACTCACTCCTCCGGCTTGAATTCCTCTTTGCCGGCTCCGCAGACAGGGCAGAGCCATCCAGACGGAAGGTCAACGAACTGCGTTCCTGGCGGCACTCCGCTGTCAGGGTCGCCGTTGTGAGGGTCATAGACGTATCCGCAAACCTGGCAGACGTACCTCATCCTTCGTCACCTCACTTCATAGCGCCATCGTTTCCAGGCATTCCAGTGACATGTACGGGTCGTTGCCCCTTGCGGCCAGTTCTTCGTTCTTTTTCAGCCCCTCCATGTCCGGGCAGGGAGACGATTGGACACTGATTATTTAAACTATTTCCCTGTGGGACAGCCGTGCAGATATTTGACAGTACCATTCAAATACTACCTGCTCGTTACAGAGGGTGGAGGGTTCGAGATGCCAAAGACCACTGTTTCCGTGATCAAGGCTGACGTGGGCGGTTGGGCAGGGCACAGCACCGTGCACCCGGCGCTGCTCGATGCTGCTAAGAAAGGGCTGGAGAAAGGTGTGAAGGCAGGGATCATCAACAGCTTCTATGTGAGCCATGTTGGCGATGATCTGGAGCTGATCATGTCCCACACGAGGGGCGTGGATGACAAGAGGGTCCACACCCTTGCATGGAAGGTCTTCGAACTGGCGACGAAGATCGCCAAGGACATGGGGCTGTACGGTGCTGGGCAGGACATACTGAGCGATGCGTTCTCGGGCAACGTCAGGGGGATGGGACCAGGCGTGGCTGAGATGGAGTTCACGGAGCGCAAGTCCGAGCCATTGGTGGTCTTCATGATGGACAAGACCGAGCCTGGAGCGTTCAATCTCCCGATATACAGAATATTTGGGGATCCGTTCAACACCCCGGGGCTCGTTATAGACCCGAACATGCATGATGGCTTCGTCTTCGAGGTCTGGGACATCGAGGAGCATAAGAAGGTGGTCATGCGCCTCCCCGAGGAGACATACGATCTCCTGGCTCTGATAGGTGCGAAGTCCAGGTTCGTGATCAAGAGAGTATATCCCAAGGGGGGCAAGCTGCCGGAGGACGAGCCTGCTGCCGTGGTCTCGACCGAGAAGCTCTACCAGATCGCTGGAGAGTACGTGGGCAAGGACGATCCCGTAGCAGTAGTAAGGGCGCAGTCCGGGCTGCCGGCGCTGGGCGAGGTCATCGAGCCCTTTGCCTTTCCGCACTTGGTATCCGGGTGGATGCGCGGCAGCCACAACGGACCACTGATGCCTGTGGGAATTTGCAATGCATCCTGCACGAGGTTCGACGGACCTCCAAGGGTAGCTGCCCTGGGGTTCCAGGTGCACAACGCTGTGCTGGGAGAGCCGAGGGATCTCTTTGATGATCCAGCATATGACCTGGCGCGCCGGAGAGCCAACGAGATCGCGGAGTACATGCGCCGCCATGGACCGTTCGAGCCGCACCGCCTGCCCCTTGCAGATATGGAATACACCACACTTCCCAAGGTCATGAAGAAGCTCAAGGACAGGTTCGAGAAGGTATAGGATGCGCGCCCCCATAATTGTGGTGAACCTCAAGACATATCCCGAGGTCTGCGGACGCAGGGGGATGGAGCTCGCCAGGCTCTGCGCCAGCGCCGCAGATAGAGCAGGGAAGGAGGTGGCGATAGCGCCGCAGCAGTGCGACCTTGCCCTCATCGCGGGAGAGGTGAGCATCCCTGTGCTGGCGCAGCATGTGGACTGCGTTAGCCAGGGTGCCACCACGGGATATGTGACGCCTGAAGCAGTGAGGGAAGCAGGATGCGCGGGCACGCTGCTCAACCATTCAGAGCACAGGTTGAGAGGGGATGAGATCAAGCTCTTGGTCGGCAGGTGCATGTCCATAGGTCTGGAAACGATCGTCTGCACCAGCACTGTTGGCATGACCAGGGCAAAGGCGCACTTCGAGCCCGACTTCATCGCGATAGAGCCACCAGATCTAATCGGCGGGGATATCTCTGTAACCTCAGCGCAGCCCGAGGTTGTGGCTGGAGCCGTGGACGCAGTGAGAAGAATATCCCCCAACGTGCAGGTGCTCTGCGGCGCGGGCGTGAAAACCCCAGAGGACGTGGCTAAAGCCATGGAGCTGGGCGCGAGAGGGGTGCTGCTGGCATCAGGAATAGTGAGTGCCAAGGACCCGATGGCGCTGCTGACGAAGATGCTGGATGCGCTGTGAACAATGGCGTTTGTGCAGAGTGCACAGCGTGCCCAGAGGCTATCCATCGAAGATCACACATACGATGTTGTTCGATGAGCCAGCGCATGCAGGGCGTGCCCGCCACACAAAGATATCGTGTCCAGAGGCGCTGTATGGTTGTGATCACGTTCTCGGTTCGAAGTCCACCACCGGGCATGGTCTGATGCACGTGCCGCACCCTGTGCAGCGCTCGACGTGCAGGTCCAGCTTTCCATCGCTGTTGAAATAGAGGGCGGAGCGCGGGCACCTGGTGATACACAAGCCGCATTTCACGCACCAGAGCAGCTTTGCACTTACGACCTGCGCATTCGCACTGTTGCCCCTGCCTGATATGCACGCTTTTTCAACCCCGACGATGCTCATCAGGCGCCCTGCGCGTGCGAGCTCCCCTGCGGGGATGCGAATGTCATTTCTGGGTGGAACATTCTCTGCCTTTCTCGTTCCTGCCAGCGCTTCTGGTAGGTGCTTCCAGCGCCACAGCCCGCTCCTCAGCCAATCCTCGGGAAGCGCATGCTCCTCAGCGAAGTTAGCGAGGAGGAGATCCCATCTCGCATAGCCTGGGCAGTGCAGGCGCATCAGTTCGATATCTGCCAGGTCTGCCGATGGGCATGGAAAGCAGCCGATGCGGTCCATCCCTCTCTCGTACCATGGGTTGTACTCAGCCTCCTTCATGAAGATGTACAGCCAAACGTGCAGCGCTGTCCAGTGTTGTATGGGCGATACCCCTCTCTGTCCCGGCACCCAGGGGTTGTTCCAGACCCCTCCATGACGCCGCCTGGACTCTGATTCATACCTCCGCTGCCCTATCAGAGCGATCGCACCGTTGGGATACCTCTCTTTTATGAACCTGGCTACAGGGGAGAGCTTGCAGGTCTTGCAGCACCACCTGAAGTCCTTCCCAGGAGGCCCGAAGTGCTCCACAGCCCTCCAGAAGATATCCCCCGCCTCCTCAATGATTAAGGGGAGATTATATCGCTCCGCTGTGCTGTGCACGTGCGCTATCGTCTCAGGGAGCTCGATGCCTGTGTCAACGAAGAGCATGGGGGGCGTGAGACCAGCATCCAATGCAAGGAGCAGCACTGCAAGGCTGTCCTTTCCGCCGCTGAACGAGACAAATACCCTTGAGGGATCCAGGGACCTGATCATGGCTGCAGCGCGTCCCGCCTTCCCTTGGATCAGGTGCCTGTTCGTCTCCACCGCACTCTTCCAGGTGGCTGGTTTGACAGAGGGGCTGGCAGCATCAGCGCTCACCGGATGTCTGTTTTTCACTGCTGCGCCCCCCTTTACAACTCTGTTATGGGGCTTAGTCCTCGGTAAGACATCGCTATTTGTTTGATGCTTACCTGCGGCTGCACCCCTACCCTTCTCCATCATCTCCTTTCCGCTCATCCGTGCAGTGCCGACAGCCAGTGCCCTTCTCTCTCTGCTCAGGATGATGACCTCGTCCCCTGCATTTATCTCAGGATCGGCATCGAGCACACCAACAGCCATCAGGCTCCTGCCACTGAGGATCGACTGCACAGCGCCATCATCTGCCACGACATAGGAGCGGGAAGCAGCACCCGCTGCGCGGATCGCTCCCTCCGGACGCAACAAGAGAGTGTATCCTGTTCCGGGGTCGTACCTGAGCGAGCCAATGACCTTCCCCCCACAAACGATCTCCACCATCCTGTCGAGGGCTGGAACCTTGTTGAGCACAACCAGATTGTCCGGAGGTATAAGAGCGTGCCCGGCGCTCGACCCAAACTGCTTCTCTGCCATCTCTCGGATCAGCGCAAGGTCCCCATCGAAGGCAGGGCGCGCGTCCCCTGGTGGCGTGAGGCGCACAGGGCTGCCGCTGCCGCCGCATATGCCACAGCGCCCCTCCTCTACCAATGGAAGGTTGCACTCGGTGCACCAGTGGAGGTGGACCTTGCCCAGCCTGACCGCGCCCATGCTCAGGATGTCTCAATCCTCGGCGCCAAGAGATATCTGGCGTCCCCTTTCCCGTGCGCAATAGTGAACTCGATCTTCACAGGATAGTCGTTCCCCATGAGCATCATCACGGAAGGTGCGGTGGAGATCGCCTTGACCATGCTGGAGAAGTAGTCCAGCGGGTAGAGGCTTCGCACCCCGTCCTTGCAGTCCAGCTCTTCCAGCATCTCCCTTGGAAGGTAGAGGTCCATGGAATCCGTGTCCCCCTCCGAGACTATCCTGAAGCCATCGCTCGTGGCGAGGAAAGCCACGTGATCGGAGATCGTTTCCGATGCGCGAATCCCCTGCCTCAGCTCTTCCGTGCTGATCCTCACATTGACCGGAAGGTTGAGGTTCGGCACCTTCGGATCCGACATCCCAGCAGTGTCCACCAGCGCCATCCTGCGCGTGACGTTCCCCACCTTGAAAACGATGCGGTTCTTCTCCTCGTCGTGCTCGATCGTAATCACGTCACCTGCGCGGGTGAGCCTCAGGACCTCCTTGAGCTTGTCCAGGCTCATTCCAAGCTCTGTGTCATCTGCCTTGTACTCCTCGAACGCCTCTTTGTCCAGTTTCAAGTCCACCATCGCCACGTGCGCCGGGTCCACCGCCTTGACCGTGATCTCCTTTTTGGAGACGGTGAACTTCGCCTCATCCACCAAGGTGGAGACGACGTCGACCACTTCCTTGAGCACCTCGGGCTTCACTGTTGCTTTGAACATGCTCCCCCTCTCGGGTCCTCGACCAGATATCTTCGAGGGCTTATAAGGGTTTCGCGCTGCATACATATTTATATCCTGGCGGCATCCCATGGAGGGAGCGCGATGCTGCTGGTGAAGCTCGGAGGGAGCGCGATCACAGATAAGACCCAGGCGCTGTGCGTTCGCCCTGCGGTCCTTTACAGGCTTTCGAGGGAGCTCGGGACGTTCGAAGGTGAGGTGATCGTGGTGCACGGGGCTGGGTCCTTCGGGCACATCAAGGCGGCAAGGTACAAACTGCACAAAGGGCTCAGAGGAAAGGATGCGGTCATGCGCGCAGCCGAAGTTCAGGCAGACGTGAGAACGCTCGATCTCGAGGTGATTCGGGCTCTGCAGAGGGCAGGTCTCCCCGCGGTCTCCCTCCCTCCATCGTTGATGGTGAGGCACTGTAGGGGCATGCCCAAGAGCGCGGACCTGCGCCCGTTCCACCAGATGATCAAAAGTGGGTTCGTGCCTGTAACCTTTGGGGATATGGTGATGGACGAGGAATGGGGCGCGAGCATATGCTCAGGAGACACCCTGATGGTGCTGCTGGCTGGGGAGTTCGAGCCTGAGAGGGCGATCTTCGTCACAGACGTGGATGGGGTTTATGACCATGATCCCAAGGGATGCAAGGGAGCCAAGTTCCTCCCTAAAATTGATCCTTCCCTGGCACGAACAATGACCAGTAGCCCAGGGAGACAGGACGTTACAGGAGCGATGGGATCGAAGCTCGATGCTGCGTTCGCGATCGCCAGCCTGGGAACAGAGGTCTATGTGCTCAATGGCTTGGTGAGGGGAAGGCTTCGCGCCCTGCTGAGCGGGCAGCCTGGGAGATGGACGCAGATCGGGGGGGGATGATGCAGAGGGCAAGGAGATCCAAGGCGCTGCAGGAGCGCAAGGAGGAGCACATCGATATCTGCTTGAGCGAGGACGTGGAGGCGGAGCACAACTACTGGGCTGAGATCCATCTCCTGCACGAGCCCCTCCCTGAGCTGAACTACGATGACATAGAGACCTCCACTGCACTTCTCGGGCGCAGGTTGGCAGCCCCTATCATCATCGCGGCTATGACCGGTGGGACAGAGAAAGGCGCGCGCATCAACGAGAGCCTGGCAGCGGCTGCTGCAGAGCTGCAGATAGGGATGGGCGTGGGAAGCCAGCGCCCTGCCCTCGAGGACCCTTCCCTTGCCAAGGGGTTCAGGGTGGTGCGCGAATACGATATCCCATTGGTGATGGCAAACCTCGGTGCACCGCAGCTGGTGGAGCAGAGGGGCAAGAGACCCATCACGATGGACGAGATCGGCCAGGCAATGGAGATGATAGGAGCGCATGCAGTGGCCGTGCATCTCAACTTCCTGCAGGAGATAGCGCAGCCAGGTGGTGATCTGAACGCCGAGGGATGCATAGACGCCATCAGAGACGTGGCAAGGGGGTTCAAGGTCATCGCCAAGGAGACGGGCGGGGGAATGCCCAGGGAGGCAGCAGCGCGCCTCAAGAGCGCGGGCATCGCTGCGATAGATATCGGCGGCATGGGCGGCACCAGCTTCTCTGCTGTGGAGCATCACAGAGCAGTGCTGCGGGGTGCGAGACTCCTAGCCCGAGTGGGCAAGACGTTCTGGAACTGGGGGATCCCAGCACCCGCGGCGCTGTGCCAGGCTGCTGTAGGTCTCCCGATCATCGCCACAGGCGGGCTGCGCACAGGTCTGGACGCTGCTAAGGCAATCGCGATGGGAGCCTCTGCAGCAGGATTCGCCAGGGCGCTGCTAAAACCAGCGATGGACGGCAAGAAGGCTGTGAGGACAGAGCTGGAGGCGATCGTCGCGGAGCTCAAGACTGCGATGTTCCTCACCGCCTCGCAGCACATACCCGCCCTGCACTCCAAGCGCTGGATCGCCACAGGGAGAACGAGGGAATGGCTGGAGCAGCTGTGAGATACCATACGGTCGATGGAAAGGATGCAGAGAGCGCATTCTTGGGGTTTATTGCCGACCATCGCCAAGCGATTCAGAAAAGGGTGTTCGACTTCCTTCCGTCAAAGCCCAGAAGAGGCTCGATCCTCCACGAGCACTATGCAATGGTGCGCGACTACCCAGAGCGCGGGGGGAAGTATGTGCGTCCCGGGCTGCTGCTGCTGTCGTGCGCTGCCAGTGGTAGGGAGGTGAGCAGGGCGATGACCACTGCTGCCGCGATGGAGATCTCTGAGGACTGGATCCTCATACACGACGACTTCCAGGACCGCTCATTAGAGCGGCGCGGGCAGCCTGCCCTGCCGGTCATATATGGTCCCGAGCTCTCGGTCAATGCAGGGAACCACCTGCACGTCATCATGTGGAATGCGCTCCTTGCCAACACCGAAGCCCTGGGTGCTGAGCACGCGGTAGAGATCTCGAGGGAGATGAGCCAGATCCTCCAGAGGACCTGCGAAGGACAGTACCTCGACCTGTGCTGGACGCTGCGCGGAGGGTTCATCACCGAGCGCCAGTACTACGAGATGGTGGACAGGAAGACAGGCTGGTACACGATCATAGGGCCGCTGAGGCTCGGAGCGCTAGTGGCGAGGCACAGCAAAGCGCTATCCCCCCTTATCAACTTCGGCATCCCCCTGGGAAGGGCGTTCCAGATACACGACGACTGGCTGAACGTCTTCAGCAGAAGGACAGGCAAGAAACTCGGTGATGATATCCTAGAGGGAAAGCGCACCCTCCTCCTCATCCATCTGCTCGAGTGCCTTGAAAAGGGGGGAAGAGCAAAGAAGGCTGGGGAGGTGCGCAGCCTTTTTTCTAAGAGAAGGGAGGAGCGCACGTGGAGCGACGTGCAGGATATTATCCACTTATACGAGGCGCATGGCTGCAGGGAGTGGGTGCGCGCACGGGCGCTGAGATGCGCAGAGCAGGCAAAGCGCGCCCTCAATCAGGTGCCTTACAGAGACAAGAGGTGCAAAGCCATCCTATCAGATGCCGTGGACTTCCTCGTGAACAGGGAGCTCTAGTATCGCAGTTGCGACAGATACCATCATCACCAACCGTAGATATCTCTCCCCTGTGCACCGAGCCATCCGCCTGCTAGCACGCCCATCACACCTGCGCTGAGTGCTCCGATCCATTTATGGAAGGGAAGGAGGATGAATAGCCCACCAAGGATCGAAAATCCCCACCCGAACACCGATGCCCCCACCATCACAAGGAGGGAGCGCTCGGCAAAGCACCTCACCAGAAGAGCAAGGTACAGCCAGATCATTCCATAGAGCACGATGGCTGGACCACCCCCTACGAGCGCCCCTGCGACCACTCCCCCTGCAACACCTATGAAGGGCAGGAGGCGGCTCGGTCCTCTCCATATGGAGGGAGCAACTTCGTCTATGCTGCTCACTCCCTGTGCCA
>JBFMEL010000023.1:0-20883 GCA_040753455.1 Thermoplasmatota archaeon | reverse complement strand
GATACTTTGAAGCTCAAGGCATTCCTTAGAAAAAAGAACCCATACTTGTATAGAGCCATTGGAACTGAGAAAGCTTCAGAAATAGTCGAGGAAATAATGCGAGCATATTTCAGTTCATCAGATGAAGCGACCTTTGGGAATGCATTTTTTGAACCAATTGCAAAGATTTCGTCGAAGGGGATCGTTTCTCCAAGCGAAGGTGTAGATATCGCTTTAGAAAGAAGGAAGAGATACACCGCCATTTCTGTCAAATCTGGTCCTAATTGGGGGAATTCATCCCAGATAAAGAAGTTGATAGATAATTTCAATTCACTGAGAAGTCGATTATATAAAATTCAGAAACAGTTTGACCCAGTCGTAGGACATGGGTATGGACGCTTGAACAGACCGCCCTCCGACAAAAGAGTCTTCAGAGATATTTCTGGCCAAAAGTTTTGGACTGAATTGACTGGGGATAGTGATTTCTACTTAAAATTGGTTAGGTTGATGAGAGACTATCCTGCGGCCCACAGAATCGTCTACAAAAAAGCCTGGGATGCCACAGTGAATAAGCACACCGCTGACTTTATCAAAGAGTTCTGCCGAGAAAATGGAAGCATTGATTGGGAAAAGCTTGTCGAATTTAACAGTGGAGATAACGAAAAAGAGGATGTCGTATAATGGGGAACTTCATGTATGGGCTTGGGCACTCTTCGGTGCTTTGCACCTTGCCCTCGCAGTCGCTCGGGTCACTTAACACGGTGTTTATGGCTACGCTTCGCTCCGCCCAAATCGTTCCTTTCGGGAACGACTTCGTATGTCCGCAATCGTTATCTGAAATCAGGGTGTACGGCGGTCCATGCGCGATCTCACGACCTCCACGCTGTCCCCTATCTTCACTTCTCCGGGCACAAGCACCCGCGCGAATATCCCTTCGGTGCGCATTATGCATCTGCCTGTTTGCCGTCTTATCTCGCACTCGGTGTGACATTCCTTGCCCCTCTGTGTGATCTCTACCAGCGCCCGTCCCACCCTCAAGTGCGTGCCGAGAGCGAGCTCCCGAAGTGCTATCCCTTTGGTGGTGATGTTCTCTGCGAAATCACCGGGTCTGTGACCCTGGGATTCTATCCATTCCTGGGCGAGCAGGCTCACCTGTCTTTCTCCTTCCCCTGCATGTGCATCCCCCTCCAACCCTAAGGAGGTGATGCGTGCTTTCCTCACACCGCTCTTTCTCCTTCCCTTGCTCGCGCCGATGTTTATGGAGACGACCACTCCTTTTAAGCTGCCGGGCTTCACATCGGGCGAGATGGCAGCATCATAGAAAAATCAATCGGCAATTTATTATTGGAGCGGAGGATGTGGGTGATGGATGGTGATGAGCGGAGCGCTCAACCGCTGCAAGACAGCACAGTTGAATACAGGGCAGAGCGCACTCGGCACAGAGCCTCCCACTGCACGCCCGATGACCGACCCCTATGGACGCAGGGTGAGCGGGCTCAGGATATCACTCACTGCGAACTGCAACCTTCGCTGCCTCTACTGCCACAACGAGGGCTTGCCCCCTAGCACCGCCGAGATGTCCCCAGAGGAGATAGGGAAGATCGCGGAGATCGCTGCATCTCTGGGGATAAAGGAGATCAAGCTGACAGGCGGCGAGCCGCTCCTGAGGGGGGACATAGCTGAGATCCTGAGGCTGTGCGCTAAATGGATGGACGAGATCTCCATGACCACGAACGGCACACTCCTTGCACCGAAGGCGCAGGCGCTTCGTGACGCAGGGTTGAAAAGGGTCAACGTGAGCATGGACACGCTGGACCCGGAGCGATACGCTGCGCTCACCGGCTCTGATGCTCTGGAGCAGGTGATGGAGGGGATACGAAGTGCGATCCACGCAGGGCTTCAGCCCGTAAAGGTGAACATAGTGGCTATCTCCGAGTTCTCAGTGGAGGAAATCGTAGAGACGATCGAGGGCGCATGGGCGATGGGGGCAACGCCACAGCTCATAGAGCCGATAGGATGGCACAGCAGGATGGAGGCAGTTGAGACATACCTGTGCGCGCGTGCACGCGCGATAAATAACGGGGCGCGGAGAAAGATATGTGTCATGGACAAGGGAAGGGTGGAGATGGTCAAAGTGCACAGCAGCGCCTTCTGTGCCGGATGCACCAGGCTCAGGGTCACCAGCGATGGCAGGCTCAAGCCATGCCTCATGCACAACGAGGGGTTGGTGGACATCTTGAGCCTGATTAGGAATGGAGCCGGGGAGCAGGCACTGTCAAAAGCCTTCGAGAAGGCTGTAGAGAGCAGGAGGCCCTGGTCTTGAGCATCCTGGACATCTCTGAGAAGCCATCGAGCCGCAGGAAGGCGGTGGCAGAGGGGCGCATCCTGCTGAGCCAGAGGAGCCTGAACGCGATCAAGGGGGGGGAGGTGAGGAAGGGAGATCCATTCGAGGTTGCTAGGGCTGCTGGGCTGCTGGCGATCAAGAGGGTGCCCGAGATGATACCACACTGTCATACGATCCCGATCGCCCATGCGACGATAGAGTTCAAGGTCAGGGACGAAGGGGTGAGCTGTTGCTGCACCGTTGAGGCGACCTACAAGACAGGGGTGGAGATGGAGGCGCTCGCGGGTGCTGCCGCTGCCCTCCTCACCCTCTGGGACATGCTGAAGTACCTTGAAAAGGACGAGGAGGGACAGTACCCTACGATGGAGATCTGCAGCCTGAAGGTGCTGCGGAAGGAGAAGCAGGATGGATAGGAAGGAGCGCTTGAGCAAGGCTGTGGAATATCACGGGCACCTCTGCATGGGACAGGTGCTGGGGGTGCTGCTGGCTGAGAAGGGCTTGAGCCTCATAGGCACAGCAGATCCAAGGGAAATGATCGTGATCGCAGAGAACGACAGGTGCATCGCAGACGCACTCCAGATCCTCACAGGTACAAGGCTGGGCAGGCGCAGCTTCAAGCTGCGGGACTATGGCAAGATGGCAGCGACCTTCATAAATCTGAGGACAGGGCACGCGTACCGCGTGTGGGTCAGCGGAGCAGTGACGAAGACAGGGGAGTATCATTCCCTTCAAGAGGTAGAAAAGGAGGCGCTCCTCGCCAGGGTGATCGAGGCTGGTATAGACGAGGTGCTGAGTTTTCAGCCTGTGCGGGTGCATCTCTCGCCGGACGAGCTCCCTGGATATCCCAGAAGGGTCGTGCGCTGCGCTGTCTGCGGTGAGAAGGTGATGGACGCAAAGGAGACGGAGAGAGATGGGAGGCTGCTGTGCCGCGCCTGCGCAGACCGCCCATACTACACCACCGGGGATGAGGATGCGGATCATCGAACGCCTCCTTAAAGAGGTGAGGGGTAGGGATACTGAGATAAAAGGCGCGTGGATCGGGCTGCACTGGACAGCTGTGTGGTCCATGCATGTGGGGATGGCGCACACATACAAGACCGGCAGGAAGATGCAGGTGGAGCACGCAGGGCATCTCTCTGAGCTCTCTGCCTGGCATCTTGCCAAGATGAGCAGGTCAGGGGAGCCCCTGAACGCCTCCGTAGGCGTGGCTGCGCTCAACTCCCTGATCGAGCCGAACGGCAGGGCAGGGAGCGTCAACCCCTTCATGGAGAGGTATGCGAAGGACAGGGTCGTGACGATCATCGGCAGGTTCCCCTTTAACAATAAGATTGCGAAAAGAGCAAAGAAGGCATACGTGCTGGAGTTCGAGCCAAAGGAAGGGGAGATGCCGTCGAGCGCCTGCGAGGAAGTAATGCCCCGCTCAGAGATGAACATCATTACAGCCACGGCGCTGATCAACCACACGCTGGATCGTTTGCTGGAGCTGGGCAGCGGCGGGCTCAACATCGTCCTCGGGCCCTCGACCCCCATGACCCAGGTAATGTTTGACTTCGGGGTGGATATCCTGGCAGGGGTGCGGGTCAGCGATCCACAAGCGCTCTCGGGCGCCATCACGCAGGGGGTCAAGGAGTTCAAGAAGATCAGGGGCATAGAGCCGCTCTGCCTCTCCCGGGACGAGGTGTGAAGGCTGGGACGGCATATTTATATATGGAATAGAGAATGCCATCCTCCTTCCTAAGGGCTGAGCTGAGATGGAAGTGACACGATGGCTAGAGGACTGCATACGGCAAGGAAGTTGAGGAAGGCGAGACAGAACTTCCGCTGGGACGACCGATACTACAAGCGCAGGGCTCTGCGCCTGCGGGAGCGTGCCGACCCGCTGGAAGGCTCAGCGCAAGCCAGAGGGATCGTGCTGGAGAAGGTGGGCGTGGAAGCAAAGCAACCGAACTCTGCGATAAGGAAGTGCATCAAGGTCCAGCTGATCAAGAACGGCAGGCAGGTCACGGCGTTCGCTGTAGGGGATGGTGCGATCAACTTCATAGACGAGCACGACGAGGTGCTGGTCGAGGGGATCGGTGGGAGGATGGGAAGGTCCTACGGCGACATCCCTGGGGTGAGGTACAAGGTCATCAAGGTCAACAACGTATCCCTCAACGAGCTGGTGCGGGGTCGCAAAGAGAAGCCTGTGAGGTGATGATGTGCCCGAACCTCTTGCAGATGCAGCCGCTCCGGCAGAGGAGATCAAGCCCAAGAAGAAGATGCCTCATGTGGTGTCTGATGCCAAGATATTCGACAGGTACGATCTCACGGAGGTGGTGGTGCGCGACGCTGGGCTGCTTCGGTACATCAACCTCACCCCCACCATCAGTTTGCACACTGGAGCCAAGCACGCAAATAGGGCGTTCGGAAAGGCAAGGATGAACATCGTCGAGCGCCTTGTGAACGGCATGATGCGCACAGAGGAGTTCACGGGCAAGAAGGTGAAAGCCTATACCACGGTCAGAAAGGCGTTTGATATCATGGCTTCGAAGACGAAGAGCAACCCGGTACAGCTCCTGGTGGACGCATTGGAGAACGCTGCTCCGAGGGAGGAGGTCACACGCCTGAGGTATGGCGGCATCTCTGTGCCGAAGGCTGTGGATGTCAGCCCCTCCCGGCGATTAGACATAGCCCTGCGCAACCTATGCCAGGGGGCAATGAAGGCTACGTACAAGAGCACGAAGCCTGTCGAGCAGTGCCTAGCCAACGAGATACTGCTGGCTGCGAAGAAGGACATGAACAGCTTCGCCATCGCCAAGAAGGAGGAGATCGAGCGGGTAGCAGGCTCGGCTCGATAATTCCAGGGGGGCTCGGATGGGTCGTAAGGAGGACAATATCAAAAGGGCACAGGCGCTGATGACGCGCCCAGCCCACATAAGGAACATAGGGACTGCTGCGCACATAGATCATGGTAAGACCACACTGAGCGATAATCTGATCGCAGGGGCAGGGATGATGTCAGAGGAACTCGCCGGGAAGCAACTCTTACTGGACTACGACGAGCAAGAGCAGGCTCGCGGGATTACCATCAACGCTGCAAACGCCTCGATGGTCCATGTATATAAGGGGCAGGAATACCTCATCAACCTGATAGATACCCCGGGACACGTGGACTTCGGAGGGGATGTGACCAGGGCAATGCGCGCCATCGACGGCGTGATCATCCTGGTCTGCGCGGTGGAGGGGGTGATGCCCCAGACAGAAACTGTAATCAGGCAGGCGATAAGGGAGAAGGTGAGGCCCATCCTCTTCATCAACAAGGTGGACAGGCTCATCAACGAGCTGAAGGTGACCCCAGAGCAGATGCAGAAGAAGCTCACCACCATCATCACGGAGGTCAACGCCAAGATACTGAAACTCCTTCCGGAGGAGCTGAAGAAGCAGTGGGCGCTCAGCGTCGAGACAGGGACAGTGGCTTTCGGCTCGGCGTACCACAACTGGGCCATCAGCATACCCTACATGAAGAAGAGCAACATCAATTTCAACGACGTCTACAACCATCTCCGCTCAGGGGACCAGAAGGGGCTGGCGAAGAAAGCCCCGCTGCACGAGATCCTCCTGGATATGGTGATCGCCCACATGCCCAATCCGATCGATGCCCAGAGGCTGAGAATCCCGCAGATATGGAAGGGCGATCTCGGATCCCCCATTGGAAAGGCGATGGTGACCTGCGATTCCAAGGGAGCAGTTGCGCTGATGGTGACAAAGATCATAATGGACCCCCATGCCGGAGAGGTGGCGGTGGGAAGGCTGTTCAGCGGCACGGCTGCAAAAGGGATGGAACTTCACATCGTGGGGATGCCGAACATGAACCGCGTGCAGCAGGTCGCTCTCTCTGTAGGAGCAGACAGGATCCCGGTGGATGAGATCGTGGCAGGGAACGTCGTAGCCGTGACTGGACTGAGGGACGCCATCGCAGGATCTACCGTGACCTCGGACCCGTCCATGGATGCGTTCGAGAAGATGGTCCACTACTCCGAACCTGTGGTCACAGTGGCGATAGAGGCGAAGCACATGCGTGACCTTCCAAAGCTCGTGGAGGTACTAAGGAGCGTGGCAAAAGCCGATCCATCCATCCAGGTCGAGATCAACCAGGAAACCGGAGAGCACCTGATGTCAGGGATGGGGGAACTGCACCTCGAGATCACCGAGTACAGGATCGTGCACGAGCATGGGGTGGAGATAAACGCGTCCAATCCCATCGTGGTGTACAGGGACTCCATAGAGGGAGAGGGCGGCCCATTTGAGGGCAAGTCGCCCAACAAACACAACAGGTTCTACATAGAGGCGCTACCGCTGGAAGAGAAGGTCGTGAGAGCGATATTGGATGGAGCGGTCCAGTCAGGAGGCAGGATCAAGGACGCAAAGGCGCTGGCGAGAACGCTCCAAGAACTCGGCATGGGGAAGGACGAGGCTAAGAACGTTGCCGCGATACACGACACGAACATGCTCATTGATGCTACGAAAGGAATCCAGTACCTGCATGAGACGATGGAACTGGTGATCGAAGCCTTCCATGAGGCGATGGTCAAAGGTCCTCTTGCCGATGAGAAGTGCATGGGGGTCAAGGTGCGGCTCGTGGACGCGAAGCTGCACGAGGACAGCATCCACAGGGGTCCAGCACAGGTGATCCCCGCAGTGCGGCAGGCGACCTACGGGGCGATGTGCCAGGCAGGCAGGATCCTCCTGGAGCCGAAGCAGAAGGTCTTCATCAACGTGCCGCAGGACATGATGGGGAACGCAATGAGAGAACTTCAGCAGCGCCGTGCTGTGATCGAGGATATCCAGCAGGAGGGGGAGAACGCCAACATCATCGCGAAAGCGCCGGTTGCTGAGATGTTCGGCTTCGCAAGCGCCATCCGGTCGGCGACGGAGGGCAGGGCACTCTGGTCCACCGAGAACTCAGGGTTCGAGCGCCTGCCGAGAGAGCTCCAGGAAAGGGTGGTAGGCGAGATACGAACCAGGAAGGGCGTCAAGCCAGAACCCTATGATGCTGCGTACTACGCTGCATGACCTCCCATCGCCTTCTTGAGCGCCTCGATATCCACTCTGGCATCGCCGATCTCCGAAACCACTGCTGAGAACCGCCCCTCCCTCAGAGCCCTCTTCGCCTCTTTCAGGTGGGTCATCGCACGCGTCACACTCACTCCCGCCAGCCTGAGCTCCTCTGCGTCGTTCTCGATGGTGGAGACCTCCCTCAGGAGCCGACCCTTGAAGGCGTTCTGCACCATCTTTTGAGCCTGGAGGATGAGTTGAGTTGCCTTCTTTGGCTCCTTCTTTTTTCCATATATCACCGCCTCTGAGATCAGGCGCTTGCCCTCGGACATATCGATCTCCAGCTCCTTGGCGAGCCTTAGGAGAGGCTTGATCTCCGTGGCGATGTTGGAGAGGAGACCGTACAGCTCCTTCTCAGACATGCTGTCAATATCGCCTGGCACAGTCCTCTTGGGTTCTATCTTCTCTGCCTCGGGCTCTGGAGGTGAGGGTGCCTGCGCTTCTGCGCCGGTAATCTCCCCCTCCGGCTTCATATCGCAAACAGGGCAGTTGCCTTCTGCATCGAGGGAAGAACCGCATATCTGGCAGCTCGGTCCGGCGAGCCCGAGCTCCCTGTCCAACATCCTCGAATCCTCGGGCGTCGGCTCCGATGGCGCTGGCGGTTCAGTCTTAGGCAGCAGATCTATGACCCCAGCCGCGGAGATCACATGCCTGTAGCAGTCGGCAGCACGCCTCCCATCCCCCATTTTAGTATATATGCCCGCCATCGCGATCCATGCGGCATCGTACCTGGGATCCATCTCCACCGCCCTCTCAAACGATTGGATCGCCTCCTCATCGCGCCCTATCCTGGCAAGCGTGGAGCCTCTGGCATACCACATCTCGGTGTTCTCCGGGTCTATCTCCAGCATGTGATCGTAATGCGTCAGCGCATTCTCCTCCGCCCCCTCTACAGCGCGGGTCCCTAGCTCCTTGCCGCACTCGAAACATGAGCTCTCGTATATGCTCAGGATCGTGCCACAGATCGGGCATGCCTGCTCCGCCTCCACGTCAGCCTCGGTGAGCACCGCCTCCCTCAGCCTATCGAGATCAGATATATGCACTGCGCGCTTGATGAGCGCTGCCCCGCGCCTTCCAATCCCCCTCACCATCATCAACTCCTTGACAGTGGCTGCCTTCAGCTTCCGCAGGTCTGTGTACCCTGCCTCGTACAGGGCTCGCGCCTTCAGCGGTCCTATGCCCGGCACCTTGACCAGATCCTGAATATCTTCCTCTACCAAGGCATCCATATCCTTCATCGCCCTCGCGATCGTCTCCTCTCTCTTCCCGGGTGCTGGTTCCTCATGTTCCTCTCTCTCCTGCGCGAACTCCGCTCCACAGCTGGGGCATACTGTTGAAAAGGGATCGACTATTGTGCCACACATGGGGCAGGCTACAATCTCCAACCGCTCAGCGAGCGCTGTCTTGCAGATGGGACAGGACTTTGTGCCCTCGGCAACCCTGTTACCGCACACAGGACAGATCATACAGATTCCGTTGCCAGATATGCAATAGGGGTCTATATAATCTTTCTGGCATAGCGCCTGGAGGAAAGAAGATCCATGGTGATTGGAAGATGTCCCCTGCCCATCTATCACATTATTAGATGCGCCCGAGACGGGACACGCACCACTTGGTTCTATTGGTGTTAGTGCTATCCCGCTCGGGCTTTGCTGGGAAATATCTACATGCGCCCGAGACGGGACCGGAGGCGAAAATCAAATAATCAGCGCTTTCTCGCCGAGGATTCAGCCGCATCTTTTGCTAAATAGGTGTTATGAGCCAGATGCGGCTTTACCTCGGCAAGATATTGTTCTGAGATTGTTTCCTTGCCGAGGATCCAGCCGCATCCCAATCAAACTATCAGCATGATGGATGCGGCGTATCCCAGAAGGAACAGTATAGAAGCGTTACGCCCGAGCCGGGACACGCACCACTTGGTGCAATTGGTGTTAGTGCTATCCCGTTCGGGCTTTGCTGGGAAATTATTAGATACGCCCGAGCCGGGATTCGAACCCGGGTCTGAAGCTCCGCAGGCTTATAGGATATCCAAACTACCCCACTCGGGCACTTACGCAGGGCGCGGGGCAGTAAGGGGGGGCAGTTTGGTTGCTATCGGTAGGCAACATCGATTTGCCCCCTCTGACTCCCTCTTCCAGTGCCCTGCATTCTCTCGTATTCGTCGCGGAGTCTGGAGTAGACCTCGAAAGGCAGTTCCCCTTTAAGAAACTTGGCGTCTAGCGAGTCTGTCAAGAAATGAGGGGAAAAGTCATCTCCCGCCAACTGCGTCGTGAGTTTGCTAGCAGCAGAAGCATCAATTCGCTGTGAGCATGGTGATTCCCTGAGGGTTTAACGAACTTAAACCACGGGAAAGGATTTGCACCCCCTGCCCGATACCTCTGTCATGACTGTCGTTTACCACCCTTCGTTCATGGCGATGACGCAGACCTATGGTCATCCCGAGTGCCCGGAGCGCGTGGCTGCGATCATGGATCGCCTGGAAGCCCTCTCACTGCTGAGGGATGTGGTGACCCCGGAGCCTGCGCCGATGGAGAAGGTGCTGGCAGTGCACACCGAGGAGTACCTGGATCTCCTGCGGGACTTTGGCGAGGGATACATGGACCCTGACACCTATGTGCGCCCTGACACCCTGGATGTCGCGCTCATGGCAGCGGGGGGCGCGCTCGCAGCCCTGGATGCAACGTATGAGGGGAGGGGTGCGGTCTTCGTGCCTCTCAGACCCCCAGGGCATCACGCTTCTGCTTCAAGGGGCGGAGGGTTCTGCTACCTCAACAATACCGCGATCGCTGCTGCGGAGTGCGTGAGGCGTGGGGACCGCCCGGCGATCCTGGACTTCGACGTGCACCACGGCAACGGCACCAGCGACATCTTTTATGAAGAACCTAGGGTCTTGTACATCTCGACGCATCAATGGGGGATATATCCGGGCACGGGATGGTTCGAGGACACCGGGGCAGGGGCAGGGAAGGGTTACACGATCAACGTGCCGATGCCCAGAGGCGCCGGGGACAGCACCTTCCTTTCCCTCTGCGATCGGCTGCTCGAGCCTATCCTCCAGAAGTTCGCGCCGGACGCGGTGCTGGTGAGCCTGGGCGGCGATGCACATTACATGGACCTCCTGGGCTCCCTATCCCTCTCCACCCCGGGCTATGTCTCGCTGCTCGGGCGTGTCTTGGATTTCGCAAACAGAAGGTGCGGGGGGAGGCTCGTGGTGCTGTTGGAGGGCGGATATCACCTCCAGGCGCTGGCAGACGTGGCTGCTGGGTTCGTAGCTCTCTTCCAGGGTGCGGTGGTGGACACAGAGTTCAACGACAGCTCAGACGTGGATGTCCTCGGAGAGAGCGCTATAAGAAGGGCGCTGGCTGTGCATGGCGAGCGCTGGGCGCTCACCTCTTCCTGAGGCTGATCCTTCTGTGCTGCGAGCGCCTGCGCTCCTTGTCCTTCCTGATCTGCCGTTCGAGCTGTTCGAGCAGGAGGGCGAGGGCGCGAAAGAGGCTCCAGTCGAAGGCTTTGGCATAGTACATCTCGTGCTCGGTGGTGAGCCGCCCCCTCAGCGAGCACTTGTTGGTACCACCGCTCTCATGATACGTGATGGCGTGGACGGTGAATACCCTGGGGGTGACCAGCTTGGCGATGCGGTTCATCGTCTTCTGAATCTCCCCGTAGATCACATCGTATGCATCCACATCTGCTTCATCCAGCCCAGTGATCTGAACATAGACCCCCTTTTCCTCCCTGAAGCTGGCTATGAACTCGATCACGTCGTATTCCGTCAGTATACCGGTGGGATAGGAGTCATCGCATACGATCAAGGTGGAGATGTTGTGCTCCATCATCATCTCCACCCCTCTTCCGATGCTGTCCTCCGGACCGATGGTGAGAGCGGGGGAGCGCATGACCATCCCTGTTGTGATCCTCTCCCCTATTCTGTCTTTCCCTCCCGCCGCGTCACCCTTCCGCTGGCGCTTGGAGGTTTTCATCCCCCTCGCTGCTATGTCTTTGATCCCGACCACCCCTGTGATCCTGCCCTTCGCATCCACGACAGGCAAGGTCTTCACGTCGAGCTTAGCCATCAGCGCCTTTGCGCGGTCCACCGTATCCCTCTCGCTCACGGTGTGGGGGGACTGGCTCATAATCTCCTTCACCTTAATCTCTTGGAGCCTCTTGACCCGCGTGATGCTCCTGACGAGGTCATGGCGTGATATGATCCCTATCAGGCGCCCGCTGGTCGAGCTCACCGGTACCCCCCTATAACCTGTGGTCAGGAGGGTCTCAGCAACATCCGGCAGCGGTTGATCCTCCCCCACCGAGGGCGGCAGGGTCATGAGATGCTTCACCTTGGTGGTGAGCGGCAGGCTTCTCCTCTTGATGAGGGTGCTGTAGCTCACCAGCCCTACCGCTCTCCCTCCTTTCACCACAGGGAGCTCATGGATGTCGTGCGTCCTCATCTTGCCCAGCACATCAGACAGTGTCTCGCCAGGGCTGGTAGTGATCAGCGCGGTGTTCATCACGTCCCTCGCAACCATATCCTGCACCTTCATATCTCTCATCATTTTCATAATCATCCCTCGCGCCGTCGAGAGGCTCAGTTCATCATCGGATCTGCATCTACTCATGGCTTCATAAAGCCTTGCATGGTGTGGGATCATCACCGCAAAACTGAGAGCCTCTCTTATGAGCCATCGAGACCCTGCAGGCGCATGATGTCTATCTCGAAGCCCATCGCAGGGTTCACGAGCTCGTGGGATGTGAGCACGTCTGGCGCGATCTCGCCGCAGACCCCTATCTTATGCTCTGCGACGCTCACGACAGCACATCTTCCCTGCATGAAGATCGCTGCAGACCCGCGCTCGAACTCCACATCTTGATGACCAAGGTCTCTCATCAGCCCGAGCACGAGGGATCTCCCCTCTGTGAAGTTCGCCTCTGGATGTATCGATATCCCGGCGCAGTACCTGCGGTTCACGTACCTCCTCAGCACATCCCCTACCTCGAAGACCCGCTGGGGGAGATGGCGGTGCTTGTTTCCGCGCAGCACCTGAAGGAGGCCGGGCAGCAGGGAGATGCGGAGGCAGTCGTGCTCCTCGACGATGGGATTGAGGATCCTAGTGACCTCTGATGGGCGATAGCCGTGCGCCGCTGCCTGCTCCTCCTCCCTGGTCAAGGTAAGGGTCGTCACCTCCAGATATCCATAGCCGACGAGCGCCTGGGCAGCCTTCTCTGAGCACCTCTCGATCCCCCTCACCGAGCCTATCGTGTTCTCCCGCGGCAGAATAGATGGGAGGTGAGCATATCCCAGCCCGATTGCCAGGTCCTCCACGATGTCCACAGGATGCAGGATATCGCTGCGGTACGGGGGGAGCAACACTTCCAAGCGCTCCCCTTTAGGTTCCGCGCCGAGCCTCATGCGCTGCAGCGCCGTCTGCGCCTCCACCATCGTGGCAGTGGTGCCGATGAGCCCCAGCGCCCATCTCGTGTCCAGCTCCATCCGCGTTGGGGAGGGGTCGGGGCGCACGATCCTTCTCTCAGGATAGGCGATGCCCACAGTCTCCACAGTCCCCCCTCGATCAGCGAGCACGTAGGTGATGACGTTGAGGGCGGCGTCCATCGCGCGCATCTCTGTCCCTGTCACGTCCAGAAATATGTCACGAGTATCTTCAGTCACCTCGGTCACAGTGCCGTTGATGATCGGGGGGAAGGAGAGCACCTGCTGTAGAGCATCGAGTATGATCGGGTACCTCGGAGCACGCTCGAGCGTGAACGCGAACTCCCGCCCTTTCTCATGGCGCTGAAGGACCTCGGCAAGGTTCATCTCCTCAGTCATGCCCAGCGGAATGAAGCGCACCTCCTGCGGCTCAACCCCCTTGTAGGTGAACGGTGGCTTCAGTCCTGCCATATCGTGCACACCTATCGCCACCTTCTTGCGCCTCCGTCCGAGCGTGAGGTGCAGTTTCTCCTGGAGGCTCATGAGGGAGCGGATGAGCGCATCGCTCATCTCCACCCCCTTCACCACCCCGCAGACGATGTACGGGCGCACATCGGGCACAGAGGGCTCGACCATCACCTCGATGTGAGAGGAGGATGAGGATAGCAGCGGAGCACCGGTCTCGATCCCCAGGAAGCCTCTCAGGGCGCGGGCGATCCCCTCCACAGAATAGAGGTCGGGTCTGTTGGGAGAGAACATCACATGCAGCAGATTGCCCTGCACGGCTTCTATCTCAGCCCCGATCTGGGAGACGGCGTCCATGATGCCCTGAGGGCCGACCTCCCTGCCGAGGAGGGCATACAGATCGTCCATCTCTATGTCTATGACAGGCACGCCCTCAGTCAGGGCGCGAGGCGATATAACACTTTCTGTGCAGGCTAGTCTCTGTGAAGTTTGCAAGCAGATCTTTGCATGCATCAACTTCGTTCGGGGAGACTGGGAGGTGCTCTGCGGTTACCCGATCAATTTGGCTATGTTCTTGTCCACAGGCTCGCCGATGCTCTCAGCCACAGGACGGCACTTCGTGCGCATGAGATAGATGATCGGCTCGAAGCCTTGCTCGGATAGGGCTTCGTAGTTTGCCATCCCCTTCGACACGATAAGGTCTGCGTGCGAGAGGCGTTCCCTGAGGTGCATAGGCATGGGATCTATCGGGATGCCGACCGCGAAGCGCTCGGTGGTGATCACCTCATCCACATGGGAGTCTATGCCCAATCCCTCGACGTCCACCATCGTGGCGTCCGTGAGGATAGGTGCACCCCTGACCACGAGAGTGAGACGCGCGCCGCGAGCCCTCAGCTCTTCCATCAATATCGTATCGAAGAGGATCTCGCCACAGTTGTCTGCGAGATAGACCACCTCAGCCCCTTCTTTCAGCAGCGGCACGAGCTTCAGTGTATCGTCCCTGTACAACCCCTCTGCCCAGAGCGCTTCGAACCTCTCCCTCAGTGCCTCAGGAGATTCGATGGTTGAGCGGATGCCGAAGTCGAGCACGTTGCCGATGATCGCTCCCAGCGCAGCATCGCGCAGCCTCTTCCTGCTCTGCGCCACCTTTCTCTTCGCCTTTGGCAGAAGTTCCAGGGATATGCGGTTGCTGAGCGCCTTGAGCTCCTTGTACGGATCTGCGGTGCCCAGCAGATCGTATGCGCACCGGTGCACCTTCGTGGCTATAGTCGTGGATGTTTCATCAGCGTCCCAGGCATCGGCGAGCACGGGCAGGCACTTCCCAAGCACCACCTCCTCCGTGTTGGGGGCTACGAGGCGCGTCTCATATAGCACCCTTCGCAGCAGGCATGGAGCGCACTCGGCACGCACCTTCATATATCCAAGCAGATGGACAGGATGTAAAAAAAGGTTGGCACCATGCAAGCGCTCGTTGATCGAGGCACTCGCTATCGCTGGGAATTCGAGGGAGATCAACATAGATCGATGGTGCATTATCCCAGGTCTCGGTGAGAGCAGGTGCAAAAGATTGGCATCCCGAGGCGAACAGCAGATCGAGGCTATAGGGGGTGCAGACCTCAGAAGGCTGAGCTCATACAGCGCCATGGTTTTGCTCAGCGGGTTGGATACGGATTAATTTAATATAACGCCCCGCATTGCAGTGCAGGGGTTGTAACGTCAGCATGATGCAGGACAGGCGCGAAACAGAGGTGATCGTGATATTCGAGGCGCTGCTGTCAGCATACCTTGGGCATGTTGCAGACCAGGACGCCCTGCCGCTGTTCAGGCAGAAGCTGAAGGTGATGGCGAAGGGGAATGCAGCAGCTGGGGCTGTGCATCTCGGGGAGGATGGGAAGGTGACCATCGCTCCCCTCAGCATGAACCTACAGGAGACAATTTACAATCTGGGGGAGGTCTTCGATGGGCTCGTGGAGGTCTCCGCGTTTTCCAAAGGGTTCGAAGAGGCAACGGTCGAGGCTGCCGCGATAGCCGAGGAGGTGCTGAGGCGCTTCGGGGATCGCCCGGAGGAGATGGGGATAAGGGCTCAGATCCTTCATGGATACCTCGCTCCCACCACCCCCCTGGGGATCGAGGGCTCGGACATCCTCCTCCCCTCTGGGGTGAGAAAGGGCTCGGTGATGCTGCTGGACGGTGCGCCGTGCAAAGAGCGCGACATGATCGGTCAGGGTTTGATCATCGGGGGGTTGGAAAGGAGCGAGGCGGCTGTGCTGGTGCTGTCGAGCCGCTCCCCCGGAGCGATCAGGAAGGAGATCTCGCAGCAGGGTTGCAAGTTCGGAATGTACGAGGGGCGCAACCTCCTGAAGATCGTGGACTGGTACACCCAGAGGGAGCGGCATGTGAGCGGCATCGAGGAGGAGCGCAGCGTCATCCGAAGCTCCAAGGACCTCACGAACCTAGCCATAGCGATCGACAGGGCGGTGCAGGCGCTGGAATTCGCGCCCTCGCGGCGGATGTTGATCGAGGTGATCGATTCGATCGAGGGAGCATCCTCGCATCAACCGGCGGTGGAGTTCGTGCAGCAGGTCTCCGCAGTGCTGAGGGATCGGAGGATCACAGCGATGTGGGCGGTGGACATGAAGAGGTGCCCGGAGAAGGTGGCGTCTGCACTGCGCCAGTCGGCGGATGGTGTGCTCTCTATTCGCGATGGTGCTGATGGAGGGAAGGATCTCGTGGTCCGCGGTTTCAGGGATGTCCCCTTCTCCAGAGAGCCCGTGAGGATTAGCGTCTCGAAGCGGGGGGTGAGGCTGGAGAGCTGGGTCTCGGGTGTGGAGGATATAGCCTCCGAGCTCGCGTCCGTGCCCGGTGTGGAGGAACGGCACGCAAGAGCCCTTTATGAGGCTGGTTTTCAGAGCGTGGAGCAGTTGGAGCGCGCGAGCATCGACAGCCTGGTGAGGGTTCCCGGGATAAGCGAGACCATGGCATCGAGGATTCACGACTACCTCACCTCTGTGGAGTATGCCCAGCAGATGCTGAGGAGGAAGAGCGCCGTGTGGGTGAGGATGGGGAAGGTGAGGGCTGCCGAAGGGGACAAGAGGAGGGCTGTGGAGGCGTTCAAGCGCGGGATAGAGATCATGCCTGAGAACCCGGAGGCTTGGTACGAACTTGGGTCCTCACTTTACGAGGTGGGAGAGAGGGAGGAGGCGAAACGCTGCTTCGAGCGCGCGATCTCCCTCGATCCCATATACGAAGGCGAGTGGTACGGCGGGGAGGGCTATACGCCCCCTGCACGCTTCTACTGCAGCACCTGCAGGGAGGAGATAGACACCGAGGTGACGCGCTGCCCCTCCTGCGGCGTTATACTCACCCTGGATGAGAGAATGCGCCTGGGAGAGATCCTCAGGACCAAGCGGTAGCTACCGCCTCTTCCACTCCTTGATCCTCTTGGCTACGTACTCCACATCCTCGGTGGTGAGACCGGGATGCACCGGGATGGAGAGGATCTGGCGCACAGTGCTGATCGTCTCCATGTTCCTCCCAGCTCTGAACTCCCGAAGGATCGGCTGCTTGCTCAGGGGGCGCGGGTAATAGACCTTGGTGGCGATCTGATGGTGTGCGAGCCAGGCTTGCAGTGCATCCCTGCCTTTCATCACCCTGATCGTGTACTGGTGATATACATGCCTCGCCCACCGCGCCTCCGCAGGTGTTTGGACGACCCCATCCAGCAGCTCGTTGTACAGCGCTGCGTTCCTGCGCCTCGCCGCGTTCATGCTGTTCAACTTCTTCAGCTGCACGAGTCCGATGGCGGCGGCGATCTCGGTCATGCGGAAGTTGTGTCCCAGGATCACATGGTTGTACTGAGGCTCCTGACCATGGTCCCTCAGCAGCCGACAGCGGTATGCCAGCTCATCGGAATTGGTGGTGATCATTCCTCCCTCCCCAGTGGTCATGTTCTTGGTGGGATAGAAGCTGAACGCTGCGCATGCCCCGATGCTGCCCACCTTTCTCCCCCTCTTTCTTTTGTACTGGGCGCCATGTGCCTGGCACGCATCCTCGATGAGGAACAAGCCAAAGTGCTCCGCGAGACTGCATAGCTGGTCGAGCCGCGCGGGATGCCCATATAAATGCACTGCGACCACTGCCTTGGTGCGCTTTCCGATGGCGTAGCGGGCGCGCCCCGGGTCTATGGTGTAATACTTGGGCTCGATATCCACGATCTTTGGTCTCAGACCCAGGTGCAGCAGCGGGGTGGCTGTGGCTGCGAAGGTCAGATCAGGGACGATGACCTCGTCGCCAGGCTTCAATCCCAGCGCAGCGTAGATGATGTGCAGCGCCTGTGTGCCGTTCCCCACAGCGACTGCATGCTTGGTGCCGATATACTCCGCGAACCTGCGCTCGAACTCCGCCACATGCGCGCCCTGGGCGAGCATTCCGCTCTCGAACACAGCCCGCACCATCGACAGCTCCTTCCTGGCCAGCATCGGTTTTGCTATCTGGATCATCTAAAACCTCCTGTGCTCCGGTGGTACGATGCCGATCTTGTGTGCTGGCATCCCGACCACCACTGTGTACTCCTCCACGTCACGGGTGACCACCGCGCCGCTACCCACCACACCCTCCCTGCCTATCCGTATGCCCGGGTGGATCGTGGCGTTCGCGCCTATCCTGGCACCACGGCATATCTGCGGTCCTCTCAGCGGTATGTGAGGGGTGCGTCCCATGTACTTGTCGTTCGTGAGGCATGCCCTCGGACCGATGAACACATCGTCCTCTATCACAGTCTTCGTCGGGATGAATACCCCGCTCTGGATAGAGACCCTGTCCCCTATCTCTGCATCGTTCTCGATGATCGTGCCAGTGCCGATCGTGCATCCCCTGCCTATCGTTGCACCTTCCCTCACGAGCACGGAGTGCCCTGTCTGCGTCTCAGCACCCAGCTCCGCGCCGGCGTAGATGATGGTGAAATCGCGCACGATGCACCGCTCCCCTATCACAGCCCCTTTCACCCCTGACCAGTCCCCTGCAAGCAGGGCTTCGCGCTCGTCCTTCCCCGGATGACCGATCACCGCGCTCTCTGCGATGTATGCGCCCGTGCATATCTTCGACAGCGGGCTGATCCTAGGCATCGCTCATCCCATCCGGCATGGTGACGATCCTTCCTGTACGAAGGGATTCCACAGCCGCGAGCGCGAGCCTCATGCTCTTCAATGCATCCCTGCCTGTGACGAGCGGGGCTCTCCCATGCTCTGCAGCGCTCAGAAAATCCGAGAGCTCGTTGCGCAGCGGCTCCTGGCGCTTGAGATTCACGCTCCTGATGTCATACTCGAGCGGGGTCTGGTATAGATCCCCGAGGTCCACGCTCATGAACTGCGAGGACGATATCTCCGCGACCTGGCTCATATAGTCCAACTCCACTGCGTTCTCGGTGCATGTCAGGATCAGCTTGCGAATCTTCATCGGGGTGAGCCAGTTCGCCTCGCAGTAGCCCTTGGAACCGTTCGAGAACTCGACCAGGATATTTGCGTGATCCTCGAATCTGGAGGTGCCCATCGTTCCCCCGAGGGCAAAGACACTCTTCGCCTCTGAGCCGATGAGGTACCTCATCACATCCAGGTCGTGTATCGCCAGGTCCAGGATCGCACCCACATCCCTTATCCTGGAGGGAAAGGCGCTCACGCGCTTCGCGGAGAGGGATACCAGATCACCGAAGCGCCTAGCCTCTAGTGCAGCCTTTGCGAACCTCACCACAGGGTTGTGCCGTTCGATCATCCCCACTGCCAGGGTCACCCCCGCCCTTTCGGCTGCAGCCGCGATCCTCTCAGCATCCTTCAGCGAAGGGGCTAAAGGCTTCTCGACCAGCACGTGCTTCCCCTCTGCGATGGCGTCCAGCGCGATCTGCATGTGCGTTTCTGTGGGGGTTGCTATGCTCACAGCCTCGATGTCAGAGGCGAGCATGGCGCGGTAGTCGGTGTGCCCGTCCAAGCCGAAGCGCCCCCTCATCTCGCCCAGCACCTTTGGGTCTGCATCCGCATATCCACCAAGGGCACCGAGCTCTGCGAGCACGCGCACGTGGTTCCTGCCCATCGAGCCGATCCCTATGACACCAGCCTTGAGCATGTCTGCTCATAATGCAGGGGTGATATATAGATTTGGTTGGGCGAAGAGCTCACACGAACCACACCGAGACGATGAAATAAGCCCCGAGCACAAGGAGGAGCGCACCGCAGGCGCCGAAGACCCATGCGACCCTAGGGGTCCAGAACCGCCTGGACATGTGCGCTGTGTAGGATACTGTGGAGTTCCATGCCAGGTCGCATGATTCGTGCACCACGATGAACGCAGCGAGCCCTGTAACGCCGTAGCCCAGCGCCAGGAAGATGAGCCATGCGCCCGCAGTCGCCCACCAGAGAAAGAAGTAAGGGTTCGTGAGCGTGGTGGCTATCCCGGCAACCAATGGATGACCTGGAAATCCCCTCTCCACCACCCTTACATCCCTCCTCATCGCGATCATGCGCGCCCCCATGTAGAGCAGGAGCGCGCCCCCCGCGAGCCCGACCACTATCCTGACCGCTGGGTGGGTGAAGATGTAGTGGAACCCAGCGCCTATCGCAAAGATGAGCGGCACCTCGACCAGCAGGTGTCCCATGGCGATCCATGCGCCCGCATATCTGTCCTCCACCCCCTTCACCACCGCAGCAGCGAACACGGGTCCTGGCATCAGCACTCCAGATAGGGAGATGAAGCCTACCATCCCGAGGAAGAAGACCAGCTCCATCGCACCGCGTATCGCTCTGGGGATATTTATAGGCGCTTTAATCCCTTAGATCATGGGATGCACTCCCTCTATGACGATGCGATCCAACCTCCCATTATCATTGCTAGCGCCCGCTCCTCAGCCTCGCCCCCAACAGAGTAGGCAGCCCTGCCTTTTCCGTCATGGTGATAGTGTGCTCCACATCGTACTCGGTGCGAAGCAGCCGCACACGCGCCCTGCCACCCGACACTCTCAGCAGAGCGAAGCTTGCCCTCCAGTGCCCACCGGGTAAGATCACTACCCTGCACTATTTATACATCCACCTTCATCCTCCTCGAACATGTCATTAAAAAAGGGGACGCCTGAGGCGCCAGAGGTGCAGAAGCCTGACGCATACGTGGTGGCGGTGGAGGTGCCCACAGCTCCAAAGACCATATATTACTACCCGGCACAGCCCACCAAGGACCTGAGCAAGAGGGTGCGGAGGAGCAAGGCTTTGGGCATCGCACTGGCTGTCCTGGGCTTCCTCTTCGTGGCGTTCGGCATAGGCGCGATGGGTGCGACGCCCGCGCTGGTGGGTGTGCTCGCGCTTGTGGTTGTGCTGGTGTCCCTTATCCTCTTAGTCCTTGCCACTATCTTCTCCAACGAGGCGCTGGCAAAAGGTGCCAGAGCCCTGCCGATCCTGATCACGCTCATGGCGATCTTCCTCATCATAGGCAACATCCTGGGGGCGTTCGCCTCCATCCCCGAGATGATTCCACAGAGCCCAGAGATGCAGCAGGGGGGAGACGGCAATATAACAGAAAACGGCAACATCTCGGCTGA
>JBFMEL010000022.1:0-21715 GCA_040753455.1 Thermoplasmatota archaeon | reverse complement strand
AGCGAACCTAAAGAAAAAGTTGCTCGATATACTGGCTCGTCATGCCCCATAGGGATATGAGCGATAGCCATCTCTGTTTTCACAACCAGAATCTACAATCGGCAGCTTAATATAGCACGCTGTTATATGAAGTGGCGCCTTTCATACACATCACTTGAATGGGGGTATATCAACAGGTAATCCGACCCTCATGAAGAATCTCGCAAAAGATTGAGATAAATGTTCTCTGTAAGGTGGCAATAAACGGAGCCTTTTACCCCTCTTTTGGGCTAATTCTACAAGAAACTCAAAAGGAACACTATAAACACTACGAAAATCAACCACCAAATATTCTTTTCTAAAGCCATCTATTTCACAATTTTTTAAAAGATGATAACCAGGTAAATGACCTTGTCGTAAAGCTTCCTTCCCCTTTCTACTTTTGAAAAAGTCGTTTCTCTTTTCAAACTCATTAATCTGCCAAATCGGACAAACAAGAACAAGTTCAAGTTTTTTCTCTATAAGATCACAGGATTGACTCATAATTATTACATCATATTCGATAACATCCGCAACAACTCTTTCTTCTGACTTTACTGGTGATGGAGGGATTATTAAAGTACAGGAACTTATAAAATCACCCTGCAAGAGTGGCTCATTTCCATTTACTATTTCATACCAGGGATATTTTTCCATGTCCTATCACCTCTAATCTATAGAAACTCCTCAGGCACAACAATTGTTGGTTCACCTCTTTTTTTGCTCCTCACCTCAATTTCCACTCTATATCTCTTCGGTGGAATACGAACCGTGAAATCATGTACTAACATCTCTGCCGCTATCATTTCTTCAGAGATTTTTTCAGTTTCTATTAATAATGGCTCCCTTCTCATCTCAAAATGTGGTTGAACAGATGAAAGGTCAATTTCAAATAGGGATAATAAATTTTGATGAAAAATTCTTGTAAGCAGTTTCCTCTGATCAGGGATGGAGAATAAATTATCTATCACTTCGTTTATATCTGGTTCCTTCGTTGAACTTCCCGCCATCGGATATTGTATTGAATAATCAACATAGAGCCTACTTTGGAATGTTGCTTGGTTCATCCTTATTCAAACCTCCTTAACAATTCTCCTTCAATCATCTTAAAAAACCAATCATCTGTCAATTCATGTGCACTTATTGCCCATGTGATAATCTGGTCTTTCATTTTAGGAACATCATCACCAATTGATTGTACTTGAGTTTCCCATACCAGAGCATCTATATTTTTTCTATTTCCCCGGACAAATCGCAGATGAACCGCTCCTTTGGGTTTTGCAGAAGGAAAAGAAAATCTTAAATCAAAGCCTAAAGGTAAATTCCTAACACCAGTTTCTTTAAAAAGGTCTTTATGCATTTGTATGTTTACTTTCAATTTCTCTTTCAAGAAATTAAATACATCCTCTTTTTCATAATTATAATCAACGGCATCGATATATCTCAATAACAACCCATTGGCTTTCAAATTGGTCCCCGCATCTGGATACGCATCAAAAAGTATACTCAAAAGCAAGTTTATTCTCTTCTCAAAATCCTCCCATACATATCCTCCGGTATCGTTTAAAGTAATAATTCCGGGGCCTATCTGTATAAGAGGCCACTGGTCCTTATCTTTCCTAAATCGGTGTTGGACAACGTATCCCGCGATTTCGTCTGGCATGGTTGCAGTAGGCAATTGCTCATGAAAAGGGTATTCATCTCTTACCCTATCATATATTCTACCAATCAGTATTTTATAATGTGGGTCTATTTTCATTCCTTGCACTGGTTCTTGTAGTTCCCATCGCAGTTCGAATATCGCCTCCACAAGCGGCTTATTTTTCAAAACTTTTCTTTCCATTTCTTACACACCTCCATATTTTCCTAATAGCGCCATTTCATATAACGGCATGGTGGGTATGCGAAGTTGCCGAAGGCAATTTGGGTGAAGCCACGAAGTGGCTGAACCGCATACCCGCCAGTTGCCCGACCCCGAACACTTGGAGGGGCGAGCGAACGAAGTGAGCGAAGAGTTTGTGCGTCGCCGAAAATTCGTTGATGGCGTAGTTCTCTCGGAGAGAGAATTTCGCTTAACTTTCGTTAGACGAAACGAAGTTTCGTTTTTCATATTGGTTCCTCTCGGTTAGGCGAAGCCAGCAAGTCCGAATTTTCGGCTAATGCCAGCGGCGTTAGCCCGAAGGGCGACGCACAAATTTTGGGCAACTCCTTCATATCCGAACTAGGTTCGTATATCATTCTATTTTGAGGTGATATCCGAACTAGGTTCGCATATACATCCCTTTGGGCGCACCGCTTGTTAGTGCTCATGTCCGCGCCTCTCGTCAATGTGTGCTCCTGCCTCGTTCGCATGGGGAGGACTATAGCACCGCGCCCTATAAACCTTACCGAGAGCCCGATCCTTGCGTCCCGTGCCCCATACCCAGGCTTTGTGGAACCCTCTGACACTGCTCCCTCGGGTTCGCCATCCCTTATGGGACCTGGGCGTTCACCTGCCACTCCACCCATAGACCGCGCCCCTGCGCCGCCTTTCGTCGTCCCTTCGGGTCTGCCTCCTCACTGATGCCTGTAAAGACGTAAATGCCCCCTGTGCTGCCGAGTTACCAGCGCAAAGTGGGCGATTTAGGTCTTTGCCCTCGTGCCTCCTCTGGCGGCGCTGCTGGGGCGCGGGGCACTCCCAGTCTCCCTGACGCTCGCGGAGCTCGCTAGAGCCCACACCCCTGCGTACGCCGCTCACCCGTATAAGTGTGCCTCCTCATCACTCGTCATGCCCGTGCCTGTGGTGGATGTCTGGCGCGTGCTGGTGCTCGTGCTCGGTCGCCTCGTGCTTGTGGATATGTGAATGCGCACCTCTGACTTCCACTTCGCCCTCGTGCGCATGCCCATGGTGGTCGTCGTCGTGCGCGTGCCTGTGCTCGTGCATCTCGGCGTCGTGGACGTGGGCGTGCGAGTGCGCCTCCCGCATCAACATCATCGCCCCGGCGACCATCAGCGGGAACGAGACAACGAGACCGACAGTCGGCTGATCCCTGAACATCGCCAGACCGATCACCGCCCCCACGAACGGCGCGGTTCCGAAGAGCGCCCCGGTCCTCGCCGCGCCCAGGTCCCTCAGCGCCCGTACGTACAGGGCGATGCTGAGCCCGTAGCAGACGAACCCGACGAGCATGGCGAGTCCAACGGTTATGATATCAGGAAACCTCATGCCGAGCGCGAGGGCCAGCGCGACGCTGAACAGCCCAGCGCCGACGCCCTTCGCCGCGACTATCGTGACAGGGTCCTTCGCGGAGACGTTGCGAGTGAAGTTATTGTCGAGCCCCCATAAAACGCAGGCAGCCAGTATCCCGAGTGCACCCAGCGACACGCCCCATCCACCGTCATCGGTCAGGGACAGGACGATGCTACCGCATGTGACCAGCGCGAGCGCTGCCCAGACGCGAGCACCGACCGCCTCGCCAAACATCAGCCTGGCGACGAGAACAGTCCCCACGGCCTCGAAGTTCAGCAGCAGGGCGGCGGTCGAGGAGGGGGTGGTATCCAGCCCAAGCATCAGGATTATCGGGGCAGCGACGCCGCCGACGAGCAACGCAGAGACGAGCCAAGGCGCGTCCGCGCGCTTCAGCGGAGCCTCCGAGGTGATCCTTCCACCAACTCTTTGGGCGGCCATCGTCAGTGCCATCCCCAGCCCGCTGCCGAGGTAGAGCAGCCCTGCCAGCATCACCGGGTCCACTTCCTCCAGCAGCGCCTTGGCCAGCGGCGCGCTCGCTCCGAAGAGCACGGCGGCTGCCACTGCCATGAGCGTCGCCATGGAACGCACATGCGCGATTCCCGTCATCGAAACCCCATCGGTTCACAGCGATAAAATGCTCTCCATGTCAATGGACGTGCCTGTCGGCGCAATTCTTCTCGATCTGCAGCGTCACGTGCTCGATCCCGAACCCTTCCCTGAGGATGCTGTTGAGGCGGGAAAGGATCTCATCCGTGCCCCCGGGACCGCAGTCGCCGACCTCGACGTGGGCGCTTATCGCCCGGATGTTGGAGCATATGCTCCAGATGTGCACGTCGTGGACGTCGCGCACGCCCTCGACCATACTCATCTTCGCCCGCACATCATCCGGGTCGAGCCCCTTCGGCGTCTTCTCCAGTAGGATGTCCAACGAATCCCTGAGAAGCCTGACCGAGCCGAAGATGATGAGCCCGCCGACGAATATGCTGAGAATCGGGTCCACAACATACGACCCGCCGAAGGACATCCAGACGCCACCCGCTATGACGATTGCCGAGGACAGCGTGTCTCCTACGACGTGGAGGTATGCCCCCCTCACGTTAAGGTCGTCGTGACCGCGAAGCCCCACAACGACGTAGATGTTGCCTATCAGTCCAGCGACCGCGATTGCGAGCATCTCGATGCTCTGGACCACGAGCGGTGCTTGGATGCGCGAGTATGCTGCGACGAATATCAGCATCGCGATGACGATGAGCGAGACCGCGTTAGCGACCGCGGCGAAGACCTCAGCCCTGTGCATCCCCCAACTGGTGCCCTTCGTTGCTGCCCTGCTGGATATCCTGACTGCCAGGTAGGAAAGGGAGACTGCGAGGACGTCCCCCAGGACATGGTCGGCATCGGAGAGCAGCGCCAGGCTGTTCGAGGCTATGCCTCCGACAACCTCCAAGGCGAGTATCGCGATGCTGATGTAAAGAGCCATGCGCAGGCGCGATTCTGCCTTCTCGTTGCAAACGTTCCTCAGATCATTCATAGGCATCTATCCGATGAAAAGTATGCATTTAAAGTTATTCCCGTTGCTGCGAATTGTGTGGGGTCAACACATATGTCCCCTTTTCATCTGGGTAACTTGTGAAATGCGAAGCAGATGTCTGCTGGCGTTTCTCCATGGAGGCTTCTGTGAGGTCTGAATATATAACCATGCTTCCGTTCCAGAAATCTCTGGATCAGTGAGTAAGACCAGTGGGCTCGTACTCTAAGCTGTATTGCCTTCAGCCGAATTTCTCGTTTGTCCATCAAGGGTCACCCTTCCGTCTGGGAAGGGGACAAATGTCATGAACCTACACACTGGTGTCCGCACGGAAAATGTTTATATGTCGAAACGCAGTTATGCTGTCAACGAAGGAAGTGGTTGGGATGACAACTGGCATCGTCAAGAGAAGGCCGTTCAAGCGCGCGAAGGAGGGCAGGGTGGAGGACCACTACCTCGACCTGGGCGAGATGAGGTTCGAGGGCGGACCAGTCGGGACAGGGGCGCCGGGCGGCGCCGCCGTCGGGGTCGCGGAGATAGACGGGTACGAGAACCTGGGCAACCTGACGGAGAACCTGTACGCGGGCAACATCCTCGTGCTGGACTACGAATCGATAGCGAACGACGAGCCGGTGCTCAAGCGCATCATCGCTGACCTCAAGTCCGTGGCGCGGGACACGGGCGGCGACGTGGCTGGCATAGGCAAGCACATGCTCGTCGCCACCCCGAGCGGCATAGCCATCGACAGGAACAAGATAAGGGGCTCGTACTGAACCTCTATTTCTTCGGAGGCGGGGGAATGTCCCATCGAGAGGAGGTTGATAAGGTCATGACCAACGAAGGGGAGTGCCGGGAGTGCCGCGGAACCGGGAAGTGCGCCAGGTGCCAGGGAAGTGGCAGGGCGGAGGTCGGCCTTTTCAGGAAGAGAATCGGGGGCTGCCCGATGTGCAATGCCTCGGGAAAGTGCCGAAGGTGCGGAGGCTCCGGTAGGAGCCATGAACCACCGCAGGCCATGGAGGGGACCATCTGGGAGATTATGCATGCCCAGGCGGAGGCAGCGATGGCGAAGGACGCGAGCATACGAAACCGCGAACAGGCACTCAGGGACCGTGGCGTGGACCCGCAATCCCCCGAGTTCGAGCACCTCCGCATCAAGCACAGTGTCGCAGGGGGGAAGTCGCCCCCACCCGAGCCCGTCACCAGTGCCGGTGGAGGGAAGGAGCCACTGTGGGAGGTCATGGCGATGCTGGCCGCCAAATTCAAAGCTTGGGAGGGTTATCTGGCCGAGCTCGAGGAGATTGCTGATAAGAGGGGATTGTAAAACAAATGGAAGGGGCATCTGCCCCCGGTTTTTCACCAGTCCTTCGTCCACGTGCAGCCCGCGCCTCCCAATACCCTAGACTGCGCCCTGCGCCGCCTATCGTCGTCCCTTCGGGTCTGCCTCCTCACTGCTGCCTGCAAAGACGTAAATGCCCCCTGTGCTGCCGGGTTACCAGCGCAAAGGTCTGATGGGTTGTTCTACGCAGACGTGCACTGCCCAGCATGCGGCGCATCTTACCTGCCAGGGGGGTGAGCGCATGAGCGGCGCACTGCTACAGAGGGCGGTGCATGCACGTGGAGGTGGCGGAGAGGACTGAGAGGGGGAGGAGGGTTCTATGAACGGACAGAGTGAGCCAAAAAGAGCAGATTATAGCATGGCGACATCTTAATAACCGAATTAGTAGAATACAGGGTCTGATGGAACGATGCTTGAGGATACTGGTCATGCGCGGTGCGAACTCGATAGCGGTGGCTATCCTGCGGAGAGTTGTAGAAGAGACAGGACTGAATAAAGGAGCGAGGCATGTGTCCCATAGATGAGAAACGTGGCAGGAGTGCTATCGAATTAGACCGTCGTGGGAAAGGAAGACGCCCCCGTGGTTACTGGGAGAAGAGGGCAAATAGGGTGAGGGCAGTGAGAAGGATGCTGGAAGAATTGGGCAAACGTCCGAGTGAGATAAGAAGAAGGGACTTTAACTTTTCGGGGTTGAGTGGTCTCCTTGGCTACCACAAAGGCTCTCTCTTCGCGGCGCTTGCGGACGCAGGGTTCGCGCTGGAACCCGAAGACAGGTGTAAGGTTCCAGATAGCTACTGGGACATTAAGGAAAACAGAGTCAGGGCAATTAGGAAGTTTGTGGAAGACCTGAGGAAACCTCCTGAAGAGGTCACTTGGAAAGATTTCAAAGGGAGCCGATGTGTTCAAATACTGCACAAGTGTGGGTCCTTAAGGCGAGCGTTGCGGGAGGCTGGCTATGACGTGCCTTATGAATCAAAGAAAACAAGGCGCCCCCGTGGTTACTGGGACAGCAGAGAGACGAGGATTATGGCTGTTAGAGAGATGGTAGAAAAGGCGGGCATTCCCCCTTCAGAGATAGGGGTTAAGGAGTTTGTGGATGCGGGGATTCAAAGCCTCCTCGTATACTGCGGTAACTCACCAGCGCTGGCTCTGGAGGAGGCAGGATATCCACTAACATGCTATGGGCATAAGAGAAAAAGGCGCGTCCCTCGTGGGTATTGGGCGGAGAAAAAACACAGGATTGCGGCGATTGGGTGGTTGATTGACCACCTCAAAAAGGATCCATCACGCATAACTGCTATGGATTTCTACAGGGAAAGGCTTCATGGGCTCCTCGTTTACTACGGAGGCTCGGCGAGGATGGCGCTGATGGATGCTGGCTATGTCGTGCCTCACAAGCCGCGCGCTCCTGACCATTACTGGGATGACCGAGAGAACCGTGTCAAGGCGATCAGGAGGATGGTGCAGCTCAAAGGCAATCGTCCGGAGGCTATCACTCCGAGAACATTCGAAGCGTTCCAACTCGGATCGGTGCTCAGGTATTATCGCTCCTCTGTAGCCAGAGCATTGAAGGACGCAGGTTATCCTTCCGAAGAATTCTCAGTGAAACCACAGGGGTTCTGGAAGGTGCGCGCGAACAGGATTGAGGCAGTTCGTGAGATGGTCAAGCGCTCTGGGAAGTCCCCAGAAGAGATAAAATGTAGCGACTTTCACAAGGCAGGCATCGCTCGCGTGATGATGATCCATGGCTCCCACCTAAAGGCGCTCACCGAAGCTGGATACGATATAAAACCCTGGCGAATGGAGAGAGTGCCCAGGGATTATTGGGAGAACAAAGAGAACAGAATTGCTGCGACGAGATGGTTGGTAGAGAGACTGGGAAAGGATGCTGTAAATATAACTAGAGAGGACTTTAGAACAAATCACTTATGGAGCCTGCTCATGGCATACAGCAACAAACGTTGCGCCACATACGAAAGAGGAGAGGTATTCACCCATGAGCCAGGTTATCTTCTCCAATATCCTACAAGAGCGATAAGAGCACTCGTTGAGGCAGGGTTTGATGTTAAATTAGATGACGTTGCTCGTGCACACCATGTTCGTGGCAGGGGGTTGAGGGGATATTGGCAAAAGAGGGAGCGCAGAATAGCGGCAGTGAGACAGGTGGTCGAGGACGTGGGAAACCCACGCGAGGTAGCTACCCACCACTTCCGGGAACGCGGGGTAAGTGCCCTTTTGAATTATTATGGACATTCAGTGTTTACAGCCCTTAGAGATGCAGGATATGATCTTCGTCCCTGGGAGAGGCACAGTGTCCAGAGAGGATACTGGAAGGCGAAAGAGAACAGGATCGCCGCGACCAGGTGGATGGTAGATAAGTTAGGAGGGGATCCTCGAAAAATCAAGAAAGAAGATTTTGAAAGAGAGGGGTTGGCCAGTCTTCTTTCTCTCACTGGAGGGGTGTTGGGTGCTCTGACCGAAGCCGGTTATGACCTGAGACCATGGGAAGGTAGAAATGTCCAAAATGGATACTGGGCTGTCCGGGAGAACAGAATTGCTGCCACAAAGTGGCTGGTTGCCTCCCTGATGAAAGAGCCATCGAAGGTGACTGTCCGAGACTTCAAACTCCTTGGTCTCGGTGGTCTTGTACGCAAGTACGGAAAACGGCGCCTCCTTGCAGAAGCTGGTTACACGGTAAAGTCTGGTCGCGGGTAGAGGATCAACGAACGGGCAGAGTTTTGGTCATTAAATCCCCACAATCCCTCCCCTCCGGCTCCACATAATCCAGCCCGAGCGCCCGAACCCAATACCCCCCTGTACTAGAAACAGCCAGACTGGCAAGGAACGATATATCTAGGTTTCGCGCCCTGCCTCCTCGAACCGCTTCAGCAGGCGCTTCTGCTCTGCGCTCAGTTTCTTTGGGATCTCCACCCCTAGCACCACTATGAGCCTGCCCCTCCTGCCTGTGCGCATGTTGGGCATCCCTTTGCCCTCTATCACATGCATGGAGCATACCTCTGAGCCTGGGGGGATCTTGAGCTTCACCTTCTCCCCTTCGATGGTTGCAATCACCACCTCTGTGCCGAGTACCAGCTGGGGAAAGCTCAGCGTGAGGTATCTGCGCAGGTCATCCCCCGAGCGCTCGAAGAGGTCATGCTCTGCTATGTGAACCACGAGGTAGAGATCGCCAGGCATCACGCCCTGTCCTCCTTCTCCCTTGCCCGCCAGCCTCAGGTGCGTGCCGCTCTCTATCCCACGAGGGATAGTGACCTCGATCCTGGACACCTCGCGCACCCTGCCCCTTCCATCGCATCTCGGGCATGGCGCGGTGATCGTGCGCCCGGCTCCATGGCAGCGCGGGCAGGTGGTGATCGAGATGAACTGACCGAAGCCGCTGCTCCTGGAGCGCTGGATCTGCCCCTTCCCCCCGCAGTAGGCGCAGGTGGAGAAGCCTGTGCCACCCTTAGCGCCAGTGCCGCCGCAGTCAGGGCAGGAGACATCCCTCGGCACCTCTATGAGCCTGGAGCCGCCGCGTGCCGCATCCTCCAGGGAGATCTCGATGTCGTATCTGAGGTCTCTGCCCCTTCGCGGATGCCGCTCCCTTCTGAAGAAGGTGTCGAAGATCGAGCCGCCGAAGAGGTCGCTGAAGATATCCTCGATGTCCCCAAAGTGCGTAAAATCGCTCCACGTGAACCCACCAGGACTGAAGTGCCCTTCCACCCCGGCATGCCCGAACCTGTCGTAGCGCGAGCGCTTCTCCTGGTCAGCCAGAACCTCATAGGCCTCGGAGACCTCCTTGAACTTCTCCTCCGCAGCCTTGGGGTTGTCCTTGTTCATGTCCGGGTGATGCTTCTTCACCAGTCTTCGGTACGCCTTCTTTATTTCTTCGGGAGAAGCATCCCGAGAAACGCCCAGCACCTCGTAGTAGTCGCGCTTCACGCTACTGCTCCTTGTCCACGTCCTTGAACTCTGCATCCACTGTGCCGTCGGGCTGTGGCGGGCTCGACTGCGCCCCCTGGTAGAGGACCGTGGAGACCTCGTATATCAGCTTGTTCAGGGCATCCATCTCCTTCCTCAGGCGCTCGATATCCTGCGCCCTCAGCGCCTCCTCGACCTTCGCGACCTGCTCCTCCACCTTCTTCTTCTGCTCCTCGGTGACCTTCTCCCCGAGCTCGCCCATCATCTTTCGGGTGGAATAGATCAACTGGTCAGCGCGGTTCAGGAGATCCACCCGCTCCCTCTTGCGCTTGTCCTCGTCCGCGAACCTCTCGCCCTCCTTGATCTTCTGCTCGATCTCAGCCTTCGAGAGGTGGCTCGTAGCCGTGATGGTGATCCGCTGCTCCTTGCCAGTGGCGAGGTCCTTGGCGCTCACGTTCACGATCCCGTTGGCATCGATGTCGAACGTCACCTCGATCTGCGGCACACCCCTGGGGGCGGGGGGTATCCCCACCAGATGGAACCTGCCCAAGGTGATATTGTCCGGAGCCATCTCCCTCTCTCCCTGCAGCACATGCACCTCCACGCTGGTTTGTCCGTCCGCAGCAGTGGTGAAGATCTGCGATTTTCTTGTGGGGATGGTGGTGTTGCGCTCGATCAGCCGTGTCATCACGCCCCCCAGGGTCTCGACGCCCAACGACAAGGGGGTCACATCCAGCAGCACGATGTCCTTCACCTCTCCAGCTATGATCCCTGCCTGGATCGCGGCGCCCATCGCCACGCACTGCATCGGGTCCACGCCACCCTCGGCCTTGCGCCCGATGATCTTCTCGAAGGTCTGGCGCACGACGGGCATCCGAGTGGGTCCACCCACTAAAAGGATTTTCTGCACGTCCTTGTAATCCAGCTTGGCATCGCTGAACGCCCGCTCGATCGGTTCCCGGCATCGGCGCAGCACAGGCTCCACGAGCTGTTCCAGCTTCGCCCTGGTAATGGGCATTTCCAGGTGCTTCGGGCTACCAACATCCTGAGCGATGAAGGGGAGACTAATCGTGGTGCTCATAGCACTTGAAAGGTCCATCTTCGCCCTCTCTACCGCGTCATACAGCCGCTGCATCGCCGCCCTATCCTTCGAGAGATCAACACCCTCGCGCTTCTTGAAGTCCTCCACGACATGCCTCACCAGTGCATCGTCCATGTCTGAGCCGCCGAGCTGCGTATCCCCGCTGGTGGAGATCACCTCGTAGACACCATCCCCTATCTCCATGATCGTCACGTCAAAGGTGCCGCCACCGAGGTCCAGCACCACGATCTTCATGCTTCCAGCCTTCTCCAGGCCGTAGGCAAGGGCAGCGGCGGTGGGCTCGTTGATCACTCGCACGACCTCCAGTCCAGCTATCGTGCCCGCGTTCTTGGTCGCCTGGCGCTGGTTGTCGTTGAAATATGCAGGGACAGTGATCACAGCCTGCTTCACCTCCGTCCCCAGGTATGCCTCGGCATCGTGCTTGATCTTCTGCAGGATCGTCGCTGATATCTCCTCCGGGGAGTAGGTCTTGTCATCGATCGTCACCCTGTAGTCCGTCCCCATCCTGCGCTTGATGCGCGTGATCGTGCGCTCGGGGTTGAGCACAGCCTGCCTCTTGGCAGCCTCTCCGACCAGCCTCTCTCCTGTCTTCGTGAACGCCACCACTGAGGGGAAGTTCTTCCCCCCATATGTGTTCCCCTCCTGGCTCGGTATGATCACCGGCCTGCCGCCCTCGAGATAGGCAGCCTCGGAGTTCGTCGTCCCCAGGTCTATCCCTATGATCTTTGCCATCTATCTCACTCCTTCGCAACATCCGCATCTTGCGGTGGGCTCTGAGCCACCTTCACCTTTGCATACCGCAGCACCCTGCCGTTCAGGGTGTAGCCCGGCTGCACCTCCTCGATCACTGTCCCATCCTCCACATCCATTGTCTCTATACGCGCCACAGCCTCGTGTTCCATAGGATCAAACTGCTTTCCGCGTGCCTCGATCCTCCTCAGTCCATTGGACTCGAGCGCAGACCACATCTGCCTTTCTATCATCTCCAGCCCCTTCCTCATCCTCGCAACGCTCCTCGCTCCCTTGCTGGCAGCCAGTGCCCGCGCGAGGTTCTCGGCAGGTTCGAGCATCTGTCCCACGACACGCTCGACCGCGCAGCGCTGCATCTCCTCCCTCTCCCTAGCCACGCGCTTCTTGTAGTTCTCGAGGTCTGCCACTGCAAGCTGCAGCTGCGCGTAGAGGGCATCGTACCCCTCCGCCTTCCTGCGCATCTCCTCATTCTCCAGGGATGCTGCCGTCATCTCCTCGCTCATCAGCGCACCTCACTCGATCATGACCTTCCTGCCGTCCCTCTCACGCTTCCCGCGCTTCTTCAGCGTTATGTCCAGCACGCCGTTGTTATAGGTAGCCTTCGCACTGTTCGGATCCACACTCTCGGGGAGCTCGATGTCCTTGTAATATCTTCTAGATTCCGCATCCACGCTGATGGTGAGCTTCGTCTCCCCGACCGTGAGGTCGATATCCTCCTTCCTCACCCCAGGTATCTCGATGGTCACCGCGATCGATCCGCCCGTGGATATCACGTCGGTGAGGGGCTCGCGCTCGCCCATCGTCTCTCTCCTTCCAGATTCGTCCATGTAGGCATCGCCCATCATCGGGCGCGTGTTGCCGAAGCGCTGGATGCGCGCCTTACCGTCCGGGCCAACGCGCATGCTGAAGCCGTAGACGAAAGGCTCCCTCGCCAACGCCCCATGCTCGCCATGCAGCATCTCGTGCATCACCCGCTCCATGTACCGCTGCATCCTCTCGAACTCCTCCTCTATGTCCCAGCCGCCAAAGTCCTCGTCGTCCATCCACCTCTTCCTCTTACCCATTTATTATCACCTCCATCAATCCCTTCCCAGCCAGCTCTGCCAGCACCTCCTCGACCCTCCTCTCACGCATATCGAGCGCCTCTGCGATCGCCTCTGGAGCGACCCGCCCCTCCTCGATGACGTGCCTCAGCACCCTCCTCGCATCCTCCTCGGTGCAGAAAGCACTGACGAGGTCGTAGGCAGACCTGCGGAGCCATTCCTTGCGCCTCAGGAGCTCCGCGCGCCTTCTTTCGATCTTCTCCATCTCCTCGCTGATCTCCCCAAGCTCGACCAGCACCTGCTTGAAAGCCCCCACCGGGCTCCCCCTCGGCAGCACGCCCCTCTCCCTCTGCATCCCCCCTTCCATCGCTGGCTCCTCGAAGACGCGCACGCCCTCGTTGAATATCCCGGGTCCAACATCGATGGTGATTGTAAACATACGGGCAGCAGAGTATGCCCTCCTTGGAGGACCGCCGCGATCGCTCTTCTCCCTCACGACCTTCACGAGGGCGCTCTCCTCAAGTACCCGCAGGTGCTTGAGTATAGCCTGCTGGCTGATCCTCAGCTCCCGCGAGAGCTGAAGCGGATACATGCGCTCGCGCACCAGCTCCCTTAAGATCATGCGCCTGGTGGGGTTCTCCACCACAGCCAGGAGTTCGTCTATGGAGAGATCGCTCATCATCTTACCCTGAGCTACTTGACCTTCAGCTTGTGCCCCTTTGCAGCAGGCGCCTGCTTCGGGATGCGGACCCTCAATATCCCATCGCTCATCTCCGCCTCGCTCTTCTCAGGGATCACGCCATCAGGCATTGGAATGCGCCTGTAGAACGAGGTGTAGTGGCGCTCGCGCCTGATGTACCCCTCATCATCCTCCTTCTCCTCGCCCTTCACCTCTGCGGAGATCTCCAGCGTCTCAGGCGTGAGATTGATCTCGATGGCGTCCTTGGACACACCAGGCATCTCCGCCACCACCTCGAGCTCCGTGCCCCTGTCCCGCACATCGATCGGCGGCATCCTCATCCCTGACTCCACCCAGTCACCATGCCACCCATGTGGAACTACCCAGGACCCGAACTCCCTCCTGAGCTCATCCACCATCCTGTCCATCTCCCGAACTACGCTCCTCGGATCGAAGAAGATGCTCCGAGGCAACAGCGCCCCACTTCTTTCTTGCTTCTTTTCCGTCATGTGTTCACCTCCGTCTTGTCAACTCCGAGTTGACAACTTTCTGATAAGATGATAGCTCCTCCTATATATAAAAGTGTTCCCTAATAATTTAGGCATCATACTTTGCCCAGGAGTTCGCGGGCGATGACGAGGCGCTGGATCTCGTTCGTTCCTTCGCCGATCTCGCAGAGCTTGACGTCGCGCATCATGCGTTCGACAGGGTAGTCCACGGTGTAGCCGTATCCACCATGGATCTGCACGGCGTTCACCGCTGCCTTCATTCCCGCCCTGGCAGCATAGAGCTTCGCCATGGCGCCTTCCTTGGTGTATCTCTTGCCCTCGTCCTTCAGGCGCGCAGCCTTGTAGACCAGGAGGCGCGCGGCCTCTATCTCCGTTGCCATCTCTGATATCATCCACTGTATCGCCTGGAATTTTGCGAGCGGCTTTCCGAACTGCTCCCTTTCCTTGGCGTATTTGATGCTCTCATCCAAAGCCCCCTGGGCGAGTCCGAGCGCCATGGCGGCGATGCTAACCCTTCCGCCATCGAGGATCTTCATCGTGTCTATGAATCCGTCCCCGAGGTTGCCCAGGAGGTTCTCCTTCGGGATGCGGCAGTCCTCGAAGACCAGCTCGGATGTGATGGAGCCTCGGAGCCCCATCTTCTCCTCGTTCGTGCCCGTAGAGAATCCAGGAGCATCCTTTTCGACGATGAATGTGCTGATGCCGTGGGTGCGCTTGGCTGGGTCAGTCCTTGCTATCACCACGAGGGTCCCGGCGATGGCACCGCTGGTGATGAAGAGCTTCGTGCCGTTCAGCACCCATTCATCTCCTTCCAGGACGGCGGTGGTGTGCACGGCTGCGGCGTCAGAGCCTGCGCTTGGCTCTGTCAGTGCCCATGCTCCCATCCTCTCCCCTCTGCACAGCGGTGGGAGGTATCTCTTCTTCTGCTCCTCCGTACCGCTCATGTAGAGATGGGCAACGCACAGGGAGTTGTGCGCAGCAACGGTCAGCCCGGTGGAGCCGCAGGCCCTCGAGATCTCCTCTACCGCGATGGCGTAGCTGAGGGTGTCCGCGCCCGCGCCACCGTATTCCAAGGGGACTGTCATCCCCATCACCCCCATCCTTCCCAGCTCTCTGATGATCTCCCAGGGGAAGCGCTTTTGCTGGTCGATCTCCCCTGCCACGGGTTTAAGCCTCTTCTCCACGAACTCCCTCATCGTCGTGCGGATCATCCCTTGCTCTTTCGATAGGTCGAAGTCCATCTCATGCCCTCCTTGTGCTCCACCTTCATAGATGGGCTACCTGCGCTGCATCGGTGTGCCATGGAGCAGCGCTGTGTGCGCCTGCCTGGCATAGCCACCAAAGGATAAAACCCTATCGCACGTGCAACCATGATGAGCAGCATTCTGCGTGGGGCAGAGGGCACAGCCACCGAAGGATTAAACCCATACCGCCCAGGCACAAAACCCTGCACAGCAAACTACTTATATTCTACAAAAGGGTGTACAAATCTCCTCATATACTGCTCTCATCTTACTATCTCTCATGACGCATCGGAGAGGCACAGGTGCCAAAAAGAAACCCTTAAATAGGGACAGGACATTGCGCTTCCAGCCCCGAGGAGGGATATGCTGGCGCTGGTGCCAGATGCGGAAATGGAGGGCATAGAAATGAGACGATTGATAGAGACCGGAAAGGTTTGTGGAAAGGTGCTGAGCATCGCGCTCGTGTTCAGCATGGTGCTGAGCGGGGTGGTGCTGACGAGCATGCTGGCGCGGAGCTCTGAGACCAAGCAGGAACTGATCCTGAGGGTGGCGATGCAGGACGATGTAAAGACCCTGAACCCGCTGGTCGCGGGGGATGTGTGGACATGGAACGTGCTCGGGTGGCTGTTTGACGGCCCGATGGGTTTTGATCCCGAGACAGACAGGCTCATCCCTTACATAGCCAACGCCACCACCAACGTGACCTATGACCCTGACACAGGGGATGTGATCAGCTACTTCAACTTCGACGATCTGGAGACGCTGAACGAGACGGAGATCGGCAAGTCCCCTATCAAGAAGATCGTGACGGTGTGGTACAACTTCACCAATGTGATCTGGCATGATGGGGTGCAGATGACTGTGGACGACGTGCTCTTCTCCTTCCATGTCCAGGCGCTGATGCCCGACTGGAGCTCGACCATAGACTGCCTGAAGGACAAGGGGGGAGGGGCAGGGAGCGATTTCCCCCAGACCCACAGGCTATTCATCGAAAATGTCTATGAGAGCGCTGACAGGAAGGTCGCGGCGCTCAGGTTCTACATGCAGACGCCCTACGCGGAGTTCATGACGCGCTCGCTCTCAGCATTCTTAATGCCGACGCACATCTGGGCGAGCACGATGGCTAAGCAGAAGAGCGACGAGTGCAGACCCTGGTATCCCGCGGGCCACCCGCTGGAATGGGATCCAGACGCGGCTACTGCCTGGGACATGAAGGACGCCGCCGGCAACTATGTGGTGGTAGGCAACGGGCCGTTCAAGTTCGATTACTGGCAGAAGGGAGAGAGGGCGAGGATACTCACATGGAGGGAGCACTTCTACCACCAGCAGCCCACGATCGATGCGATAGTGTACCGCATCGTCCGAACAGCGGAGCAAGCCGTGCTCGCGCTGCAGAACGATGAGGTGGACTACATCGCCTGGTCTATCCCGCCGAGCTTCGTCCCCCAGCTACAGGCGGACGAGAACATCGGGCTGTTCCAGTCCGCGGAGCGAGGGTTCTTCTACATGTCATACAACATGAGGCGCAAGAGCTTCGGTTATGACGAGGGAGGGGAGGACACTGCAAAGGCGCTTCGGAGGGCGATCGCACACTGTGTGGACAAGCAGTACATCGTGGAGCGCTTGCTCCAGAACTACGGCATCGCCGCGGATGGACCTGTGAGCTCTGTGGACGAGGAGTGGTACAACAAGAGCCTGCCGCAGTATCCCTTTGACCCTGAGGAGGCGAAGCGGATCTTAACGGAGGCTGGATACAAACCACCGAACTGGGGCGATACCGCGACGCTGGGCACAGCCACGAACTGCTGGAAGAACCCAGATGACTCCAAGATTGGATCAGAATCGGATGGCGCGATCTTCCTGCTCACCCCGCAGGCAGACTACGACCCTGTGAGGGCGATGGCTGGGACCATGATCTGCAAGCAGCTCAAGGAGATCGGCGTATATGCCGTGGTGAAGCACATGGACTTCGGCAGCATCGTTGATAGGATCGGCAAGTACGAGTTCGACATGTACATCTTGGGATGGAGGATCGGCTCGGACCCCACGGATTTCCTGTATGCGTTCTTCCATTCGAACGGGGGGCAGAACTACCCCGGATATCATAACTCCAGCTTTGACGAGGTCATAGACGCCGCGAGGGAGACCGCAGACCTGGAACTGAGGAAGAAGCTAGTGAAAGAAGCCACAGGGATCATAGTCATAGACCAGCCCTACCACGTGCTCTACTTCCGCACGAACATCGAGGCGTACAGGGCGGACCACTTCGTGAACTGGACGGTCGGTTCAGCAGGCTCCATATTCAGCTGGCGTTCGATCTTAGGGATCAAGCCACCGAGTGAGAAGTACCTGAGGGTGCAGCTGACCACGGAGACCGCAGTGGCTTCCAACGGCACCGCGGAGGTGGTCGTGACTGTGAGGGATCAGAATGGCTACGCAGTGGCGGGTGCAGATGTCACCATGAACGTGAACAACGGCACGCTTGAATCGGATGATGACATGGGCAGGGAGGTCAGCGGGCAGACAGGCTCGAACGGGCAGTTCAAGGTCACCTTCCATGCGCCGTACGTGCCGCCGCCGCCGAAGTTCACACTGAACCGCACCCTTATACCATACCTTCAGGAAGGTAACGCAACTACGGAAATATTAGAGGCGTTCGCGGAGCAAGGGCAGATACTGTCCAACACCTCGCAGATGGCGCAGGTGAGCGATACTGAATGGATGCTGACAGACGAGCCATGGGAATATGAGATCAAGGACACTGGCACAACGCTGGAGGTCGAGGAGACTCATCCATACCGTGAAATATCGATAGTGACGAGGGGATCGAAGGAGGGCTATGACCCGATCAGCAGGGCGGTCTCGCTCAAGGTGGTGAGCAAGGGACAGAAGTTCACCACCATGCGCATAGAGCTCGCCATGGACGTGATCGAGGAGGGTGAGAGCACGACCTTCGCTGTCACCGTAAGGGATGGATCTCTTCCTAACAGACCGCCTGTGCCTGACGCGAGGCTCACAGTAGAGGCAGCCGGGGGCGTGGAGGTCACACCGTCCACCGCCACCACCGATCAGGATGGAAAAGCGACCTTCACGATAAAGGCGCCGAATGTAGATGCAGAGATGGCGTTCGAGTTCAAGATCTCGGTGGACAAGGAGGGCTTCCTGTCGGATTCCAAGTTCGTGCCGATCACGGTGACGAACGTAGCAACACCGCCCCCACCCCCACCGATTCCATTCCTCGAGGTCGCTGGGATCGTGGGGCTGGTATCGCTGCTGGCGATCGCAGGCAGGTATGGATACAGGCGCCGGAGGAGGTAGCCCGATCCCACAAACCCCTTCCCTGGTTATAATCGCAGGACGGTGCAAAGATGAACCTTAAGAAGTACATAGCCTGGAGGACTGTACACACCATCATCACGATGCTCATCGTGATCGTGCTGCTCTTCGTCCTCTTCCGGCTGATGCCAGGCGGTGCGGCATCGAGATACGTGCTCCAGCCCGGGATGACGGAATCTGCCAAGGACCTGGCGCTCGTGAAGTACGGCTTCAAGAAGTGGGTGTCGATGCCCGGCAGCTACTATGAAGCCAAGCAGACGATCATAGAGCCAGGTGTGTACATCTTCGAAGTCACAGCGAACGATTCCGCCGGCAGCACGAACAGTCTGAGTATACCAGTGAATGTTGCTGCACCAGCATCAGAGGACTACGCCCCCCCCATCATCACGATGTTTCAGCTCGATCCTCAGGCTCCGAGCGCTGGTGACACGGTCCTGTTCAATGTGAGCGTGGAGGACGCCTCATCATTGAGGGTGGCTGCGATCCTGCACCGTCCATCTGGAACAGACACATATACGCTTCATCATGAAGGGGAGGGCATATACTCAGCCGAAGTATCTGTGCCTGAGAATGGGACGTACACCGCAGCCATAGAGGTGACCGATGCGTATGGGAACTGGGCTACTGCGATGCTGGGCTTCGCAACCAACGGCACCACACCCCCCCCTTCGATCTACTCGCTTCAGGGCAGTCCAGCGGTCGCCACAGCCGGGGAGGAGGTCACGATCTCGGTAATATGGAGTGGCACCGGCCTGCCCAACGCGACCCTCACTGCGCCGAACGGTGAGATCCAGACAGGGGCGATGCAGATTGCGCCAGGGGGCTATTCTGTTGATCTCACACCCTCGATAGCAGGGTACAACACACTCAACGTGAGCGCTGGCACAACCTTCACCACCATGCGCCTCACAGTGAATCCGGCACCCGGTGCACCTCCAGAACCTCTGGACGATCACGACGCTTCACCCATGTTCACAGACTTTGTGATTGAGAGGGATTACAAAGGACCGATCAGCTACCCGCACGAGCTCTTCGAGGGCAGGGTGACGCTCAGAGCGAATGTCACGATCACCACACCTGAGGGTAGATCTCTGAGCCAGGCAAGGTTAAGGGTCACCGCACCTGATGAGAGCGTGAGCGTGGAAAACATGTACCACCCGCGGATAGCAGTGGATACCGCGCTCTGGGAGCAGTTCGCGGTGTATATGTACGGGATGCTGACCCTCGACTTCGGCAGATCGTTCGAGACGAATCAACCCGTGTGGGAGCGGATCCTCGAACGCATCCCTGCCACGCTCTGGCTCTTCGGCAACGCGCTGATAGTATCCACGATCCTTGGTATTGCGATAGGGGTGCTGGTGGCGTGGCGGCGCGGCACAGCCTTCGAGATGGGGACGATCGTGGTCACGCTCTTCTTCTGGTCCATGCCCGTCTTCTGGTTCGGGCTGCTGGCGCAGTGGATATTCTATTTCCAGTTGAACTGGTTGCCGCTCGCGGGGATGACAGGCGCCACACCCACGGGCGAGCCCTACCAGGGGCTGGCATACGTGGGCGACCTGCTGTGGCACCTGATCCTTCCGCTCATGACCCTCTCTATCCTGCATCTTGCAGGGACCATCCTCGTCATGAGGACATCGATGCTGGAGGTGATGGGCGAGGACTACATCACCACCGCCAGGGCAAAGGGGCTCAGGGAGCGCACTGTGGTCTTCCGCCATGCAGCAAGGAACGCGCTGCTGCCCGTGGTGACCAATCTGGCGATGTCGATCAGCGGGGTGATCAGCGGTGGCGTGCTCACGGAAACGATATTTTCCTGGCCGGGGATGGGCACCCTGCTGGTGTACGGGGTGCTGCAGCATGATTATCCTGTGGTGCAGGGCGCGTTCGCCATACTGGCGTTCCTCACGATCCTGGGGAATGCGATAGCAGATATATTGTATGCATGGCTCGATCCGAGGGTGCAGCTGTGAGGTGGTGAGATGGTCACGAAGAGGCAGGTCATCGAGAAGATGCGGGACTACCGTCGCACGATATCCTATAACTGGCAACTGTTCAGAGCGAGCAAGATCGGCGTGATCGGGCTGATTATCCTTGTATTCTTCACTGCGATGGCGCTCAGCGCACCCTTTCTCGGACTGAAACATCCCGTGGACTGGATGGCGCCCTCCGTTGATATATTGGATGTCGATGAGTACTTCAAGAGCGAGGTGAGCGGACCTATCAACACCTCGATCGGATATCGGGTGGGTGAGACCAAGACGCTCGACTCCAGGTCAGACAGGGTGTATGCGGTGCATGGAAACACGATAGAGGCGCTCAAGCCGAATGGGATACCCATCTGGAATTCCAGCTTCGACGACACAGCGCTCATCACCACCGCACCTGTCTGCGAGAACATAGGGGACAAGGTGGTGCGTGACAGGGCGGAGTTCAGGGTGATCTTCGGCACGGTGGATGGGTATGTGTACTGTCTCAGGGACAACGAAGATGCGGATTCTCCTGCAGAACCGAGGGGGATCAATCTCGCTCGCTCAGCACCCCTCGACGGTCGAATATCGAACGATCCTGTAGTATATAACCCCGACGGCATCGTGAACGATCGACTCTTCATAACCACGGAGAACGGCACGCTCTATGCGTTTTCCTTTTCCAGCGAGCGCGCGCGGCTGACCCGGGTATGGGATGTGCATCTCTCGGATGCACCCCTGAACGCCCCTGGAGTCGCAGAAGTATACGGGGCTGTGATCGTTTCAGATACAAACGGGTCTGTCTATGCAGTCTCGAAGGAGGACGGCAGCCTTATCTGGGACTACAGCGCAGGGGAGCGCGTCTCCTCCGGCATCGCCATCACCCCTGATTCCAAGGTTGCATACCTTGCCACGGATGCTGCAAGGCTGCATGCGATCAACGCGGTGAACGGCACGCCGATGGGCAGCGAGTGGGAAGGTGGAATGCTGATCATGAAGACGCTGAGCGATGTGGACGAGGGGCCGCTCAACACCCCCGCGATCAACCAGGACGGGACA
>JBFMEL010000021.1:0-22081 GCA_040753455.1 Thermoplasmatota archaeon | reverse complement strand
TCTGGTTATGAGCCAGACGCTCCACCGGACTAAGCTACGGGCCCTCTGCTTATACCTCACCTGCATGCGTTCCCTGCGCTTAGTCCTTTGCATGGGGGGACGATGTCTGCTGCTACATCCCATGCATCTGGTCGCAAGGTGCATAGGATACGCCTTCATGCTCCTTGCGCTCGATCCACGGAAGGACGATGGTTGCCCTCACATTCCGTGGACCCGAACTAAGCTGCGGGCCCTCTGCTTACAGCATGGTTGTATTCGGTTTCTGGTGGTTGGATATGGTTCGCAAGGGTCTTGATCTTGCGCATAGCGCTTGCCCTATATAAAGTTGTAGGGGTGGTGGTTGGTGTGGGTTGTGGTTACCACCGCGCTGGGCTTTTCTATGAAGGAGGTACAGCAGGCTACGGGCAGAATAATAGCAGCGCAGGGCCCATAAAAGGAAAGGAGGCTGAAAGATGGCGAGAAAGAAGCTCCCACACTACGAGTATGAGATGTGCGTGGCTCACATCGACGCACGAGCCAAGGCTCTCATCACCTGTAACATCAACCTCAGCCGTAACTCCGCGTTCGCGTTCAGAGGAGGCTTGGGTCTCTGCGGTCTCAACATCTGTTCGATCCGCGCCAAGAACACCGTGCCGATCGGTCCTGCAGTCATAACGCTGGCTTAGCACTTCGAGAACCCGCACACCCGGCAGACGGCACAGCCCTCCGCGAACTCGATCGGTGCGCCGCAGTCCGGGCACTCAGGGCGCAGCCCTCTGTCGCGCTTGGACATCTCCATCGGCACTCTCGAGCCGAGATAGTGCTCCAGCGCCTTCGCTATTGCATCAGGGCAGGAGTATATCTTCTCCTTTCCAACGATGCGCCCTTCCGGGCACCTGATCCCTCTGAGTTGCTTTATAACGGCTTTGGGATCGATGTTGGAACGCATGGCGAGGGATATGAGCCTGCCTATCGCTTCTGTCTGGCTTGCCGCGCATCCGCCCGTCTTTCCAATGCGGGCAAAGACCTCGAAGAGCCCTGTCTCGTCCTCGTTGATCGTGACGTAGAGGTAGCCGCAGCCTGTGTCCATGCGGATCGTCTTGCCCTCTGTCACGAGGGGCCGAGGTCGGGGTCTCAGCATGCCGTTCTCATCAACCTCAATATCAGATAGGCGTGTCTGGACCGCCACCTGCTTCCCTTCCCTGCTTCCTCCCCCAGATTCAAGGACCTGTGCCCCCCTGCATCCGTCCCGATACACGGTAACGCCCTTGCAGCCGAGGTCATAGGCGAGCAGGTACACCTTTGCCACGTCCTCCTCTGTAGCCTCATTCCTCAGGTTCACTGTCTTCGAGACCGCATTGTCCGTATGCTTCTGGAATGCTGCCTGCATGCGCACGTGCCCTTCCGGCGATATCTCGTGTGCGGTCCTGAACAGCTCCTTCACCTCGTTAGGTATTCCGACGAGATCCTTGAGCGTGCCGCTTTTTATCACGGCGTCCTTCAATTCGTCTGTGTAGATCCCACGGGCTCTGCACGTCTTCTCGAGGGACGGGTGGACATACTGCAGTTCCGTTCCGTCCATCACGCGCTTCACGTACGCCACGGAATATATGGGCTCGATGCCGCTGGAGCAGTCTGCGATCATCGAGATCGTGCCTGTGGGTGCGATCGTGGTCACGGTAGCGTTTCTCATTGGTCTCCCCCTTTTATAAATGCTCCTCTCGATGTTGGAGAATGACCCTTTCTCCTTCGCCAGCACCTGCGAGGCTTTTATCCCCTCCTGGTGGATGAACCGCATCAGCTTCTCGGCAAGGAGATATGCCTCCTTGGATTCGTAAGGTATTCCCATCTCTATCAGCATGTCTGCCCAGCCCATCACCCCCAGCCCAATCTTCCGATTCGCCAGGGTGTTCTTCTCTATCTCCGCCAGAGGATATCGATTCACATCGATCACATCGTCCAGGAACCGCACTGCATGATGCACAACCCTCCTCAGCCTTTCCCAATCCACGCCTCCATCCTTGACCATCTTCGCCAGGTTGATCGAGCCGAGGTTGCAGGATTCATAGGGTAAGAGCGGCTGCTCGCCGCAGTTGTGAACAACGATGCCGTTCGCCACGAAACTGTGCGTGAGCGGTTCGATGAGGTCGAACACGTCCTCCTCGCCGTCCTCTCTCAGGTCCTTGAAGGTCACGGTGAAGTATTCGCGGTACGGCCCGCGCCGGGCGCCATTAAGGTATGCTTTTAGCTTTGCGTTCTTTGCTTCATCAAGGAAGCCCACCTCGTTGCAGAGTTTGATGAGGTTTTCTTTCGAGATAACAAGCTCATGCTGCGGCTTGCAGAGATATTTCCGAGAGCCGCCCTTGCCATCCGGGAGATCCCGCGCCGTCATCTGCCGTCTGTTCTTGTAAATGCGCGAGGCAATCCCGAAATTGAGCAGCATCTGCTGCACCCTCTCCAGCAGCTCCATGTCGTTCTGTGCGAGCCGCACACTCACCCCTTTTTTGACAGTCCCCTGCACGCTCCCGTCGGCGGTGAGCAATGCCTGGAGGAATCCGCGCTGGAACTCCTCAGAGGCTGCGAGCATCTTATCCGAGATCATGTGTTTCTTGCCCAGGAACCCGTACCACCGTGCTATCTTAAGGAGCCGCTTAGAAGAGACACGCGCTTCGTCGCGTCCAGCTATTTCAACCGCACCGACCTTGTATGTCCTCTGAAGTTTTTGCAATCCTTCCACAGCGCGGTCCACCATCTCTGCAAACTTTGGTGCGAGCTTTCGTTTCTCCTCACCGAAGAACGAAAGGACCGCTCTGTCTGATTTAATTGTTCCATCGCCTACGAGCCAGCCGAGTATTCTTCCTTGGTCGATGGAGCCTTCGCTTCCGAATCCACCTTTTCTGCTGAGGATATGGATTCTGTCGCCGTGTCTGAGGTTCTTAGCCGCAACCCAGCCGCGGGCGGTCATCACCCTGTGGTTGGCCGTGAGCCTGAGCGAATAACCTTCCTTGCTCGTAAGCTTATAGATCTTCTTTCTTCCTGTCCTGAGCACATTACTGCCCCTCAATATTCCTGCGAACGGGCCCCGCCTTGGGTCCGCGGTGAGCGGTAGCGGCTCACCATGTGCGTGCAATCTTTCCGCAGGAATGAGCCCATAGCTCGTATAAATCAGCGTGCCGCCTGCCACGCATGGATTCGTGCTCTCTATTTCCCCTATCTCTGGGGTTGGATTGTCCCTGTTTATCCGGTCTATGAATATCAGCCCAGGGTCTCCGGTCTGCCATGCCATGCGCACGACATCATCGAAGACCTCCTTGGCGTTCACCTGTCTCACAGCCTTGCCGGTCCTCGGGTTGATCAGCGGGTATTGCTTTCCCTCTTTCAGCGCCTTCATGAAGTGATCTGTAGCTGCGACGGAGATGTTGAAGTTCGTGAGCGCACCCTTCTCCTCCTTCGACCTGATGAACTCCATGATGTCAGGGTGGTCTATCCTCAGTATCCCCATGTTCGCCCCACGGCGTGTGCCGCCCTGCTTTATAGCCTCAGTGGCTGCGTTGAACACCCTCATGAAGGATACGGGTCCGCTGCTCACCCCCATCGTGGACTGGACTACATCGCTTTTTGGCCTGAGGCGCGAGAACGCGAACCCAGTCCCCCCACCGCTCTTGTGGATCAGCGCAGCGCTCTTCAGCGCGTCGAAGATGCTCTCCATCGAATCTTCCACGGGCAGCACGAAGCAGGCGGAGAGCTGCTGCAGCTCCCTCCCGGCATTCATCAGCGTGGGGGAGTTGGGCAGGAACTCAAGAGATGTCATCATCTCGTAGAAGATGCGCTCGATCTCTTTGACCTCCTTCTTGGATTTACCGTGGCGCTCCTCTGCCTTCGCTATGTTCCCAGCCACCCGCCTGAGCATCTCCTCTGGTGTCTCGATGAGCCTGCCCTCCTTGTCCCTGGCAAGGTAGCGGCGCTCCAGCACAGCGATGGCGTTCTCGGTGAGCTTCAAGAGACGCACCCCACTATCGAAGATGGACCAGCCAACTGCATCCCGACCCCTCCTTGTGCACCCCCCATTGCGATAAGGTGTTATGAAGGTTGCGATGCCCTGGTTCAGTGACCTTATCGGCTGATGCTCTTTGCCAATCGAACGGGTTCATCCTTCCGGTCGTCTTCAAGTTGGTAAAAGGGGGACCTTAAGATCTATCAGGAGCACAGCCGAGCAGTCTGCTTGCCCTTGCATCAGATATATTTAATTACGCGGTGCGCTTGAGCAGCCACGATGTGCATGGCATGCCCGCAATACGCTATCCAGACGCAGAACCTGACGAAAAGATTCGGCGACTTAATCGCGGTGAACGACGTCTCGCTCTCCGTCGCATGCGGGGAGATCTTCGGGCTGCTCGGACCGAACGGCGCGGGAAAGACGACGCTCATCTCGATCCTCGCCACGCTGCTCGCGCCGACCGAGGGCAGCGCGCTCGTGTGGAGCTACGATGTCGTGCGAGCGCCCGCGGCTGTTCGCAGCAGCATCGGCATCGTGTTCCAGGATCCCGCGCTGGACGACAACCTCACCGGCGCGGAGAACATGTGGTTCCATGCGCGGCTCTACAAGATGCCCGAGGAGGAGATCGACAGGCGTGTTGCGGAGATGCTGCGGCTCGTCGGGCTCTACGCCCGCAAGGACGACCTGGTGAAGACCTATTCGGGCGGTATGCGCCGTCGGCTCGAACTCGCGCGCGGGCTGCTCCACCGTCCGAAGGTGCTTTTCCTCGACGAGCCGACATTAGGGCTCGACCCGCAGACCCGACGGCTCATATGGGACTATATCAAAAGCCTGAAGGCGCACGAGCAGGTGACGATACTGCTCACGACGCACTACATGGACGAGGCGGATGTCCTCTGCGACCGCGTCGCGATCATCGATTACGGGAGGTTCGTCGCGCTCGACACGCCCGCGAAGCTGAAGGATGCCCTCGGGGGCGACGTGCTCACGCTCACGCTGCGGAGCGTCGACGGCGGGGCAGCGGGCAGGTTTGTGACGGTTCTGCAGCAGCTCGACGGCGTGGTGAGCGTGAGCCAGCAGAAGGATCATTTCATAGCAACGGTGCGGCACGGTGAGGAGATGATCCCGCGGATAATCGAGGCTGCGCGCTAGCACGACGTGGCGGTCGCCTCGGTATCGCACCGCGAGCCCACACTGGAGGATGTGTTCCTCAGGTTCACGGGCAGACAGATACGTGACGAGGTGGAAGGCGGCCGGGCGCAGATGCGGCGCATGCACATGCAGCACCGCGGGAGGCTGAGACATTGAGCGCGATATACGACACGCTGCGCGACATCTACACGCTCTGGCTGCGCGAGATGACCAGGTACGTGCGCATGAAGTCACGCATCGTGGCCACGCTGGGCATGCCCGTCCTGTGGCTGCTGCTGCTCGGTACAGCGTTCAAGTCCTCGATGCGGCTCGGCCCGAACCTTGGCGTGGACTACATCACGTTCATGGCACCTGGTATCGTGGCGATGACCATCCTGTTCACGTCCCTCTTCGCAGGCACGAGCGTCATCTTCGACCGCGAGTTCGGGTTCCTCAAGGAAATCCTCGTGGCGCCGGTTTCGAAGACCAGCATCATCTTGGGCAAGGGCCTCGGCGGCACGACGACCGCATTCATCCAGGGCATCATTATCATCTTTCTCTCGATCCCGGTCGGTGCGAGCTACTCCGGCGATTTCGGACTGGCGCTCGGCATCGTGGCCGCGCTCGGCGTCATGTTCTTCGTTGCGCTCGGCATCGTGTTCTTAGGGATCGCCGTCGCGTCCCGCATCGAGTCGATGGAAGGTTTTCAGATGCTCATGAACTTCCTGGTCATGCCGCTGTTCTTCCTGAGCGGCGCGCTCTACCCCATCGGCCCGCTCCCAGGGTGGCTGAAAGCGCTCGCCTACATAGACCCGCTCACGTACTGCGTCGACGCGCTGCGGCATCTGTTGATCGGCGGCGCTGCATCGCAGTTCCCGCTGTGGCAGGATTTGCTGGTGCTGCTCGCGTTCTGCGGTGCGATGCTCGCGCTCGGCACAGTGATGTTCAAGCGCGAGCGCGATTGAGGGTTAAGTCGCTTAACCTGCGCTAGTCTCCCCAGAGCCGTGCAAGCACGCATGCATCCCTATTCGATAATCAACTTCGTTCGGAGAGACTGCGAGGTAGCCCCTGAGCTCCCGCCATGGCTGATTAAGAAATGGGCGGGATGACGCCAGCAGCGGGGTAAGAGATCAGTCTTCTGAAGTTCCCCTCTGGGGAGCAGCCACTTTCCAGAACCGAAAGTTTTATATCTTTAAGATATCTTGCAGATATCTGATGAAGCGCGTTCCGATCACCCCTGCGAGTGAACTCAGAATCAAGAACATCTGCGGCTTTTACATCCGGAAGGTGACGCCTTTCGGCACGAGCGCAAAAGTAGACTGTCCAAAGGAACATCTCGGAAAGACGGTCTACCTGGTGGTGGTGAGCGATTGAGCCAGAGGGATGATGCAGGATCAGGAAGGGAAGAGGATAGTGCTCGCCTCAAGAAGGAGAACGATGCCCTGCGCCATGAGAACGAGACATTGAAACGGAATATTGAGAAGATTGAGAGAGAGAAAAGAGAAATCGAGGAGAAACTCGAAAGAGTTCGTAAAGAGTATGAAGAGTACAAGACGAGACCCCCAGAAACCGTAGGTGTGAAAAACGGTAAGCCATATTTCATCAAGCAACCGACCGACAGGTCACAGACGAAGAAGAAGCCGGGTGCAAAACCTGCCATAAACCTGCGTATCGAAAGATGCCCGATGTCATAGACGAAGTCCGCACAATCGATATTGAGAAATGCCCTCACTGCGGCGGCAGCAACCTCAGCGAGTGCGTAGAAGAGCGGGAACGGACGGTTGAAGATATTCCGGTATGTAAGGCAAGAACCACCAGATACATCATCAGGCGAAGATACTGCAAAGATTGCAAACGCATAGTGGACAATAACACAGCCGTCCCAGCGCTGCCAAAGGCCCACATGGGAATCAACACGATGCTTGCAGTTTCATACCTGAGGGTCGGTCTCAGAATACCACAGGACCCCGTCAAGAATCTGATGGAAAAACTATTCGGGCTCAAGATAAGTGAAGGTGAAATCCAACAGATGCAGTCTCAGGTGGGAAAGGCATTCACACCAATCAGCCAGGAAATCGTAGGGAATGTTCGTAATGCGCCTGCAAGATATATGGACGATACTGTCTGGAGAAAAAATGGTGAGAATACCTATCTGTGGGCATTCGTCACCAAGAATGAAGCTCTTTTCGAGATGGCAGATTCGCGGGGACATGAGGTACCCGAGGCGGTCGTGGGAACCAAAAAAATAGGCGTGGACGTGCACGACCGATGGTCGGCATTCAAGACGCTCGCCAGACTCTCCAAACGACCTCAGCAGGACTGTTGGGCGCATCTCGTACAGGACTCCAAAGAACTTGCTCAGTTCTACAGAGACGAGGGGGCATTGATACACAGAGTGATGAAGAGAACCTATGAACGCGCATGTGCATTTGACCACAAGGGAACGGAGGACGATATTCAGAACTTATATCGAGAGATGATGAATGACATAGACAGACCCTTCGAGTCATCTCACTGCAGGAAGTTCGTAGAGAGCCTGAAGAAAGAGAAGGAGAACCTGTTCGAGTTTGTGAAAAACCCAGACGTTGATGGAGCCAACAACCGCGCAGAGAGAGCACTTCGGCATCCTGTGACCGCAAGGAAGATCAGTGGCGGGAGCAGAAGCGATGATGGCGCCAATCTTTACGCAAAGCTCCTGAGTGTGTACCAGACTATCTGCCTGCGCGGTCTAGATTTTCTCAAGCACGGGGCAACCATCATACTAAGCCCCAAACCATCCCTCGCAGCATTCTCTCTCGCCTGTACCTGAAGCCCCCCCACGGATCGTACTCAGTTAAGCCACTCCCACCAACTTCAAATGGCTGATCTCTTACGCCCCCTCGATATACGCCAGCCACTCCTTCCTCTTGCTGTCCAGGAGCGCTTGATCCTGCACCACCTCCCCCGCAGCCTCTATGAGGTAATCGACCAGCTCGCGCAGCGCCTCCCTTGTGGGCTCGTTGTGGTCCACACCGGCGCGGGCGACCTCCTCCCTCAGCACCTGTCCCGCCTCGGCAGAGCTGCCGTACATCTCGCCGAACTCGTATATGATCAGGTCGCAGACCTGGATCAGGGTTTCCTTGGGGTTCTCGTCCCTCAGCCTCTCGATCACCAGGCTCCTGATCCTGTCGTAGAACGGATCTTGGGCGCGGTTGCTGTGAAACGCCATGTGCACCATCGTGAGGAACGCGTTCTCCACATTTTCTCCTGTCTTGGCGCTCGTCATGAACCATGTGTTGAGCTCCGCGGGCAGCACCTCCTTCATCCCATAGTTGTATCCCTTGCCCAGCCTCATCAGGATGCGCTCGGCCTCCCCTGCCTCGCTCACGAGGTCTGCCTTGTTTCCGAGGAAGACCATGGGCAGGTTCACGCTGCCGATCGTCCTGAACAGGAGGGGGATCCAGTACTTCTCCATGCTCCTCAGCGTCTCGGGTCTGGTGACGTCCCCCACCAGTATGACACCCTGGGCACCGACCATCTGCCTCGCCTGGGTCGAGATATAGCCCTCCCTGCCGAGCATGTCCCAGATCATGAGGTTCATCAGCGCCTCCTGCCCTTCGAGCATGAGCCTGACCTCCTTCTTGGTCACCTTCGTGCCTATGGTGGAGATGTAGCTGTCGTCGAAGACATCCTCCACGAACTTCCTTATCAGGCTCGTCTTGCCCACCGCGCTGTCCCCCAGAAGCACGATCTTCTTTGCGAACTTTTTCATTGCGCACCCTAAGATCGGAAAACAGGCAGGGGTATTTAACTTTAATCTATCGCGCACCGGTGCTCCCGCAGGCGCGCCAGGACGCTTTCCCATGTGGGTGGAGCGCTCTGCGCGCCATGTTCCTCTATCACGAAGCTGGCTGCCGCAGCGCCGGCGAGCGCGCATTCGCATATCTCATGCCCCCGCTCCATCGCTGCGTAGAACCCTGCGCGGTATCCGTCCCCTGCGCCTGTGGGGTCTGCCATGCGTCTCGGGGGGATGGCTGGGATATCCTCCACCCCATCGGTTGTCAGGACCCTGCTCCCCTTTCTGCCAAGGGTGACGAGCAGCACCTCCACATAATCCAGCAGCCACTTGGGGCTCTTGGACCCTATGTACTCGAGCGCTCGTTCCAGCTCTGCGCTGTTCACGAACAGGATATGGGCGCAGTCCAGCATCTGGAGGAATGTGTCTTTGGTGTAGACATAATGTATCTCCTGCGCAGGGTCCAGGGCGATCGTCCGCTTCTTGGCGTGGGCGTATGCCGCCACCTTCGCATAGTACTCAGGGCGCCCGGTGCCGAAATGCACGATCCTGCTGGTGTCCACAGTGTGCGCGAGCACATCGAACCCCTCGGCATCCCTCATCGGTCCCTGGTCGATGAACGCCATCTGCTGCTCGTCAGAATCGGTGACGATCCAGCACGCCGGGGTGTAGTAGCCCTTCACCCTCACCAGGTCGGTGATATCCACGCTCGCAGCCCTCAGCGCATCCTCGAACCCCTGGGGAAAGTCATCCCCTACAAAGGATGCAAGGGCGACTGTCGCCCCCATATTCGCTGCTAAGAAGGCTATGTTCGCCCCGGTGCCTCCGTGATACCTACGGCGGCTGCGCACCTCGATCGAGGTGTTCGGCGCAGGAAACCTGGGCACCTCCATGATGTGGTCGATCGTTGTGTGCCCGAAGACCCCGAGGAAGTTCTCCCTCGGAGCGATTTTTCTGGGAGGGCTGCAGGGCTGCCCCCCACCTGTCACTCCAGGCATAGGAGCCCCTCCAGCACCTCGGCAGCCTGGGCAAAGTCCTCGAACTCGAGCCCTCCCAGCCTCTCTCTGAGATACCCGGCAGCAAGCACCAGGTCTGCGTTTCTGGCGGCGCACAGGTCTGAGTAGCCGTCCCCGATGTACATCACTTTGTATCCCTCATCCCTCAAATCCTCCACCCTCTTGAACTTGCAGATGCCGCAGAGCTCGCAGTCCATTCCATCGTCATGGTAAAGGATCTTCATCCCTTGCTCTGAAGGGGCTGCGGTGTTCGCCTCGTACCTCACATTCGCCCCTGCCCTGCGCAGGATCGGCTCGATGTAGATCTCCAAGCCCTCGCTCAGCACCAGGAGAGGCACATCCTTCTCATGGCAGAAGGCTGCGAACTCCTTGAAGTGAGGGCGCAGTGCTGCGATGCCAAGTGCATACGCTACCACCTCCTCGCTCGAGGCGTGCACGTTGGCGAACTGCTTGGCGAGCGCGATCCTCGATCCGATTTTACCCTCCCTGTACTCTGCCTCGATATCCTTCCAGGCATCGCCTGTGAAGCGCTCCAGGATCGCCTCGGCTATGTCCCGTGTGGTGATGGTCCCATCGAAGTCGCATACCACTGCCCAGCGCGCCTTCATGTCCCCTCTCTCCACGAGGAGAGGTACTCCCGCTGCATCGGTGTGAGCCTGTCTATCTCTATCCCCTGGTTATCGAGGGCTAAGCTGGCTATCTCCTCGTCGATCTCCCTCGGCACGTCATAGACTCTCGGCTCCATCCCCCTGCCTCTGAGCGCAAGGTGCTGAGCGCACAGCGCCTGGATCGAAAAGCTCATGTCCATGATCTCCACGGGATGCCCCTGTCCTGCTGCAAGGTTGATCAGCCTTCCCTCTGCCAGCAGATAGACCCTTCGCCCGTCCCGCAGGGTGTACTCGTCCACGAACTCCCTCGCCCTTCTCTTCTTCTTTGCTTCCCGCGCCAGCGCGTCCTTGGATATCTCGTTGTCGAAGTGCCCAGCATTGGCTAGCATGCAGCCGTCCTTCATCCTCCGCAGATGGGCGCGGGTGACGATCTCCCTGTTGCCTGTGGCTGAGACCACAAAATCCGCTGCGCTCACTGCGTCCATCATGCGCATCACCTCGAAGCCGTCCAGAGATGCCTCCACAGCCCGCACGGCATCCACCTCTGTGACGATGACCCTCGCGCCGAGCCCCCTCGCGCGCATCGCGATCCCGCGCCCGCACCAGCCATAGCCTGCGACGACAAACGTGCGTCCGGCGATGAGAAGGTTTGTGGCTGTCATTATTCCATCCATCGTTGACTGTCCTGTGCCGTATCTGTTGTCGAAGAGGTGCTTCATCTGCGCGTTGTTCACAGCTATGACCGGAAACCTCAGGCTGCCCTCAGCCTCCATAGCCCTCAGCCTCACTATGCCCGTGGTGGTCTCCTCGTTCCCCCCTATCACCTCGTCCAGAAGCTCAGTGCGCTCCGTGTGCAGGAGGAAGATGAGGTCGCCCCCATCATCGATCGTGATCTGGGGCTTGATGTCCAGCACCCGATGAAGGCTCTCGTAGTACTCCTCGCTGGTCTGCCACTTCTTCGCCCTCGTATCCAGTCCATAGTGCTTGTTCAGCGCAACAGCCACAGCATCATCAGTGGAGAGGGGGTTGCAGCTCGTGAGCCTCAGTCTTGCCCCGGCCTCCTTCAGGGTGAGAGCGAGCACGCCAGTCTTTGCCTCCACGTGCAGCGCCATAGCGATCCTCAGCCCTTTGAGTGCCCTGGACGCCAGCAGCCCCTGCCTCACTTGGGACAGCACGCGCATGTGCTCCTGCGCCCATTCTATGCGCATGACCCCTTTCTGCATCAGGTCTTTGTCCATCGCATGCCTCGGGGCTGCTGAAAGGTAGGGGAGGAGAAAAAGGTTTGGGAACAAGGAGCCAGGAGATATTGCCTCGCTCCCTGGGCACGAGGAAGGGTATTAGATCAACCTACCGAAGCTGAGGTCTCTGCCAGTTCGACCAAAGTACGCTGATTTCGCCCAAGCGCGACCGGTAGCTCAGAACTTCGGAACAGTGCCCTCGTTACGAGAAAAGGAGCAATTATATACCACAACCGCTTCCCCTGGAGGGATGACGGAAAGCGTGATCTCTGTCAGTGACCTGGTCAAGGTATATGGCGAGGTGCGCGCGGTGGACGGCATCTCCTTCGAGGTGCGGAAGGGGGAGGTGTTTTCCTTGGTGGGCCCAAACGGTGCAGGAAAGACGACCGCTGTGGAGATACTGGAATGCCTGCGGAAGCCCACCAGCGGCACTGCCAGCGTTTTGGGGTTCGACGTATGCACCGAGGAGAGGGAGATCAAGAGACGCATAGGGGTCCTCCCGCAGGACTTCAACGCGTTCGAGCGTCTGACCGCCAGGGAGAACGTGGAACTCGTGGCGCGCATCTACGGCGCCAAGGGGAGGGTTGAGGACATTTTAAGGAGCCTGGATATGTGGGATGTCAGGAAGAAGAAGTTCATGAGCCTCTCAGGCGGGATGAAGCAGCGCACAGGGATATGCATGGCGCTGGTCAGCGATCCTGAGCTCGTGTTCCTGGACGAGCCCACGACAGGACTGGACCCTAAAGCGAGGGTGGAGACATGGGAGGTCATCCGCAATCTGAAAAGGATGGGAAAGACAGTGGTGCTCACGACCCATTATATGGAGGAGGTCGAGCATCTCTGCGATCGTGCAGCGGTCATCGTGAGAGGAAGGATCGCGGCACTGGACAGCGTGGGGGAGATGATCGATAGATATGGCGGGGGCATTAAGCTCAAGGTGCGCGATGCAGTTGCAGAGGTGGAGAGCTCTCTGAAGGGACGCACGCCAGAGGTCAGTGAGGAGCACGACGGCACGTTGATAGGTGTCTTCCGGAACCGCATGGAAGCCAGCCAGGCACTGGTGGAGCTGTACCGGGCAGATCAGGAGTGTCGGGCAGAGATCTCCGAGCCCACGATGGACGATGTGTTCCTGCGCCTGACAGGCGCAAGGATCGACGAGCGGGGTGAGCTGCTGTGAAGGGGATCATCCCGGTGTTCCTCGCGGTCTCAAAGAACTGGGTGAGGAGCAAGACAGGGGTGTTCTTCTCGTTCCTCTTCCCCCTGCTGCTGCTCGTGATCTTCTCTGCTGTCTTTGGCGGGGGCGAGGACGTCAAGCTGGATCTCTATGTTCAAAACTTGGACGTGAGCGCGGATGGTGCAGAAACAAATCTATCCACCGCATTCATCGAGGCGCTGGATGCTACCAAGGCGTTCAACATCCACAGACTCGATACAGATGTGAACGTGACGGAGTACCCGAAAAAGCATCCTTCTTTCGGCGTCTACCGCGCGCTGGTCATTGGGGAGGGGTTCGAGGCGAAAGCCCTCAACAGGAGCATAAACCTCCGCTTGGGGGTCATGATCGACACCATGATGCAGATCCTGGACCTCTATGAGCAGCAGATGAACGAGAGCCAGAAACAGAACCTTACCGATGGGATCAGGACGATGCAGGAGTGGGAAAATGCAACCGCAAACTCCACCCAGGCGGAGGTGCTGCTGCTGCTCGACGAGAAGGGGGATACCAGCGCAGGGATCGTCAAGGGGATAGTGCTCAGCGTGGTGAACTCTTTCAATAACGGATTGCTCCTGGGCGACCGGGCTCCTGCGATAGACGCGAGCTCAGAGGACCTTGCCGTGCGGCATCTCAGCGCCGTGGACTACTACCTCCCTGGCTACATCGCCGCATTCATCATGACCAACGGGATCATCGGGGGCACGACCACGATCTCAGAATACAGGCGCAACGGTGTGCTGAAACGCTTGGTAGCCACCCCGCTCTCCAAGATGGACTGGGTGCTGGGGAACGTCCTGATGCAGTCAGTGCTAGCGTTCACACTCACGGGCATCATGATCTGTGTGGGCTGGGCGTTCTTCGGTGTCCAGGCAGTGCCCAACGCCTATGCTATCGCCCTCATCTTCATCGGTGTCTTGGCATTTTCAAGTGTGGGGATGGTGCTCGGCGGACTCATCAAGGATGTAGAGGCTGCTGCGGGCGCTGGCAACGCCATCGCGTTCCCGATGATGTTTCTCTCGGGCGCGTTCTGGCCTATCGAGATCATGCCGGACTACATGTAGCACGTGGCTAAGGCGATGCCCCTGTACTACTTTCACGATGGTCTGAGGAGCATCATTATCCATGATAATGTGTCCGGCGCAGGGCTCGCATTCTTGATCCTGGGCATCTTCGCTGCCATATTCATGTTCGTAGCGATCAGGGTCACGAAGTGGAAGGAGCTGTAGCACGCGCTGCAGATAGTCGCCGAGCGCTGGGATATGGCCTGCGGGCAAGATATCGCTGCTCTGTCCTGGCTATGAGCGCAGTTCCACGCGAAATGCAGCCTCAATCGGGCGATGGGCATCTCTAATAAAGAAGATGGCGTGAGCCAGTCGCTGTCTCAGTGCCCTGCTGCGCGGCTGCGAGCCCACGACATCCGAGGGGGCAAGGCTTATATATGACTCCTGCTATACCTCCTTTGTCCTGCAATTGACAGACAAAGGATGTACAGGCGCGTGCGCACATGAGCATCGAGACAGAGACCGAGAAGATCACGCTGCGGGTGCCGAAGCGGTATCTCGCGATGATAGACTACCTGGTCGAGATGGACGACTTCTCCTCGCGCTCCGAAGCGATCCGGACCGCCATGCGGGACATGCTGTACGCGCGGGTGGATCTGGTCCAGGAAAAGATCCAGCGCATGCAGAAGGCCGAGCAGGCTATTGCCCAGATGGATGAACTGAGGAAGGAATACCTGAGGAGGTAAGTCCTGTCAGAAGGGCATGGGATGCACATCACGATTACCTCCCCCCTATTTTTTCTGCATCTCGCACATGAGTTCCGCTCCTGCTCTGGGGTCGGTGACAAAAGATGCTGCCATGTGTATGCTCTTTTCTCACCCTGCGCCTAATCTGGGTTTGCTCTTAGGATGCTTTCCAGATTAGGCTCGCTCGCAAACTCGGTGCCATAGTTTGATGCCATGAAAAACCTTACAAATCCGGCTGACCATACCGTGCAGAGCATGGTGCCAAGTCAGGGGCAGCCGATAGCCAGCATAGCCCATTTAGAGGCTGTGAGTTTGATTGGCTGCCCGACGACCAGGCATCTTGTCCCCATAGGAGGACGGATAGGTGCGTGTCTAGCAACCCGACCTATAGTCAGAGCAATAAATAATGGTAAATCGGGGCCATAACAAAATCCTCGTGAAATGCCAAAATCAGTTGCTCTTTTAGTTCATATTTGTCTTTCCAACACCTTATTGCCAGCCATTTCTTAACCTCTCTCCAGGGTTGTTCCGCGGGGTTCAACTCAGGACTGTAACTTGGAAAATACTCCACATGCAAGCATTCCTCTTGCTCCTCATAAAGTTCTTGCATCTGATTTGAAACGCGGTAAGGTGCGTGGTCAATGACAATAAGCACTTTTCCAAAACGAGAGTTCGTAAACTACCAGCCCGTTCACGGGCTGGTAGTTTACTTCTCGTGGATACCTGCGTCTCGCTTTGCCGTTCTTGAACTCGCATACGATATCGGGTATCGCATACGGTTTCCCGTCGATTCCTATGTTAACTTCCATCTTTTCACCTCTTTTGCGCGTGCGTTTTTCAGAAGTCCCCATCGGCGCTGATAGCTCGCGCTATCTGCGCGCGAAACTTCCGAATTTTTTTTAGAAAGCTAACGCTATTCCAGTCCGAGTACTTCGGAACTGGGATCGCAGCTTTCCGGGAGCGCCACGTGGCGCTCCCGCTGCGCATTCCTCATAATTTCATCGTCGAAGATAGATCTATGGGAGGGCTATTGAGTAGGGAATTTTCACCAACAACAAAAGTTCCGCGCACGCAGCGGGCAAAGTTTTTTATAGAAGCTCTAATATATCGACACGCAACAACCTAAGGAGGTTGAGAGACATGATGACAGGAGGACAACAACCGATAATCGTGCTCAAGGAGGGCACGGAGAGACACAAGGGCAAGGGCGCTCAGTTCAACAACATCGCCGCTGCAAAGGCTGTGGCGGACGCGGTGCGCTCGACCCTCGGACCTCGTGGAATGGACAAGATGTTGGTCGACAGCATGGGGGACGTGGTGATTACCAACGACGGCGCCACGATCCTGAAGGAGATCGACATCGAGCATCCGGCTGCCAAGATGGTGGTCGAGGTGGCAAAGACGCAGGACAATGAATGCGGGGATGGCACCACATCCGCGGTCGTCATCGCGGGGGAGCTGCTGAAGAAGGCAGAAGCGCTGATAGACCAGAACGTGCACCCGACCGTGATAGCGGCAGGGTACACGCGCGCTGCAACGGAAGCGACCCGCCTCCTCACCGAGATGGGGATGAAGGTCGCCTCCGCCGACGATAAGACCCTGAAGAAGGTCGCAGTCACCGCGATGAGCAGCAAGGCGACTGGACCCCACAGGACGCTCCTAGCGGAGCTGGCAGTGGAGGCTGTGAAGGCGATCGCTGACAAGGTAGACGGCAAGTGGGTCTGCGACATCGACAACGTGAAGGTCGAGAAGAAACATGGCGGCGCAGTGAGCGACACGCAGCTGGTGAAGGGGATCATCCTAGACAAGGAGCGCGTGCACCCAAGGATGCCGAAGGTGGTCAAGGATGCGAAGATCGCCTTGATCGACTCGGCGCTGGAGATCAAGAAGACAGAGGTGGATGCAAAGATACAGATCACAGACCCAGCGCAGATGGAGAAGTTCCTCCTCGAGGAGGAGCGAACCCTGAAGCACAAGGTCGAGGTGGTCAAGCAGTCGGGAGCGACCGCGGTCTTCTGCCAGAAGGGGATCGACGACCTCGTCCAGCACTACCTGGCAAAGGAGGGAATATACGCAGTGCGGAGGGCCAAGAAGAGCGACATGGAAAAGCTCGCCCGCGCGACCGGTGCAAAGCTCGTCACCAACCTGGAGGATCTGTCCAAGAGCGACCTGGGATACGCGGGTAACGTGGAGGAGCGCAAGATCGGCGATACGGAGATGACCTTTGTCACAGACTGCAAGAACCCGAAGTCTGTCTCGATACTGGTCAGGGGAGGCACAGAGCATGTGGTTGACGAGGTCGAGCGCGCGCTGCACGACGCCCTAAAGGTCACTGCTGTAGCCATAGAGGACGGGCTCGTGGTCACAGGCGGAGGCGCGCCGGAGATCGAGCTCTCGCTGAGGCTGCAGGAGTTCGCCTCCAGTGTAGGAGGGAGAGAGCAGCTGGCGATCGAGGCGTTTGCAAAGGCGATCGAGATCATCCCATGGACGCTCGCGGAGAACGCGGGACTGGATGCCATCAACATACTGATCGACCTGCGCAAGGATCACAGCAAGAAAAAGAAGCAGAACCCGGTGGGGATCGACGTCTACTCGGGCAGCGTGAAGAACATGCTCGACCAGGGCGTCATCGAACCGCTGAGGGTCAAGACGCAGGCGATCGCCTCTGCGACAGATGTGGCGAACATGATCCTGCGCATCGACGACGTGATCGCATCGAAGCGCAGCGCGCCCACCCCACCAGGGGGTCCAGGCGGCAGGGGTGGCATGGGCGAGGGAGGAATGGACGAATACTGAGCCCCTCCCCCAAACCCTTTAACTTCTTTTATTCAGCATGTGAAGTTCCAGGAGGCAGCTCTCTACTATATGTTCGGGCACTACAACCTGCTGGAAGAGCCCCGAGAGCCGCTTGGCTTTCTCCTCGGCAGCAGAGCGCGGCATGAACTCGTTCAATGCCTTTAGCAAGGTTTCTGTGTCTGTCTCGAACAGTCTTGTGGCCCTGAACACTGTTCTCAGCACAGCGATCGAGGATGGGCTGAAGACATCGTTGAACATCTCTGTATACCCTCTGCAGAGCGCATCTATGTCCCGAATTGCCTGGTTCTTGCACATGGAGTTCTTCTTCACCAGGCGGTCCCGCAGTCTGCACAGCTCTCTGAGGCGTATCAGCAGCGGTTCGGAAGAGGGATGGTAGGTAGGCTCCGTCACCAGTATCAACGCCTCGGCGATGGCTAGTGTTATGACAATTTATTTTAGTTACGTTTATATACCTCCTCCGCTTTTGCCTACCACATGATAGCCATACACCTAACAAAAGACGAACGTGAGTTCTTGAACCAGTTTATCAAGAAGGGAACTGCCAGGGCGCGGGCGATTGCCAGGGCGAACATACTGCTCTTGACCGACGAAGGGCGTAGCGAGAAATACATATCTGATGCGATAAAGGTCCACAGGCAGCGCATCTGGCGAGTCAAGAAAAGATATCTTGAGGTGGGCCTGCCTTCGGCATTATACGATGAGCCAAGGCCGGGACAGCCGAGGAAATATACCGACAAAAAAGAGGCGGAAGTAATCGCGATGGCCTGCACGGAACCGCCCAAAGGGAGAGAGAGATGGACGGTCAGGCTACTCGCGGAGGAGCTGGGCAAGCGTAAGGAATTCCAAACAATCAACAGGGAAAGCGTTCGCCTCATTTTAAAAAAGGCAAAACTAAGCCTTGGTTGAAGAAGGCCTGGTGTATTGGAAAGATTACTGCCAGTTTCAGAAAACGGATGTACCATCTTCTTGACCTATAATATGAAAAGCCATACGATCCTATGAACCTGATCGTCGGCATAGACGAGAAACCAAAACAGCTAATCGAGGAGAGCAGAACCCCGATACCGATGAGGCCTGGCCAGCTCAAGAAATACGATTACGAGTACATCAGGAGGGGGACGGTGAACATTTTTGTGGCCGTTGACTTCAAGGGAGGAAGGCGCACTACGCGCGTCACCTTAAGAAGGACGAAACGGGATTTTGCTAAGTTCTTGAAGCATCTGGTGGATAAGGCCTATCCTGACGTTGAAAAAGTGCATTGCGTTGTTGACAACCTCAATACACACAGTAAAACATCGCTCTATGAAACATACGACGCCAGGGAAGCGAAGCGGATTTTGAAAAAACTCAAGTTCCATTACACGCCGAAACATGCAAGTTGGTTGAATGTGGCCGAGGTCGAGATTGGCGTCATGGATGCCCAGTGCACGCGAAGGAGGATTGGGGATAAAGAGGTTTTGAGAAGCGAAGTTCGTGCGTGGACAAACAAGAGAAACAAACAGAAGAAGACTATCGACTGGAGGTTTACGCGCCAAGACGCAGATAGAAAATTGTCCAAGTATTATGTAACATAATTATTTTGTCGAAACAATAGGGTTCTCTGTACACTTATTCTCTACCAGAATGGGTATGATTTCAAGAGGCTTTTTTCGTTGTCAGAGTATTATGATAAAGATCGCCGTGGATACTACGATGCTATCCAATCGGTAAGAGCGAAAGAGCGGGACATGACGGAATGGCCTGAATATTTTACAGAGGGATTACAAAAACAGTTGATTGAAGTAAAGACAAAAGGAGAAAGAGCTATCAAAAAGGAAGTTATTGTAGAAAAGGCTAAAGGCCTCAATTTAAACCAGCGACAACAACAGATTTTATTACTTATTTTAGATAAAAAACATATGCCAGTAGAAGAAATTAGGCAGAAATTTAATTTGGTAAGGCGAACAGTCCAGGGGGATCTTGCAAAATTGGTTGAACTTGGTTTAATAAAAGAGATTGCCAAAAGCAAGACAGATCCTACGAAATATTATGAGCTACTATGACACATTACTGTGACAATACTGTGACATCTACTATGACAGCTATAGCGTGACAAATAGGAGGGAAAATCATGTATGGGGTTCGGAACTCTCGCAATCCTTCGGATTGCTGGGTGCTAACGCACTCGGACAACAGCGGACATGCGGCTCGGGCTGACGCCCTCACCCAAATGCTCGGCTTCGCCTCGCACTTCGCATGTCCGCAGCCGTTAAATCTTTCACTGACCGATTCTGGCTTCCCCGGCAGTTTATAGCTACGCCGTCTGTGTCCTGGCGCGGCGCATTTTGATATATAAATCGCATTTAACCCATTTATATGGGATGGTGATATGGGTCGGAGCTTATGACTCACAGAACGATGAGACTGGGGGCGCACGACGAGGACAGGCACGAGCGCGCGAAGCGCATCGCCTGGTTGGACTTCGATGCCATCGAGCGCGCCAGGGTGCTGGTGATCGGCGCTGGCGCTATAGGGAACGAGACAGCAAAGAACCTTGTTCTGGCTGGGTACAGGCGCATCTCCATCGTGGACATGGATCACATTGTCAGATCGAACCTGAACAGATGCGTGCTCTTCACAGACATGGACGCGGGGCAGCGCAGGCTGAAGGCAGAGGTGGTGGTCGAGCGCCTCAGGTCTATGGAGTCAGGGATCGATGCAAGGGCGCATACCGCAAGGATACAGGATATGGGGGAGGGTTTCATCGAGGAGCATGACATGGTCCTCGGCTGTCTGGACAACCTCGAAGCCAGGCTGCACGTGAACGCCCGCTGCTGTGCCGCGCGCATGCCGTACATTGACGCTGCCACAGACGGGTTCGTGGGCAGGATCTTCGTGGTGCACCCGCTGCATGGCGCATGCCTCGAGTGCGGCACGAACCGCACGCATGCGAAGATCGTCCAGCAGCGGTTCAGCTGCACGGGTGCGGATGTTTCCTTCTTCAATCCCAAGCTGGCTGCGGAGATTACCACCACGGCGATCGTGGCTGCGGTGCAGGTGCGGGAAGCGCTGAAGTTCACCTGTGGAAAGGAGGAGGCTGTGATCTCCAACCTCTTCTACTACGATGGCTTGAGGAACGTCTCAGAGGTACTCGAGGTCCCTGTGAACCCGCTGTGCCCTCACCATCTCCTGACCTCCAGGGAGAAGTCGGCAGCCTTGTAGGAGTGCGTGAGAGCACCCAGCGAGATGATGTCCGCCCATCGAGCATACAGCGGCGCGTTCTCGAGTGTGATCCCTCCAGAGGCTTCGATCTCTATGCGTGGGGCGATGGCGCGCACAGCGTTGGCTATGCGCTCCCCCTCCTCGGACGCGAGGTTGTCAAGCATGATCACGTCCACCTCTGCCCCTGCCGCCTTGAGTGCGTCCTCCATCTTCGTCACCTCGATCTCCACCCTTGCTGCAGGTCGTCCTTCCATAAGCCGCGCTATGGCAGTCTCAACCCCACCGCAGAGCGCGAGATGGTTGTCCTTCACAATGATCATGTCGTAGAGCCCTGATCTGTGCGGCACACCGCCTCCCAGCGCCACGGCCCTCTTCTCGTAGCGCCTGAAACCCGGGGTGGTCTTTCTCGTAGCCGCGACTTTGATCCTCGGATTCACGGTCCTGCATGCTTCCACCACCCTCCGCGTCATGGTGGCGATGCCGCTCATGCGCATGATGATGTTCAGGGCTAAGCGCTCCGCGCCGAGGATCGATGCCCCATCCCCCGTGGTCCTCAGCACCTCCGTGCCCCTGCTCACCTCTCTGCCATCCGGGACCAGGAGCTCAGCCTCGACACCCATCCTTCCGAAGACCTCTGCCCCTTCCTCCAGCCCGGCAGCGATGCACTCCCCCTTTGATATCACGAGCCCTATGGCGCGCTCGCCCCTCAGCACAGCCTTGGAGGTGATGTCCCCTGCTGCGTCCATGTCCTCGGCTATGAAGCGCTCGATCTCGTCCATCGAACGCCAGGAGTGCGCAGGTCCTTAAATATCCTTTGCCCCCTCGGGCGTCATCCCGCAAATCGGAATAACCATAATCGGTTCAATGGCCGTTGTTCGAGCATCAGTAGTGAGCCCTTGGTGGCGCATCTTTTGAGGGCGAAAAGCGTAAATCCCCGAAACACCATGATGGCTACCGCTGGGGTTGCGCAACAGCGAAGCACTCCCGGCGGTGCTAACGGTTCCTGGTGAAACAGAACTGGAAGAAAGCGTCGAGCATATTCTGTTTGGCCTGGTCTCTGAGGGCGTCTTCAAACACCCAGAGAGGTAGGTCGCTGTGTTCGGCTTCTTGGATGTACAGTATCTGTTTCACATTGTGTGCGAGCACTTTCAACCCCAGCTCACGCCTCTGCATGAACCAGAGCCGGGAATATAGCTGGTAATCGAACCGCTGTTTCACTGCACTGAATGTCCCGACTTTACCCCTAAATACATGACAACGCGCTGAGTTTTTTTGAGACCGTCCCCCTGCCAGCAAATTTTGAGACCGACGAAACATTTATATCTTTTGTTGGCATATGGGTGCATGACAACCATG